>VAXH01000090.1:3267-22025 GCA_005883955.1 Actinomycetota bacterium | reverse complement strand
AGCCGTTCGCCCTCGACAGTGTGGGTCTTCATGACCGCCCATTCCTCGTCCGTCAGCTTCCCCGGCTTGTTGATGATCTCGCCCGGGATCTTGATCTTGCCGATGTCGTGGAGAAGAGCCGCGAACTCGGCATCCCTCTGCCCGCGCGCGTCGAGCCCCAGCCTGCTCGCCACATCGAGTACAAGCGTCACGACATCTCGGCTATGGCTACCGGTGTATGCATCGTCCGCTTCGACGACGTCCCCGAGCAGCATGGCGGTACCTCGGTATGCGTGGCCGAGCTCGAGCGCGTGGTCGATCCGAACCTGGCGCTCGCGCGCGAAGTAAGCCAGAAGTCCCATCAACGGGAGTGAAAGGACGATAAGCCAAGGATGGGCGCCACATCCAAGCGCTGCGAGGATGGCGATGGGCGTCAGGGCCAAGTCGACGGCCCAGATCCAGACCATGAAGCGCACGAGGCTCCAAGGAGAGACACCGAGGCCCATGCGGTCCCGCAGAGCCGTGCTGCCGAAATCGAATGCGAACTGGGCGACGAACGCCAACGCATAGACCAAGAGGTGTCGCGGTGTCGGCTCAGGCTGGCCGGCCGCGACGAGGACGAGCGACGGACCGACGGCGTGCCAGGAATTCACGAACCGCAACACGCCGCGGGCGATCGGGATCCGGCCACGTGCGTAGTCCGGCAGGCCGCCGAGAAGCAGGCCTGCCACGACGCACAGCGGTACATCCTGGACCGGAAGGAGCACGAGCATCGGCACGAGCACGAGCTGGGTGGGCACGGCCGACCCGGTGCCGATCTCGAAGTCGATTCGCGATGCGAGCGCATAGGCCGCAATGAAGACGGCAAACGTCCCGAGCCCCGCCTCCCGAGACGAGTGGGCGAATGCAGCCAGGGCGCCGGAAACAAGCAAGAACGGGACGGCGAGCAGGAGCGAGGCCAGACGGTCTCGATCGCCGAGGGGCGTGGCCGCCAACTGCCGCGACTGCTCGATCAGCGCATCGACGCTGGCATCCGCGCCGCCCTGAAGCACGCCGCTTTCGGGCACGGTAGATCCAGTCGCGACCGACGCCGCCATGTTCCCCGGTATCGGCGTGCCATGGGAACTCCTTGACTCGCAGACGAATCACCTCAATGGGGGACGTTGCGACGCCGCGCCTGACCAAAGTGAGTACAGGGAATCTGGGTAATCGACTGCGGCTATCTGAGGAGGATTTTCTGTGGCATTGAATTCTTTTGTCCGTCGGGCGCGAGCCGCTCTTGCTCTCGGTCTGGTCGGCGGTGCAATCGCGATGGCTGCGGGAGCCGCTCCGGCGGCCGCGGGTCTCGGCCTCGCCTGCCCCTCTGCGACTTCGACGCCTTTTTCAGCCTGGAAGGACTACGCCAACTACGCGTTTGCTCCCGACGGTGGCTTCGAGTCGGGCGGCAGCGGTTGGAGCCTGAGCGGGGGTGCCCGTGCCGTCTCCGGGAATGAGACCTACTTCGTCCATAGCAGCGCGGACAAGACTTCGGTGTCGCTGCCCAAGGGCGCGTCGGCCACGAGCCCGGGGATGTGCATCTCGCTGCTTTCGAGCAAGATGCGTTTCCTCACGCGCGGCGACTCCGGCTCGAGCGTGAAGGTTCAGGTCATCTATCGGGGCCTGCTTTCGAGCGTCCTCGGCATCTTCGACGGCGGCACGATCTCGTCGGGCGGCTCCTGGAAGCCCTCGCCGGCGATCGGGATGCTGGGCGGGACTCTGCCGCTCTTCACCACCTCGGTCTCGTTCCGCTTCACGGCGGTCGGCGGCAACGCGGCGATCGACGACGTGTATCTCGATCCGATGAAGTCCTCGTAGCACTCGTCGGAACGGGAGCTAGAAGGGCGCGGCGGCTGGGAGGCCGCCGCGCCCCTTTTGTGTCCTAGCCTCCGACGGTTGCCGGAACGGCCAGCTCGGCCAGCCGGTCCTTCAGCCGCTCGAGCTCGGCCGTGTGGGCCTCGAGCTCAGCGGGGGTGGCACCGCGCTGCCTCAGGATCTCACGCACCAGCACGAGACCCCTGATGTGGAGGAGCAGGTCGTCGATTTCTCGCGCACTCACGCGGCCAGCTCCACGGCGACAGGCTGATCGACGGTTTCCACCTCCGGCATCGCGGGGTTGGACTCGACAAGCACCGCTGCCGCGACGGCGCCCAGGGCTGCGATGGCTGCCAGGGCGTAGAACGCGATCGCGAAGCCGTGCGTCAGTGCTGCCCCGCCGAGCGGAGTCGCGCCGGCATGCACGTCGACGTAGCGGGTGGTGAAAGTCGTCGCGATCGTGGTCGCCGCGGCGACGCCGATCGCGCCGCCGATCTGCTGAGTCGTGTTGATCAGGCCGGAGGCGATTCCCGCGTCGGCCTGGCGGACGCCCGTCAGGCCGCCGATCGAGATCGGCACGAACGCCAGCGCCAGCCCGACGCCGCTGATCAAGAATGCCGGAAAGAGATCGGCGAAGTAGCTCCCGTGCACAGGCAGCCTCGCGAAGAGTACGAGCGCGACCGCTGAGAGTAGGAGCCCCGCCGACAGCACGCGGCGGATGCCGATCCGCGTCACCAGCATCTGCGAAACGGCCGAAAAGCTGATGATCGCCAGCGTCAGCGCGATGTAGGCGACACCTGTCTTGAGCGCCGAGTAGTGCAGAACCTGCTGCATGTAGAGCGTGAGCAGGAAGAACTGCGAGAACACCGCTCCGCCCATCAGCAGGCCGGTGACGTTCGACGCAGTGAGCGTCCGCAGCCGGAAGATCCGCATCGGCAAGAGCGGCGCCTTCGAGCGAAACTCGATCGCGACGAAGGCGGCGACCAAGGCAGCCGAAGCGGCGAGCAGGCCGATCGTTTCCGCGGTGAGCCAGCCGTGCTCCGTCGCGCGCGTCATCGCGTAGACGAGCACCATCAGGCCCGCGGTAATCGATGTGGCGCCGGCGAAGTCGAAGGTGCGGTGCTGGAGATCGGCGCGGCTCTCACGGAGCAGCCAGGGGGTCACGCCCAGCACTAGCAGGCCGACGGGAATGTTGATGAAGAAGATCCACGACCAACTCAAAGTGCTGGTCAGCGCGCCGCCGAGCAGCACTCCGGCCGCCCCGCCGCTGCCGGATGCCGCGCCCCAGATCCCGAGCGCTAGGTTGCGTTCGCGCCCTTCACGGAAGGTCGTCGTCAGGATCGACAGAGCGGCCGGCGACAGCAAGGCTGCGCCCAGCCCCTGCAACGAGCGGAACGCGATCAGCGAGCCCTCCGACCAGGCAAGGCCGTCGAGCAGCGAGCTGACTGTGAACAGGGCAAGCCCCAGCATGAACAGCCGCCGGCGGCCAAGCAGATCGGCCAGCCGCCCGCCGAGCAGGAGCACGCCGCCGAAGAAGATCGAATACGCGGTGATCACCCACTGCAGGCTTGATTCGGTGAAGTGAAGATCGGTCTTGATCGACGGCAAGGCGACGTTCACGATCGCGATGTCGAGGACGACCATGAACTGGGCGGCGACGATGACGGCGAGCCCGAGCCAGCGCCTGCTGTCGACGGTCTCTTGGCGTTCGTCCACCTGCTGTGTCACAATTTCTGAACTCATTGATTTGCCCTCCAGATCGTTGAACGAGTCCACGATAGCAGAGGACAACTCTTTGGTGCTACACTAATTTTCGTGACTACTCAAGTAACTGAGGTTCCACGTCCTCCGGTTCGCGTCGCCAAGGAGCTGTTGGCGAACTCCGCCTTCTTGCTCGCTCGTCTTGGCTACACCTTCAAGGCCAAGGCGATCGCGGAAGTCGAGGCGGCGGGATTCAGTCTCTACGACTACAGCGTCCTCGCGCTCCTCGGCGAAGAGGCCCGGGAGACGCAGGCCACGATCGCGGATGCGCTGCAGCTAGACCGCAGCCAGCTCGTCGGAATCCTCGACTCGCTCGAGCAGCGCGGCCTGATCGAGCGCCAGCGGGACCCGAACGACCGCCGCCGGCACATGGTCAGCCTCACTCCTGATGGCCGCCGGGTCCTCGTTCGCCTGCGCTCGCTCGTCAAGAACATCGAGGAAGAGCTACTGGCTCCGCTCGACGCCCAGACCCGCAAGACCCTGCATACGGTGCTCTTGCAGCTTGCCTGCTACCACGACCCGCGCTGCGGGCCCGCCGAGGCGGGCCCAACGACCACCGTCTAGCCGGCCTTCGGCTGACGCCTTCGCGACGCGAACGTTAGGTTCGCGCGATGGCGCTGACGATTCCCGTCGTCTGGAGCGACGACTGCCGCCTCCACGATCCGGCGGCTGAGATCTGGATCGGCGTACGGACTCCCGCCGTCGAGACGGCGGCGCGGACGGACGTGATCCTCGAGGAGCTACGCGGTGCCGGCGCGAGGATCGTCGACGCAGCGGCCCACGACGATACGGCTTTGCACGCGGTGCACGACCCGGAGCTGCGTTGTTGTCCGTCGTGCCGCGCCGGGATCCCCGCGACCGACGCCGGCCGCAGATCCTGTGCGGAGAGACTCCGGACGCGGTGCGCATCCCGGCCGGTTGCCGTTTCCACCCCCGCTGTCCGATCGCCATCGACGACTGCAAACGGATCGACCCCCGGCTCGAGCGCCCCGCGGCCGCCCGGGCGCCGACGCATCGCGCTGCCTGTATCCGCGTCTGACCAAGACCGCCCTTTGCAGACGTGTCCCTGTGCCTGGCACCAGATCGGACTGCGGAACGTGCCGACTTGGCACGGTTCTCCCTCTTTGCAGCGACTTTGGCGCTTCGGACCGGTCCTCATGCCTGGCACTCGGCCATGGCCGGGCGGAATACGCCGTTGACCTTGTTAGGGTCGCTCTATGGCCGTCCAAGCGCCTAGCCAGGTCGACCGCGAGCGTATTCGCGAGCTGACCGAGCGCGAGGAGCGGACGCTGAACGAGCGGACGCCGATGTCGCGGGCGCTGTACGAGCGCGCGCGCACGTCGCTCGCCGGCGGCGTCGCCTCCTCGTACCAGCTCCGCGAGCCGTGGCCGATCTATCTCGACCGCGGCGAGGGGGCACGGGTCTGGGATGTCGACGGCAACGAGCTGCTCGACTTCCACAACGGCTTCGGCTCGATGACTCAGGGCCACGCGCACCCAGCGATCACCCGGGCAGTCGAGAGCCGGATTCGGCTCGGTACCCATTTCGCGGCACCGACCGAGGACGCCGTCGCTGTCGCAGAGCACCTGCAGCGCCGCTGGGGCCTGCCGAAGTGGCGCTACACAAACTCGGGAACCGAGGCGACGATGGACGCGGTCCGGATCGCGCGCGGGCTCACCGGCCGCGACACGATCGTCAAGATCTTCGGCTCCTACCACGGCCACAACGACGCGTTGATGGTCTCGACCGGCGGCACGGAGGTCGCAGGAATGCCACCGGACGAGCTGCCGTCGATCGGCTACGGCGCCGGCCTGCCGCCAGCAGTCGTCGAGCTCACCGTCGCGGTCCCGTTCAACGACATCGACGCGATGGAGCGCCGCATCGAGCGGCTCGAGTCAGAGGGGCGCGCCCCGGCCTGCGTGATCATGGAGGCGGCGATGATGAACCTCGGGATCATCCCGCCGGAGCCGGGCTACCTCGAGGCGGTCCGCGAGTTGACCAAGCGCCGCGGGATCGTCCTCCTCTTCGACGAGGTCAAGACCGGGTTCACGATCGCTGCAGGAGGCGCGACCGAGCGGTTCGGTGTCCAGCCCGATCTCGTCACCCTGGCAAAGTCGCTCGGGGGCGGGCTGCCGTCCGGGGCGATCGGCGGCAGCGACGAGGTCATGCGCGTCGTCGAGGACGGACGCGTCTACCAGGTCGGCACCTTCAACGGGAATCCGCTCTCGATGGCGGCGGCTCGCGCGAACCTGGAGGAGGTCCTGACACCGGCGGCCTACGAGCACCTCGATCGTCTCAACGACCGGATTCTCGGCGCTTGCACCCGGGTGATCGAGGAGCACAGCCTGCCGGGCTATGCGATCGGAATCGCGGCCAAGGGCTGTGTGACGTTTGCGTCGGAAAGGATCGTCGACTACGCGAGCTTCAAGGCAAACCAGGACGCGGAGCTCACCGATCTCGCCTGGCTCTACTC
This sequence comes from Actinomycetota bacterium, assembly GCA_005883955.1. GTDB lineage: Bacteria > Actinomycetota > Thermoleophilia > Gaiellales > Gaiellaceae > 13-2-20CM-68-14. Next base: position 15,961 of record VAXH01000090.1, on the reverse strand, counting down.
GATGAACCGCGGCATCTTCATGACGCCCGGGCGCGAGGAGGAGTGGACCCTCAGTGTCGCCCACGACGACGAGGCGGTCGACCGCTACGTGAACGTCTTCGCCGAGCTCGCAGCCGAGCTGACCGCCTAGGCCTCTAGATTCGCCCTGCCTCGCGCAGCAGCTCGAGGACGGGCTCATGCGGCAGCGCGCGGATCATCCGCCCTGCGCGTCCTTCTACGTCTTGTGCCGCCCAGAGCGAGTTCAGAACCGACTCTTCGGTCGCATCGACTACTGCGCCGAAGAACCCGTTCAGGTCGCAATCGGGCACCGTGGCGCCCTCGCCGGTCGAGACGGCGACGAAGATCTCGCCGCTGCCGTGGTGACCGATCGAGCCCGTTCGCGCAAGCCCGAGGCCGGCCCGGCGGGCGAGGCGCGTCAGCTGGTGTGTCCCGAGGGCCGCGTCGGTCGCGATCACGACGATGCAGCTGCCGCCGGGATGGTCGCGGCCGGGCGGAGGAGGATCGAGCAGGCGGCCGGCGGGAAGCCCGTCGACGCGTAACTGCTCGTGGGTGCCGAAGTTCGTCAGCGCAAGGACGCCGAGGTGGTCGGACCCGAGGCGGCGGCTCGCGGTGCCGATGCCGCCTTTCCAGCCGAAGCAGATCATGCCGGTGCCGGCGCCGACTGCGCCTTCCGCGACGTCCTCGCCTGCGATGTCGAGCGCACGCTGAACATCGGCCGCTTCCACCTGAACCGTGCGAGCGTCGTTGAGCCAGCCGTCGTCGCACTCGCCGACGACCGGGATGACGAAGTTCTCGGTCCCGACCGAGGAATCTGCCGCCACTGCGGCGGCGACGGCGCCGTCGTAGACCCGCCCGACGGCCATCGTCGAGGTCAGGTAGACGGGCGTCTCGATGCAGCCCCATTCGCCGATCTGCAGCGAGCCCGTCAGCTCGCCGGCGCCGTTCAGCACCGCCGTGCCGGCGGCGATCGGAGTGCTGACGAGCGACTCGAGCGGCCCGGGCACGATGGCGGTGACCCCGGTACGCGCGATTCCGCGGCCCTCCGGCGGATCCGGCTCGTCCCGCCTCACCGTCACCTGCCCGACGCAAACACCGAGGACGTCCGTGATCGCGTTCCGCGGCCCCGGCTCCAGATCGCCGATTCGTAAGCCGAGGTCCCGCAAGCGCTCCATCACAGCCTCCCGGCGGCGATTATGCGTTCCAGGAACTGCTGCGTCCGCGGCTCGCGGGGGTGCGTGAAGATCTCCTCCGCCGGTCCCTGCTCGAGGATCCTGCCGGCATCGAGAAAGCAGACGCGGTTGGCGGTGTCGCGCGCGAAGCTCATCTCGTGCGTCGCGATGACCATCGTCATCCCGCCGTCGGCAAGCTCGCGGATCACATTCAGCACCTCCGCGACGAGCTCCGGGTCAAGCGCGCTCGTCACCTCGTCGAGCAGCATCAGCTCGGGCTGCATCGCCAGGGCCCGGACGATCGCCACGCGTTGCTGCTGGCCGCCCGACAGACGGTCGGGATACTCGGCGCGCTTGTCGGCCAGCCCGAAGCGCTCCAGGAGCGCAGTCGCCTCGGCCTCAGCCTCGGCCCTAGGCTTGTGAAGCACGCGAGACGTGGCGAGGGTCACGTTCCGGAGGACGGTCATGTGCGGAAAGAGGTTGAACGCCTGGAAGACGATTCCGACGCGCCGCCGCACGGCGTTGACATCGACGTCCCGGCGCGTGATCTCCTCTCCGTGCAGGAAGATCCTGCCGGCGTCGATCCGCTCCAGCAGGTTGACGCAACGGAGCAGCGTCGACTTGCCCGAGCCCGAGGCTCCGATCAAACAGACGACCTCGTGCTCGCCGACCTCGAGATCGACGCCGCGCAGCACCTCCACGGAGCCGAACGACTTGTGCACGGCTTCGAGCTTCAGCGCGGTGGCTCTCGCCCTCACCGAGCACCGCCCGCGCTCTGGCGGCGCCGGTCGCGTGCAATCAGCCAGTCCGTCAAGCGGGCGAGCGGAATCGTCAGCAGGATGAAGAGGAGCGCGGTCGCCATGTACGGCGTGTAGTTGAAGGTCGCAGCAACGTCGATTTGCGACTGCCGGAAAGCCTCGATCGGACCGATCAAGGCGACGAGCGCAGAATCCTTCTGCAGCCCGATGAAGTCGTTGAGCAGCGGCGGGATCACCCGCCGGACCGCCTGCGGCACGATCACGTAGCGCAGCGTCTGGGCGCGGGAGAGCCCGAGCGAGCGGGCCGCCGCCTCCTGGCTCGGGTGCACCGACTCGATCCCGGCGCGATAGACCTCGGCAACGTAAGCCGAGTAGACGAGCACGAGAGCCGTAACGCCCCAGAAGAGCGGCGAGTTCGGCACGCCCGAGAGCTGGAGCGCCGGCGCGCCGAAGCCGAGGATGTAGATCACGAGGATCGTCGGGATCCCTCGGAAGAGGTCGGTGTAGAGAACGGCGAGCAAGCGGAACGGGAAGAGCACCGGCCCGGGCAAGCCGCGTAGGACAGCGATCGCGAGGGCGAAGACGAGAATCAGCGCCTCGGCAATGCAGAAGATCCGGATGTTCAGCAGGAAGGCATGCCCGACCTCCGGAAAGGAGTCGCCGAAGAGCTTGCGGTCGAAGAATGCCTTGCGGACCTCCGGCCAACCGGCCGAGTTGGCGATCACGACGGCGACAACGACGAAGAACACGACCGTGCTGGTGACCGCGATCCCGATGTTGCGAGTGCCGCGCAGGTCGCCCAGGATCCGCGAGCGGCGGTCCCCCCGGTCGCCGCGGCCGGTCTCCGCGTCGGCGCTCACGCGGGGACGCGTGCTACTTCAGGACGGGAGCGCTCGCCTTGTTCGACAGCCACTCCTGCTGGATCTTCGCAATCGTCCCGGCGCTCTTCAGCGAAGCAAGCGCCTTGTCGACGCACGAGGTCAGGCTGTTGCCCTTGGCGAGCACCATGCCGAAGTGCTCTGGCGTGCCGACGGTCGGGAACTGCCCGACGATCGTCGCCTGGGGGATCTGGACGGCGGTGATGTAGAAGGCCGTGGGGAGGTCGACGACGATCCCGTCGATCTGGTGCGCCTTCAGGCCGGAGTTGACGTCGCTCGAGGTGTTGTAGACGGATGGCTGCTGGCTCGGCTTGATGTTCTTCGTCACGTAGGCGTAGCTCGTCGTCCCGATCTGGACCCCGAGCTTGTACTTCTTGACGTCGGCACTGGTTTTCGCCGAGGTGATCGGCGTCCCTTTGAGCCCGATCAGCGCCTGGTTGACGTCGTAGTAGGAATCGCTGAAGTCGACGCTCTTCGCGCGCGCGGGCGTGTAAGAGATCTGGTTGATGTCGAAGTCGAAGCTCTTCGAGCCCGGCTTGAACGATTGCTCGAAGGGGACGACCACCCAGTGGACATCGCCTTTCTTGAAGCCGAGCTTCCCGGCGACCGCGTAGGCGACCGCGCTCTCGAAGCCCTGGCCCGAGTTCGGGTCGCTGACCTTCCACGTCGACCCTTTCGGCGGGGTGCCGCCGAACCAGGGCGGGAACGCCGGATTGTCGGTGCCGACCGTCAACTGTCCCTTGTGGACGAGGTTGAGCTGGTCGACGGAGCAACCGGAGCTCTTCGGCGCAGCCGACTTCTTCGAGCCACCGCCGCAGCCGGACGCAACCAACGCCAGCAGCGCGGTCGCTCCGAGTAGCAGGATCGGCTTCAGCCGCACCGGCGCGAGGCTAACACGCTCCGACAAGCTGAGGTGGCGAACGAGGCGTCTTCGAACGCGCGGCTCGGCGCCTTCGGCCGGGCCGGACTTTCCCACTCGAAATTACAGTTGTGGTTGGGCCAGCGAAGATGGAATGTGGTACTAAGGCAGTGAGACCAGGTCAATCACAGAGGAGGAAGGGTGAAGAACGTTCGCTGGGCGACAGCGGCTTTGACCGTGATCGTCGCCGCCGGGCTGCTCGTCGCCGCCGCTTCGGCGCGGGTGAGCTCTCCAACCAAGCAGGCCGCGTCGATTCAGGCGTGCGCGCTGCTGCCGGACACGACGTCGTCGACGCGCTACACGCTGTTCGATGCCCCGTATCTGAAGGCCGCATTCAAGGCCGCTGGGGTTTCCGCCACCGTGGTCAACGCACATAACGATCCGCAGAAGCAGAAGTCGCAAGCGCAGCAGTGCCTGGCCCAGGGGGCGAAGGTGATCCTGCTCGACCAGCTCGATGCCACTTCGGGCGCTTCGATCACCAACTTGGCGGTTTCTCGCGGCGCCAAGGTCATCGACTACGACCGCCTCGTCGTGGGCAGCAAGGCCTCCTACTACGTGTCGTTCCAGAACCCGGTCGTCGGCAAGCTTCAGGCGAACGGCCTGATCGCCGCGCTCAAGGCCAGGGGCAAGTACTCGCAGCACCCCGTGATTGCCGAGCTGAACGGGGATATCAAGGACAACAACGCGAAGCTCTTCAAGCAGGGCTACGACTCGATCCTGAAGCCGCTCTACAAGAACGGGACGTTCAAGCTGGCCAAGTCCGGCGATCAGTGGACGCAGTGGAGCGCAACCGTTGCTCGCACCGAATTCGACCAGATGCTCGCTCAAAACGGCAACAAGATCGACGCCGTCCTAGCCGCGAACGACGGCATCGCAGGTGCTGTGGTCGCATCGCTGAAGGCTCACGGCCTGAAGTCGATTCCGCTCACAGGCCAGGACGCAACACCGACCGGCGTCCAGTTCATCCTCGCCGGCTGGCAGAGCGGCACGGTCTACAAGTCCGTCCGCCGAGAAGCGAACGCAGCCGCCAAGGCGGCCATCGCGATCATCAAGAAGAAGCCGGTACCGGGCGTGAACGGCAAAGTCAGCGGCACGAAGTCAATTCTGCTGACCCCGGTCTGGATCACGAAGAAGAACTACACGCTCCTCTTCAAGGAAGGCTTCCTGAAGAAGGGCCAGGTCTGCAACGGCATCTACAAGAAGTACTGCAAGTAGATGATCTTCACGGTGGAGGCGCTCCTGCGAGCGCCTCCACCGTGGTAAAACCCGCCCGTGAACGCGACGCCGACGCCGACGCTCGAGCTTCGCGGAGTGTCCAAGAACTTCGGTTCTGTGCAGGCCCTCCAGGATGTGGACTTCGAGGTTCGACAGGGCGAGGTGATGGCGCTCGTCGGCGACAACGGCGCCGGGAAGTCGACGTTGATCAAGTGCGTCGCCGGGATTTATTCGATCGACGGCGGCCAGATCTTCTTCGAGGGCGAGCCGGTCACGATCCATGGACCGAAGGACGCCGCGAAGCTCGGGATCGAAGTCGTCTACCAGGACCTGGCGCTCTGCGACAACCTGGACGTCGTCCAGAACATGTACCTCGGCCGTGAAGCGCACGATCCGGTTTTCCGGCTGCGGGAGGCGCCCATGGAACGTCGTACGGCCGAGACCCTGAAATCGCTCTCCGTGACGACCATCCGCTCGGTGCGCCAACCGGTCGCAACCCTCTCCGGGGGCCAGCGTCAGTCGGTCGCAGTCGCCCGCGCAGTGCTCTGGAACAACAAGCTCGTCTTCCTCGACGAGCCGACGGCGGCGCTCGGCGTCGCCCAGACGAGACAAGTGCTCGACCTCGTCAAGCGGCTCGCCGAGCAGGGACTCGCGGTCGTGCTGGTGTCCCATAACCTCGTGGACGTCTTCGAGGTCGCGAACCGGATCACAGTCCTCCGGCTCGGGCGGAACGTCGGCGTCTACGAGCGGAGCAAGACGAATGAGCAGGAGATCGTGGAGGCCATCACCTTCGGCGCGCCCGCTCCCGAGGAAGTCGTAGCGTGAGCTCGGCCGCGCCGGCCGAGGTCCAGGCGGCCGTCGAGGACCAGGACAGCGTCGTCGCGATCCTTCGCGCCCGTTGGGTCGCGATCAGGTCGGGCGACGTCGGCAGCCTGCCAGTGATCATCGGAATCATCGCGATCGCGCTCTTCTTCAACTCCAAGACGAGCCTCTTCTTCAGCGCCGTCAATTTCCAGAACCTAATTGGACAAATGGCCGGTGTGACGGTGATCGCGATCGGGGTCGTCTTCGTGCTCCTGATCGGAGAGATCGATCTCTCGATCGGCTTTGTCAGCGGGCTCGGGGGTGTGGCCGTCGCCTATTTCCAGCAGGCCGGGACCGGCCACCAGTACCCGGGTCTTGTCGCACTCGGGCTCGCGATCCTGACCGGGCTCGTGATCGGGCTGATTCAGGGATCGATCATCGCCTTCATCGGTGTTCCCTCGTTCGTGGTCACCCTCGCTGGCCTGCTCGTATCCCAAGGCCTGATCCTGCAAATTCTCGGTACGCAGGGCGTGATCGGAATCCAGAACGTTCAGATCAACGACATCTCGAACTACGTCCTGAGCAAGAACACAGGCTGGATCGTCGCGATCATCCTGACAGTGGCACTCGCGGCCGCCGCTTTCGGCTCGTACGTCAGCCGCTTGCGAGCAGGCCTGCCAACCGGCAACCTCTTCCTCGTCGTCGTCAGGGTCGCCTTCTTCGGCGGTGTGGCGTTCGCCGCGGTGTATGTCTGTAACCGGGCGAAACCTCGGCCCGGCCTGCCGCTCGTCGGGCTGATCGTCGTCTTCCTCGTCGTGCTCGGCGGGTACGTGGCCAGCAGGACGACCTTCGGCCGCCACGTCTACGCCGTCGGCGGCAACGCCGAGGCCACGCGCCGGGCCGGGATCAACGTCAAGCTGATCCGAATCCTGGTCTTCATGATCTCCGGCGCGATGGCCGCAATGGGAGGCGTTATCCTCGCTTCCCGCCTCAACGGCATCAGTCTCGAGAGCGCCGGCGGCGGCACCATCTTGCTCGACTCGATCTCCGCGGCCGTGATCGGTGGTGTCAGCCTCTTCGGCGGCCGCGGCCGTGTCAGCGGCGCGTTGTTCGGCGGGCTGATCATCGGCATGGTCGCGAACGGCATCGACCTCGTCGGCTACTCCGACGCAATCAAGTTCATCACCACCGGCGTGATCTTGCTGGCGGCCGTCACGCTCGACACGGTGCTGCGGCGTCGCCAGGCCGCGGCCGGTCGCTGAGCTGTAACGGCTGCACCTCCAACGCGACTGAAGCCTCAAAGCCCAGGGGTCATGGAGGAGAGGAACATGCAGAACGACAGTCAAGGAGGCGTCTACCTACAGACGAACGACGCCGCCAAGAACGAGATCGTCGCCTACGACCGCGCAGCCGACGGCTCGCTCTCGTACGTCGGCGCGTACGAGACCGGCGGCCGGGGCACCGGCAAGCCGCACCTTCCTTCGCAGAGCTCGATCGTCCTCAGCGACGCCGGGCGGTGGCTGCTGGTCGCCAACGCCGGCAGTGACGACGTCTCGCTGTTTGCGGTCGAAGACGCCGGCCTTCGCCATGCGCACACCGTCTCGTCCGGCGGCTCGACGCCGACGAGCATCGCGGTCCACGAGCGGCTGGTCTACGTGCTCAACAACGGCTCGGCGACGATCGCGGGCTTGGTGCTGGAAAACGGAAAGCTCGAGCCGCTTGCCGGCTCGACCCGCCCGCTGAGCGGCGACGGCGCCGACGGCGCGCAAATCGCGTTCAGCCCGGACGGCAGGACGCTGGTCGTCACCGAGCGCGGCACGAACAGCATCAGCGCCTACGCGATCGACGAACGTGGGTACGCCGACGGCCCGGCGACGATCCCATCCGCCGGCCAGACTCCCTACGGCTTCGACTTCACCGGTGAAGGCGCGCTCGTCGTGACCGAGGCCTTCGGCGGAGACATCGGCAAGGCCGCGGCTTCGTCGTATGCAGTCGCCGCGCCGGGGCAGCTGACACCCCTGACCGGCTCGGTCGGCGATACGCGCAGCGAGGTCTGCTGGGCGGCCGTCAGCAAGGACGATCGTTACGTCTACGTCACGAACTTCGGCGACTGCACGATCTCGAGCTACAGCATCGGCGAGGACGGCGCCATCGAGCTCGCAGAGGCGGTCGCCGCATCGACACGCATGGGCAAGGCGGGAATCCGCGACGAGGCGATCAGCTCGAACGGCCGCTTCCTCTACGCACTCGACGCCGACGCGCAGAAGGTGCACGGCTGGAGCGTCGGGGCTGACGGCCGGCTGGCCGAGATCGGCGCCTTCGAGGGCGTGCCGCCAACGGTTGCGGGCCTCGCTGCAAGCTGAGAGAGTCGCGGCATGCCCCAGATCTCACGCGGGTTTCACGGGCGGCGGAGCGAAGCGTCGTCGGACCGGCTTCCTCCCGGACAGCACCTGGTGGACGACTTCCCGGTGCTGTCCGCGGGCCCGACGCCGCACACGCCGCTGGCGGAGTGGACCTTCACGATCGAGGGCGGCGCGGAGCCGGCGAGCTGGACGTGGGAGGAGTTCCAGGCTCTGCCGAGCGAGGAGATCACCACCGACATCCACTGCGTCACGAAGTGGTCGAAGCTGGATACGGCTTGGCGGGGCGTGTCGCTCGACACGCTGCTCGCGCTCGTCGAACACGACGCCGACTATCTGCTCGCTTTCTGCGACGGCGGCTACACCACCAACCTGCCGCTCGAGCACGTCACGGACGGCAAGGCGTGGATCGCCTACGACTACGACGGCGAGCCGCTCGAGCCCGAGCACGGCGGACCGGCGAGGATGCTCGTGCCGCACCTCTACTTCTGGAAGAGCGCGAAGTGGATTCGCGGTTTCCGGCTGCAGGACGAGGACGAGCCCGGCTTCTGGGAGTCCAACGGCTACCACATCCTCGGCGACCCGTGGCTGGAACAGCGGTACTGGGGCGACTAGCTTGGCTCGTCACCGAGGTGACGGGCGCGCTCGAAGAGACGCCACGGGTTCGCACGCTGCTGCTCGACGCGGAGGGCTGGCCCGGGCACCGGCCCGGTCAGCACCTCGACGTCAGGCTGACCGCCGAGGACGGCTACCAAGCGGAGCGCAGCTATTCGATCGCCTCGGCTCCGGGCGAGCCGCTGTCGATCACGGTCGAGCGGCTCGAGGACGGCGAGGTCTCGCCCTACCTCGTCGACGAGGCGCGTGAGGGCGACGGCTTCGAGGTGCGCGGGCCGATCGGCGGTTACTTCGTCTGGGAGGACGACGGCCGGCCGGTCTTCCTGGTCGGCGGCGGCTCCGGCGTCGTGCCGCTGATGGCGATGATCCGCTCGTCCCCGGGGTCGACGCCGATCCGCCTCCTCTACTCGTCGCGTACGCTCGAGGACGTGATCTATCGCGAGGAGCTCGACGCTCGCGCCGGCCACGGGCTCGAGGTCTTCCACACGCTGACCCGCGAGCAGCCATCAGGCTGGACGGGCTACTCGCGCCGCATCGACAACGACCTGTTGCGAGAGATCGCCTGGCCTGCGAGCGATGACCCGCAGGTCTTCGTCTGCGGCTCGACCCGCTTCGTCGACGCGGCGGCCGACGGCCTGGTCGCGCTCGGCTACGACCCGCTCTCGATCAAGACCGAACGTTTCGGAGCCACCGGTGGCTGAGGAGCGACGTCTTGATGGCAACGCGATCGGCGGGGTCATGATCGAGCTGTTCGGCGTCGAGATGACCACCGTCCCCGGCTCGTGTGGAAATTGCGGCGCGCATGAGCAGATGGCCGAGACCGACGTCTACCTCGACGCACCAGGGATCGTCGTTCGCTGCCGGCACTGCCAGAACGTGCTGATCCGAATCGTGCGCGGCAACGGCCGCACATGGCTTGACCTGAGCGGGCTCAGCTCGCTCGAGCTTCCTCTGTAATCGTGGTCTGGCCGGTGACGTTGCCTGCTTCCTGGGTCGCGGGCACCAACCACGCGGCCGCGACCGTCCGCAGGCAAGGCTGGCAGCCTTGACAAGGGGGAGCGTGGACTCTGGCGCCACGTGCGCGCGGGCCAGGGAGCATGGCCGACGTTGCCCGTCAGGCCACTAACGTGCCGGAGCTGCGCTGGACCGAGCCCGGGTGGCTCACCGAGGCGGAGGCCTGGATCCGCGAGCGTGCCGAGGTGACGGGCGAGCTCGATCAGTTCCACGTCAGGTGGTGGTCGACCGTGATTCGCGTTCCGACGCCGGACGAAGATCTGTACTTCAAGGCGGTCCCGACCGGCTTCTTGTTCGAGCCCCCGCTGACCGACAGGCTCTTCGAGTTGAAGCCGGATCGGGTCACGGAGCTCGTCGATCTCGACGCCGAGCGCGGCTGGATGCTGATGCGGGATGCCGGCCGCCGCCTCCGCGAGGTCGTCCTTAGCCGAGCCGACCTGCGGCATTGGGAACTGGCGCTGCCACGCTATGCCGAGCTGCAGCTTGCGGCCGCGCCGCTCGCGGACGAGCTGCTCGCGCTGGGAGTCCCCGACGGGCGGCTTTCCGTGCTGCCCGGCCAGCTGCGCGCGGTGCTGGCGCAGCCGGTGCGCGGGCTGGCGCCGGAAGAACATGAACAAATGCTCGCGGCACTGCCCGAGTTCGAGGCGATGTGCGGTGAGCTCGCCGCGTACGGCATTCCCGAGACGATCCAACACGACGACCTCCACGACGGTCAGGTCTTCTTCCGCGACGGCCGCTATCTCTTCTTCGACTGGGGCGACAGCTGCATCTCGCACCCCTTCCACTCGCTGACCGTGGCCCTGCGGGCGAACGCGGCGAAGCTCGACCTGGAACCGGGTGGCCCGGAGCTGCAGCGCCTGCGGGATGCGTACCTCGAGCCGTTCGGCGATCTGCACGAGGCCGCGGACCTCGCCTACCGGACCGGGACGGTGGCGCGGGCGCTCGCGTGGGACCGCTTCGTCCGCGGCGGCTTCCCCCACGCCGAGCCGGAGGACGAACTCGCGACCGCGCACGGCCTCAAGCTTTTCCTCGGAAACGGACCCATCGGGACTTGGCGGCAACCCTGAGTACGCGGGTGCGGGGAGGTTCCCCACCGTCCCGCGGGGGCGTTAACGTCATCCCCAACCTGCGCGGGCAGAGCCCCGCGTCCTAACCGCATGACCACCGGCCGCCGCTCCATACCGCATCGCACGTGCTCCTGATCGCGCTCGCGACTCTCGCCTCCCTGGTCACGATCGCGGTCCTGCTGTCGGTTCTCCGCTCGGTTCGTGGCCATGAGGTGACCGCCCCCGTCACGCAAATGCGACACGAGCGGCGGCGATCCCACCCGGCCGCGCGGGATGCGCGCGAGGCGATCGCGCTCGTCGGCGACGCGCTCGCGGCCACCCACAACCCGCGCGCGCTCGTGCCGCTGATCCTCGAGGTCGTCACCGAAGCGACTGGGGCGCGCGGCGCGCAGATGCTGCACGGAGGCGTCGAAGTAGGTTGGTTCGGCGAGGCGGGCGGCCGGACCCGCCCGCTGACGCTCGACCTTGCGAGCGAAAACTCCGACTCCGACACGAAGCTGCTGCTCTATCCCCCCGCCCGGGGCTTCGACGTCGAGACCCAGAAGCTGGCGGAATGGGTTGCCGCGCAGGCCGGAATCGCGCTCGAGAACGCGCGGCTCCACGAGGAAGTGCGTCGCCAGGCGACGACCGACGAGCTGACGAACCTGGTCAACAGGCGCCGCTTCATCGAGGCGCTCGAGACCGAGTTGGAACGGGCGAAGATGTTCGACTCGCCGCTGTCTGTCGTCCTCGCCGACCTCGACGACTTCAAGCGGATCAACGACGACTACGGCCACCACGGCGGCGACCGGGTCCTGAAGTCGTTCGGGGAGCTGCTCCGTGCCCAGGTGCGTGACTTCGACGTTGCGGCGCGGCTCGGCGGCGAGGAGTTCGCGATTCTCCTTCCGCAGACGACGGCCGAGGCCGCGGCGGTCGTCGCCGCGCGGACCCGCGACACCCTCGAGGCGTCGCCGATGGCGGTTTCGGAAGTTGAAACTGTTCGGCTGACCGCCAGCTTCGGCATCGCCGAGTCGAGTCCGGCTCAGACGACCGACGAGCTCCTTCGCCGCGCGGACGACGCGCTTTATGCGGCGAAGCGGGCCGGCAAGAACCGCTACGTCGTCGACGCGACCACAGGAGTCTCATGAAAGTCCGTCTTCCAACTCATCATGCTGATCTGCTCCGCCGTCGCGTCCGGGTACCTCTGGCGCGCTGCACTGGGAACCGGCCGCGCAATTCGGTACGTCTCCGCGGGCAAGCCGTACGAGCCGCCCTGGCCCGCCGCGGGAAGACCGACGCGTGTGAAGGTCACGCACCTGCCGGCACACAAGCCTGCGACCGTAGCCCCGCACAGCGTGAGTCGAACAGTGCCCGCGGGTCGCACGTCTGCCGTGCGGGCTGCGCAACTCGCGTCCGCGGCCGAGCGACCGCGCTCGGAAGCCTCCCACAGCTCGTCTCCGGCAACGGCGAAGGTGCGTGATCAGAACCCGCCGCCGAGCCCCCCGCCTTCCCTGCCTCCGACCCCTCCTTCGCCACCCAGTCCACCGCCGCCCACACCACCACCCACTCCGCCGCCTTCCCCGCCTGCGCCCGCAGCGCCGCTCGCTACGACATTGACCAACAAGGGAGATCGTCCAGGTTGGGGAAACGGGGACAAGAACCACGAACACACCGGGCCGCCCGGACAGTCGGGCAACGGCCACCCGAAGAAATAGCCGCTCGCCCGCCTCTCGCGGTCTGCCCTGTCTGCGGAGAGACCTTCGATCCCTCGCGCTACCAGATCCTCGTCGCGGCTCTCGACAACGCAGCCTTCGATCGGATCGAATGCGCCGACGAGGCGGTCGCGGCGCGCAAGCGAACGAAACGCGGAGCGCGCCGGCGGCGACCTCATCGGCTGGAAGCGCTCTAGCTCGGGC
>VAXH01000090.1:0-3230 GCA_005883955.1 Actinomycetota bacterium | reverse complement strand
CTCGCGGGTAGAGCCTGCCGGGAACCCAAGGAGGGGAGAGCATGGTGAAGAAGTTTCTTCTCGCCGCCGCCGTCCTCCTCACCGTCGGTGTGCTCGGACCAGCGACAGCAGTCGCAGGCGCACCGGTGGTCTTGAGTGGTGGCGGCACGGGAACGTTTGACGGCATTCATCCCGGCTCGCAGTTCGGGATGGGCGTCGTCTTCCGCGGCGGAACCGTCCAGGGTCATTTCAACTGCGTGATGGCCGGCAGATCCGCCTTCGCCGGGCTTCGCCTGATGAAAGTCGACGGTCAGGTGACCGCCGGGTCGGCCAACACGGCGGCGGGCACAGCAACCTTCAGCGGCACCGGCACGCTGCACATGAACAACGCGACGTCGCAGGTTGAGTTCACCGTCAACGTGGTGCGTGGAGGACCCAAGGTCGGGGAGCACGTCGCGACCGGACAGATCTCGATGCACTAGTCGTCTCGACGAAACCGTAAGGAGGGAATCGAATGAGACGAAGAACACGCGCAGGGCTCGCCGGACTGACGCTGGCCGTCGCCCTGCTCGCGCTTGCGTTGCTGGTCGGTGGAGCGGCCGGCGGGCACGGCCCGGGCAAGCCGCACGCCAACAGCAACGCCTCGGGCACCCACGGCCGGATTGGCTTCCACTTCCTGGTCCTGGATCAAGCAGGCACGTCTCATCGCATGATCATCCAGGGCGACGGGAGCTTCAACCGTAACCGCGCCAGCGGCGGCGGAACGTTCGACCACTTCCTGGCATGCATGGCTACGCCCGCTTCCCCTTGTACGCTCGTCGCGAGCGGAACGTGGAAGGCGGAGGACGTCGTCAGCTGGAATCCGGGCCTGACCCACGGCGTCTACCAGGGCGGCACCCTCGTCATCCACGCCACGTTCAAGCCGATCGTGCCGGTCGGCCAACCGGTGATCAAGAATGTGATGATCGAGGTCGACTGCAACCTCGGCCCGGCCGGATTCAGCCTGACGAAGGGGCACAAACACTAGGAAAGAAGCTCAGCTGGTAGTTGGGAGCGCCGCGACGAACAATCGCCGCGGCGCTCGTTCTTTCGATCCGGCGCTAGCGCTTCCAGGCCGCGAGTGCGGCCTCGCCGACCGATGTCCCCAGGGCGAGGCCGACCTCGTTGTCGATCGGGAAGTGGATGCCGCCGTAGAGGCGGGAGAGCGCCGCCTCGTTTGCCCACGCATGCAACTGCGCAGCTTTCGACGGGAAGAAGGCAGAGAGCACCGTCGCGGCGGCTCCGGACGTCCCCGCATGTCCGGAGACGTAGGAAGGAAACGGTGGGGTCGTGATCAAAGGGCTCCAACTCGGATCGATCTCCCGTCGGATGGCGGTGATCGGCCGCAGCGACCAATAAGCGTACTTGGCGTCCCAGATACAGATGAAGGCGTCGGCCTGAGCCGTATTCAGGACGGCGAAGACGCGCGCGGCCTGGGCGGTGTTCAACCGGAAGGCCTGCACCAGGTCCAGCGCGATCGCGTTCCAGTGGCCTGGAGGCGTGACGGTTCCGGGGCCGTCCGCCCAGAAGAGCGCGATCGCACGCTGCTCAGGCGTCAACGTCCGCGAAACGTCGTAGACCTCCCGGACCTCGGCCTCGAAAGCAGGCTCGCCCGGACGCGGAGGCGGGGGCGGCCGAAGCGCCACCGGATCGCCGATGTTCCACGGCAGCACTTCGCCCCAACCGGGCAGTAGCGGAGGCAGGAAAGCGGGCGGGGTCGGCACCCAGAAGTCCGGGCCGACGGGAGGCGTGCCCGTGAATGCCATAGCAGCCCCATCGCTGGCGTCTCGCGCGACGAGCTCCTCGCCTACCCGGCGACCGAGCGCGAATCCCCGTCCCATGCTCGAGTCCGTGGAGGCGTGCTCGGCCCGGATAGCGAGGCCGTGGAAGCGCCCCGTGTCCTCGCGAAAGAAGGATGCGAGCACGGTCGAGGCCGCGCCGTCCACGGCCGCGTCTGCGGAGGCGGCGGGTTTCGCGCGCGCGACCGCGCGCTCCATTGCGACGCTGAGGCTGGCAAGAACACGCGAGGAATGTGGTGGATCCACGCGCTGCGCGGCGATCTCGTCGAGCGTCACCGCGATCCACCGGCTGACCACACGGTCGGGTGCACCCGGCGCCGCCTGTGCAGGCGGTGTACAGAGCACGGCCGCCGAGACGATCGATACCGCCAGGCGCGCAAACGTCATCGAAGGACCTCCTCGTCGAACCGGGGTGCCGAGATCGAACGCGCCGACCATCTCGGCACCCCGAAAATACAGCTACGGGAGCATCATGAAGAGGTTGTCGCCGGTGACGTGCTTGTTGAAGTTGACTCCGCGCGCGTTCACCTTGATTCCCTCGCTGGTCCCCGGCGGCGCCTGTCCACCCGGGTCGTGGATCTGGCAGTTCACCTCGTACAGCCCGTCGGTCTGTTCGCCGGTCGACGACGAGGTGGCGTGGACCGCGAAGAGGGCGCGGCCGCCGCAGAAGTCCGGCGGAAGCGTCACCGGCCCGTCCGGGGTGGTCACCTCGCCGCAGCCGTAGAACTGGAACGCGACGAGCCTCGTCAGCCTGAACGTCCCGTTGTCCACCAAGGTCGTGCCGGCCATGAGCGAGTAGGAGCCGCTCCCATTCGCAACCTTGTTGGCGACGTTGAACGTACCTTCGAGGTCGGTCTCCAGCGTCAGACCGTTGCTCGCCGCCGAGACTGACGGCTCGACCGAGACCGCGAACGCCGACTTCGATGTCCGCGACCCGGCGCTGCCTGCAGTGACCGCGGCAACGGCCACGACGAAGGCGAGAGCCACCGCAAAGCGTCTCATCTTCTCTCCTCCCCTCCTGACAGAGGAAGGCAGCTTATCCCTTGGCTACAAACGCTACAAGTCGCCCGTGTTCGCGAGGGGCGCGGATGTCCTAGGCAGCTACTCCTGTGAACTGAGGAATGATCCGCTCGCCGTACGCGGCGAGCGTCTCTTCCTGGCCGTGCGTCATCAGGTAGATGTTGAACTGGTCGACGCCGATCGACTCCAGCTCACGCAGTTTCTCAGTCGCCTGCTCGGCGTTGCCGAGGACGCAGAAGCGGTCGCAGATCTCGTCGGTGACGAACTCGCCGTGCTTGGCCCCGACGCGGCTGTGCTCCTTGTAGTCGTAGAACTTGCGCGCTTTGACGAACTCGGTCAGCGCCGCCGGGATCTCGTCGGAGTCGGCGCCGTAGCGCTCGATCAGGTCCATGA
>VAXH01000089.1:23594-40006 GCA_005883955.1 Actinomycetota bacterium | reverse complement strand
ACGGCTCTCGTATTCGAGGAAGCCGTCGCCGTCGAGATCGCCGTCCTCGTCGATCCAGTCGAGGGCCCGCCGCGCGTTCGGCTCCAGCTTGCGGACGAAGGCGGTGTCTCCGGTCCAGCGCTCGTACTCGTCGAGCAGGATCAGGAAGAGCTGGGTCGCGTCGTGAGTCCCGTAGTAGGGACCGTGCGGGTCGAGGCCGAGGCCGACGAGCTTGCCTCGCCGTAGCTCGTGCAGGATCTTGCCGGGCTCTGCGTCGGTGAAGTCATCGCGCTCGGCCGCCTGGTTCTCCGCGAGCGCCTCGAGCGTGGCGCGGGCGAGGCTCGGCTGGAACGGCAGCGTTTGATACGCCGCGACCAGGCTGTCCCGCCCGAAGACGGCCAGGAACCACGGGACGCCGCCGGCCGGCATCGCCCAGCCGAGATGCTCTTCGCGCGGTCTGATTCGCAGCGACGCGAGGTCGACCAAGCTGCGGTCGTAGACGTGCTGGAGGTCGTCGTTCGCGTCGAGCTCGGGCGCCTTGTCGAGCCACTCCTGCAGCGTCAGCGGCATCGCCGGCTCGGGTGCGCCGAACGAGTCGCACTGGAGCAGGGGCGGCCTCGGCCTGGCACCCTCGATCGGCGTCAGGTCGACGCAAAGCTTCCACTTCGTCTGGGGCGGGATCGTGACCTCGAAGATGGCGCGGTCCTCCTTCAGCTCGCCTTTGCGGTTGAAGCTGAGCCGAGTCGCTCGGCGGAAGCCGTCCTGCTCGAAGCTGAGCGTGACCGAGCGGGCGCGGACGTCGATCTTTGTCTGGCTGCCGTAGGCGCCCGGATGCTGGGCCTCCAAGACGTCCGCGAAGTCGGCCTCGAAGCAAAGCTCGAGCTCGAGCAGCCGCTCTTCCGACGAGTGGTTGGAGACGACGATGTCTTCGTGCGCGCCCTCCGTCACGAAGCGGTCTCGCTCGACGGTGAGCGGCGGGTCCTTGCCCTCGGGCGCCGCGACGACGCGGCCTGAGAAGTAGTCGACCGCCCGACTCGTGAGCGGCTTCAACCGCTCCCCGTCGACGAGCAGTTGCCATTGCGACAGATGCCGAACGTCGTTGAAGAAGAATCCTTCGGGCTGGTTGGCCTCGACGTCGCCGTTCTCCTGCGAGAGGAAGAAGGTGCAGCCGTCCAAGAGCAGCAGGTTCGCCACGGCGACGGTTATCTAGCGCAGTCGTGAGTACGTAAAACCGGCGGCACCTGCGACTGCGGCGGCTGCGCCGACCGCGGCCGCTGCGCGGGCTGCAGTCCGCACGGGGCCGGGACGTGGGCGCTCCGGCGCCGCGCGCTCGGGGTAAGCGCCGGGCGGTCCGGCCGGGCCGAACTCGCGCGCAAGTGCCAGCACCTGCGCGGCGTGCAGCGCGCGCCGGCCGGTGCCGGTCTGCTCGATCTGGCTGCGGCAGGAGAAGCCGTCGGCGACGACGAGCGTCTCCGCCGCCGCCTCGCGCACCTTCGGAAGCAGCTTTCGCTCGCCACAGGCAATCGAGACGTCGTAGTGGCCGGACTCGTAGCCCCACCCGCCGGCCATGCCGCAGCACCCCGCGTCGAGCACCTCGACTTCGACGTCCATCTGCTCGAGCAGCTCCTTCTCCGGCTCGATGCCACCCGTCGCTTGATGGTGGCAGTGGCCGTGCAGGAGCGCCTTGCGCTGCAGCGTCGGCGGCTCCCACCCCTCGGCGTGCTTGGCCATGAACTCGCTGAAGTGATGTGTCTGCTTGCAGAGCCGCTGCGCGTCCTCGTTGTTCGGCCAGAGCTGCACGAGCTCGTCCTTGAAGACGGCGACGCAGCTCGGTTCGACACCGACGACCGGCGTGCCCGTGCGGATGTCGTCGCGGAGCGTGTCGAGCACCTTGCGGAGATAGGCCTCCGCCAGGTCGAGCATCCCGTAGTCGTAGAGCGGCCGGCCGCAGCAGAGATGGCCGGTCGGGACGACGACGTGGAAGCCGGCCTGCTCGAGGGCCTCGATCGCGGCGATTCCGACCTCCGGTTCGAGGTAGTTCGTGAAGGTGTCGGCCCAGAGAATCACGCGTTTGCCGCCGCCGCCGTCCGGCGACGGGCGCGATGCGAACCAGGCCTTCAGCGTCACCGGCGCAAATGGCGGGATCTTCCGGTTCGGATGGACATCGGCGGCGAACTTGAACGCGCGGTCGAACGGCGGCGTCTGCGTGAAGAAGTTCGCCACGGCGGGGAGCTTCGACGCGACTCGCGCGGCCTGGTCGATCAGCCCGAACGCGTACGCGGGCCGGGGCCGCAGCCGGCCGGCGTAATGATGGGAGAGAAACTCCGCCTTCAGCGTCGGCATGTCGACCGAGACAGGGCAGTCGTTCGTGCAGCCTTTGCAGGAGAGGCAGAGGTCGAGCGCCTCCTTGGCCTCATCGGAGCGGAAGCCGTCGAGCTCCTCGCCGTTCAGCATCTCCCAGAGCGTCCGCGCCCGGCCACGCGTCGTGTGTTTCTCCTCGCGCGTGACCATGAAGCTCGGGCACATGACGCCGCTGTCGGTGTGCCGGCACTTGCCGATCCCGACGCAGCGGGTCGTCGCATGGGCGAACGAGCCGTGGTCGTTCGGGAAGGCGAAGTGGGTCTTCACCTGTGGCGGGTTGTAGTCAGTGCCGAGCCGCAGGTTCGACGTGATCGGGTAGGGGTCGACCACCTTGCCCGGGTTCAGCTTCCAGTCCGGGTCCCAGATCGACTTGAACTCGCGGAAGCCCTCGATCAGCTCGGGGCCGAACATCTTCGGCAACAGCTCCGCCTTCGACTGCCCGTCGCCATGCTCGCCGGAGATCGAGCCCCGGGATCGCTCATCAGGTCGAAGTTCCAGCGTGCGTGCACGCAGCCGTTGCCGTAGTGGCCGTAGAGCGCGCTCTCGTAGCCGTACCTCGCGGCCAGCTTGCGGAGCTTGCGTAGGTAGCTCCCGAGTTGCTCGGGCGGCACGGCCGAGTCCTCCCAGCCCTCGTAGGTGTCCGGCTTGCCCGGGATGAAGGCGGTGGCGCCGAGGCCTGCCTCGCGCACCTCCCAGACGTGCGCGGCCTCCTCCTTGTCGTCGTAGAGCTTCATGTCCTTCGGTGCGCCGGCCCCCCGCTTCAACTGCGACATCAGCTTGCGCGCCTTCTCGTCGGCCTCGTCTTTCGTCTCGCCGCCGAATTCGACTAGCAGGAAGCCGTGGCCGTCGGGAAGCATCGAGAGGTACTCGTCGTGGATGCCGACCACCTTCATGTCCTCGAGCAGGACGGCATCGACGCCCTCGCAGCCGAGCGGCTTCGCCTCGAGCACCTCGCAGACGTTGTCGGCCGCCTCGTACTCGTCCCCGTAGCCGAGCACCAGCAGCGAGCGGTAGGGAGGCGCATGAACGAGGTTGACCGTTGCCTCGAGCACCAGCGCGCAGGTGCTTTCTGTTCCGGTCAGGGCGGCGGCGACGTCGAAGCCTCGCTCGGGGAGCAGATCGTCGAGGTTGTAGCCGGAGACGCGGCGGGGAATGTCCGGATAGCGGGCGCGGATCTCATCCGCGTAGCGGTCGCGTAGGTCGCGCAGCCCCGCGTAGATCTCCCCGCGGCGACCGCCTTCGCCAATGATCCGATCCAACTCCTCGTCGCTCGTCTTGCCGACCTTCAGCCGGGTACCGTCGTAGAGGAGGACGTCGAGCTCGTGGACGTTGTCGGACATCCGCGGTCCAGGCCCGTAGAACTGGGCCATGATCGAGCGGACGCCGCAGGAGTTGTTGCCGATCATGCCGCCGAAGGTGCAGTGGTCGTGGGTGGAGGGATCGGGGCCGAAGGTGAGCTCGTACTCGGCCTCCGCGGGCTTGCGCAGATGATCGAGGATCAGTCCCGGCTGGACGCGCGCGAGCCGCCGCCCGGGATCGATCTCGACGATCTCGTTCAGGTACTTCGAGAAGTCGACGACGACGGCGACGTTGCAGCACTGGCCGGCGAGGCTCGTGCCGCCGCCATGCGCCAGCACCGGCGCCCGGTAGTCGCGGCAGACGCGCATCGTCTCGGCGACGTCGTCCGTCGTGCGGGGGATGACTACGCCGATCGGAAGCTGCCGGTAGTTGGAGCCGCCGGTCGTGTAGAGCGCCCGGTCGCCGGGCCGGAACCGCACCTCTCCCTCGACCGCGCGGCCGAGGTCGTGCTCGAGGCCGCGGACGTCGACCTCCTCGAAGGCGGTCGGCGGCGAGGCGAAGCGGCGGTCGGGATAGGCCGGGACGCGCATCAGGCCGCGTATCGCTCCGCGTCGGCTCGTTTCAGCTCGAGGCCGTGGCCCGGGCGCGAGCGGTCCGGCTCGAGCGCACCGTCCTTCGGCTCGAGCACGCCCTCGAACAGCAGCGGCTCCAGTCGTACGTGGTCGTGGAAGTACTCGAGGTGGCGGAAGTTCGGCACAGCACAGCAGGCGGCGACGCTCGCGCTCGGTGCGCAGTGGGCGGAGAGGTCGAGACCGAATGCGGCCGCAAGCGCGCCCGCGCGCAGGAAACCCGTGATCCCGCCGCAGCGAGTGACGTCGGCCTGCAAGCAGTCGACGCAGCCGTTCGCGACCAGGTTGCGGAAGTCGGCGGGCACGTAGGCGTATTCGCCGGCGGCAATGTCGAGGCCGGCGGGACCGCGATCGCGCAGCAGGCGCAATCCTTCGAGGTCGGCCGAGCTGACCGGCTCCTCGTACCAGGTGACGCCCCACTCGCGCGCGAAGCGCTCGGCCCAGTGGAGCGCCTGCTTGCGGGAGAGGGCGCCGTTGGAGTCGACGTACAGCTCCGTCTCGTCGCCGATCGCCTGCCGCGCCGCGTCGAGCCGCTCCGGATCGCGCTCGGGCTCGCGGGAGACCTTCATCTTCACGCGCTGGATTCTCTGCTCGGCCCAGCCCGACAGCTGCTCGCGGATCCGGTCGAGCGAGTAAGAGGTGAACCCGCCGCTGCCGTAGACCGGAGCCCTGTCGCGCGCGCGGCCGACGAGGTCGACGAGGGGCAGCTCGAGCAGCCGGGCCTTTAGGTCCCAGAGCGCAAGGTCGACCGCCGAGAGGGCGCAGAAGCCGATCCCGGGACGGCCCGCGTTCCGAAGCGCGACAGCCATCGCCTCCCAGGCCTCGCCGATGGCGAAGGCGTCGCGTCCCTGGACGAGCTCCGCCAGCTTCTCCTCGATGAGCGTCCCGGCCGCGCCCGGCGCGTAGGTGTAGCCGAGGCCGCTCGCCCCGCCTGCGCGCACCTCGACGACGACGATCGTCGTCGAGTCCCATTTGGCCGTACCATCGGACTCGGGCTCATCGGTCGGGACCGTGTACGCCGACACGCCGACGCCGTTGACTGCCGCCTGCACCCCAGGCCGCGCTGCTGTCGCGCTCATCGGCCCGGGATGAGCGCTTCGATCTTCTGCTTGAAGGACTGCTTGATGAAGGCGCCGCGGTCGGGGTCGCCCCCTAGTACGGCCTCCATGAAGTACTTCGCCTCCTCGAGCGTGATGTGCGGGGGCAGCGGCGGCACCTCGGGATCCGTGATCGCCTCGTAGACGACGGGCCGGTCGGCCGCGAGGGCCTCGTCCCAGGAGGGACCCACGGCGTCGGCATCGTCGACACGGATTCCCTCCAACCCGACGAGCTCTGCGTACTTCGCATAGGGGAAGTCCGGGATGACCTGCGAGCCGACGAACTTCGGGTCGCCCTCCATGGCGCGCTGCTCCCACGTCACCTGGTTCAGGTCGCGGTTGTTGAGGACGAGGATGACGAGCCTCTGGTCGGGCCAGCGGTCGCGGTACTTGGCGATCGTGATCAACTCGTTCATTCCGTTCATCTGGAAGGCGCCGTCGCCGACGAGCGCGAACACGGGCCGGTCCGGGTGCGCGAACTTGGCCGCGATCGCGTACGGAACTCCGGGGCCCATCGTCGCCAGCGTCCCGGAGAGCGACGCCATCATCCCCTTCCGGATCTTGATGTCGCGCGCAAACCAGTTGGCCGCCGAGCCGGAATCGGCCGCGAGGATGGCCCCGTCCGGCAGCCGCTTCGAGAGCTCGAAGAAAACGCGCTGCGGATTGATCGGGTCGGCTTCGAGCATGGCACGGCGCTCCATCAGCTCCCACCAGTCGCGGACGCCCGACTCGATCTGTTCACGCCAGAAGCGGTCTTCCTTCCGCTCGAGCCGGGGGATCAGCGCCTTCAGCGTCTCCTTGGAGTCGCCGACGAGGTTGACCTCCATCGGGTAACGAATCCCGACCATGCGGCCGTCGATGTCGATCTGGACGCCGCGTGCCTTGCCCTCCTGCGGCAGGAACTCCGAATAGGGGAAGCTGGAGCCGACCATCAGGAAGGCGTCGCAGCCCATCAGCAGGTCGTAGCTCGGCTTCGTCCCCAGCAGGCCGATCGAGCCGGTCACGAACGGAAGGTCGTCGGACAGGGCGGCCTTGCCGAGGAGCGCCTTGGCTACGCCGGCACCCAGAATCTCGGCCACTTCGACGACCTCGTCGCCGGCATGCATCGCGCCCTGGCCGATCAGGATCGCGACCTTGTCGCTCTCGTTCAGAACGCGGGCGGCGCGCTCGATCTCTCCTTCTTCCGGGACGACCTTGGGGCGCGAGTAGCCGATCCCGGAGTGGACGGTCCCGTGCTTGTGCGGAGGGGCGTCGACGGCCTTCTCGGAGGCGAGGTCGTTCGGGACGACGATGCAGGTGACCGTGCGCTGGTCGAGGGCGATGCGCACCGCGCGGTCGACGAGGTGCCGCATCTGCGCCGGGTCGGTCGCCATGTGCACGTACTCGTGGGCGACGTCCTTGAAGAGCGTCGTCAGGTCGACCTCCTGCTGGTAGTTGCCGCCGAGCGAGGTCATCGCCTGTTGGCCGACGATCGCAACGACGGGCTGGTGATCGAGCTTCGCGTCGTAGAGGCCGTTCAGCAGGTGGATGGCGCCCGGGCCGGAGGTGGCGATGCAGACGCCGACCTCGCCGGTGAACTTCGCATGGCCGCACGCCATGAAGGCCGCCATCTCCTCGTGGCGGACCTGGATGAACTCCGGATCGCCGCCGGCGCGGTCGAAGGCGCCGAGGAAGGCGTTGATCCCGTCGCCGGGGTAGCCGTAGATCCGGTGGACGCCCCAATCGGTCAGCCGCTCGAGGACGTAGTCAGCGACCAGTTCGGCCATGTCGTTACCTTCCTTTCGCCTGCACCTCGCTTGCCCGGGTCTTGTTGCCCGTAGCCGCCTAGGAGAATCTTCGTACTACGACGTTTGTGCCCGGGGCACGTTGGGCGAAACGCGCAGGCCGAGGACGTCGGGGCGGTGGTAGTGGCCGGCCGGATCGAAGCGCTGGCGCTCTTCGTCGAGCCGGGCCGGGTCGAGCTCGGCGTAGAGAATTCCCTCCTCGCCGTAGAGCGGTCCGGCGAGGTACGAGCCGTCCGGAGCGAGAATCGCGCTGCCGCCGCGGCCGATCGTCTCCACGCTTTCGGTGAGGCGCTTGAGCGGAAAGTCTTCCGGATAGGAGTCGCCTCGCTGGTAGTGGCTCGGGCTGATAACGAAGGCCCGCGATTCGCGGGCGAGATGGATCAGCGTCGACTGCCAGCCGTCGCCGTCGTCGGCCGTCGGTGCCAGGTAGATCTCGATCCCGCTCTCGTAGAGCGCGAAGCGCGCCAGCGGCATCATGTTCTCCCAGCAGATCAGCCCGCCGACGCGGCCCAGATCTGTCTCGAAGGCGCGCAGGCCGTCCCCGTCTCCCTGCCCCCAAACGAGGCGCTCGTGGTTCGTCGGCACGAGTTTCCGGTGCCTGGATGCGAGCGACCCGTCCGGCGCGTGGTAGAGCAGCGTGTTGAAGAGCGTCGCCGGCCGCGCGACCTCGCCGAGCCGGCGGGCGGCTTCGCCGGGGACCTCCACCGACTCGCGGGCGAGCAGGGCGAAGGCCTCCTTCGCGCCCGGCTCCGCCCAGCCCGCGAGCGCGCGCGCCCAGACGGATGAGGGATACGCGGGGATGAACGCTTCGGGGAAGACGAGCAGCTTGGCGCCGTTGCCCGCGGCCTCGGCGGCGAGGCCGCCGAGTTTGTCGATCGTCGCGTCCCGCTTCATGATCACGGGCTCGGCCTGGATGCATGCGACGGTGACGGGCGTCTTCATCGCGCCATTGTCGTCATCAAGCGCGGTGTGGTCTAGGCCCAACCGGCCGCGGCCGGGGTCTGACCCCAGACAACGCCTGATCGGACACGTCTCCGTTCCCCGGTCTTCGGTACGACCACGGCCTCGCTACTCACGTCGGTCCGCAACAGCCAGGGCCGGGGTCTGACCCCGGACATTGCAGAAACCGGCGGGCATTGACAGAAAACTCTAGGAACGCAATGATCCTCGAACTAACTTGGCGTCGTTCAGGCTGCGGCCGGTGGGGGGCGCTGCCGTCGCCTGCGAGAGGAGACCGGACATGCGGAGAGGATTTGTGAAGGCCTTCGGGCTGGTTGGGGTTACCGCGGCGGCGGTCGTCGCTGCCGTGCTTGTACTGGCAAGCGGCGGCGCGGCCGCGGGCAAGAACATCTGCTCAGTGCCGTCGCCGACCGCTGCGTCGTGCGTGACGGAGCTCGCCGCGCCGCATTTCATTACAGCGGGAGCCGACGCTCGGCTTCTCGAGCCCGGCAGACTCGACTGTCCCGGTGAACGTGGACGTCAAGTCGATCACGCTTCTGGTCAACGGCTCGGCGGCGCCATTGACGGGCTGCACCCCCACCCCGGCGAACTTGCCGCAGACAGTCAGCACCGTGTCCTGTCCGGTCGGAAACCTTGCCGGCAGCGGCACCGCGAAGATGACGGTCCGGTTCGCGGCGAGCACCACCACGATGTTGACAGGGACGGCGACCTACGGCGAGGGCAGCGGGACCCCGGGCCAACCGACCAACTCCGTGCAGGGGAACACAGACAAGGTCACCGTGTCGGGCGATGGGTCGGCTACGGGCGGCTGCTTTGACACGCTGCCAGGCAACCCCTTCAGTGGGTCGACCACGGCCCAGATGACCTCGATAACGCTTGGCGGGCTGGCCGCAGATAGCTCACAGTGCACGTTCGCCGATGCAGGGGTGCTCACCGACCCAAATCTCGCTCCCACACTGCATTCGCAGATCTCCTTTGTAGAGTTCCCGGCTCTCGCGAATGGGGCTTTTGCGACGGTGAACATCCAGTTCACTCCGCTCCCGGCCGGCGTCAACCTCAACAAGCTGAAGCTGCTCGAGGACACGAACTACAAGGTGCCGTTCTTCCAGTACTCCATTACGGTCCCCAACTGCGACAAGTCGGGCAACATCCCGGCCCCGGTCGGGATTCCGGCGCAGTTCGCGACCGATGCCAAACCTCACAGCAACGACTCGTGCATCTTCAACCGGTCGCCGCTGCCGGGGGGCGGCGGCGAGTTGGATCTGCACGTCATCAGCTCGCCTCTCGACGGGCACTACGGCACTTGACCTGAACGAACGCTAGACGACGGGCTGGGCCGGTTTGGAGCTCAGCCCGTCGAGCAGGACTTCGACCCGCTTGAGCGGGACCGCCATCTCCTTGAGAGCGGCAAGATCGCGGGCTTCCTCCAGCGCGGCGCGTGCCCCGTCGGTGTTGCCCGCTGCGGAGAGAACCTCAGCCAGGTCGATCAGCGCGTCCGTCCGCATCAACGGGGCTTCGACTCCCGGAATCCGCGAGACCGCCCCTTCGGCCAGCCGCACGGCCTCGGCGAACTCGCGGCGCTGCGCGAGCACCTTTCCGAGGACGGAGCGACAGAGACAGTCCACTTCGATGTCGTCCCCTGCCGCGAGCCGCTGGGCCTCGATCGCAAACGTCTCCGCCTCGTCCACGCGGCCCTGCTCGTAGAGCGCCTGGGCGAGCATCGCGCCGATGCTCGTGCGGAAGAAGATCTCTCCCATCGCCTCGAGCTGCTCGTAGTCGTGACGGAGATCGACCTCCGCGGCTTCCGGGGCGCCGGCAAGGAGCTCGACGCGGGCCAGCATGAAGGACGTCGAGGCCGCGAGGACACGAGCCCCGACGTCATCCAAGATCGCCCGCGCCTCTCGGTAGAGGGTGCGTGCGCGGTCGAAGTCGCCGTCGAGGGCGACGAGGCAGGCGAGTGAGTTGACGATCATCGCCTCGGACTGCTTGTGATGAAGGTCCCTGGCCAGCATTTCCTCGCAGGCCGCGATCGCAGCGCTTACGGGTGTCGGGCTGTCGCAGAGCGCTTGGCTGTACGCCCCCGACAGACGCGACTCCAGCCGCTTGTTTCCCGCCAGTCGCGCGTGTTCGACCGCTTGTCGTGCTGCGGCCGCGGCCGCCTCCCAGCGGCAGACGGCGGCGTGGGTGAAAGCAATCATCCGCCACGCGGTCGCGAGCTCGGTATGCGCCTCTCGCCGCTCGAGCATCGGGATCAGCTCGGCCGTCGTACGCTCGACCTCTTCCCGAAAGGCGCCGAGGTCGGTCGCGACGTGGTGGCGGACGAGCAGGCTCGTCAGCACGGCGTCGGCCCGGAGCCGCTCATCATCGAGCTCGGTGGCGCCTTCGATGGCTTCATCGAGGAACAACTCGGCCCAGGCGAACTCGCCGGTCTCCATCAGGGCCTCGCCGAGATCGGGGAGCAAGGCGAGCCGTGTCGGATCCGTTTGAGGTAGGAGGGTGGCCGCGCGGCGGAGGAGGTTCGCCGCGGCAGCCATGTCGCCGCGTGCGAAGGCCCGGTCTCCCGCAGTAGCAAGATGTGCGGCCCCGCGCCGCCCGAGTTCGAGGCCGTGGTCGTCGATCGGCCCGAGCTCCGAGAGGTATTGGTAGGCCTGCTCCAAGTGATAGCCGAGGATCTCCTCGAACTCGGTTTCGCGCTGGCGCTCGCGGTTGATCCGCTCGGCCCAGTCCGCGAAGCGTTCATGCAGCCCCGCGCGCGCCCGCTTCAGGATGCCCTGGTAGGCCGCGTCGCGAACAAGGATGTGTTGGAACCGGAAGCTGTGTTCCGCTTGCTCCGGCTGTCGACGCACGAGCTGCTTCTGCGTCATCGAGACGAGGTGTGCCTCCACCGCCGGACGAACCGGTTCGGGGACGAGTTCCTCGACGGGCGGTCGTTCGAAGGCGAGACCGATCACCGACGCCGGTTCGATCACAGCCCGCTCCTCCGCCGAGAGGAGATCGAGTCGTGCTGCCAGGAGCGCCTGGATCGTTGGCGGTATGGCGAGCTCCGAGAGATCGCCGGCGGGAACCCAGCGGCCCTGCTCCTGCCTGAGCAGGCCGTCGTCGATCAGCATCGAGAGAAGCTGCTCGACGAAGAGCGGGTTGCCTTCAGCGGCGGCGACGATCCGGCTCCGCGCGTCGTCGGGGATTGCAGCGTCGCCGAGCAGATGCTTGGCGATCAGCGCGCTTTCGTCGTCAGACAGCGGTTCGAGCTCGATCACCTGCTTCCCGTCTTGCAACCAGTCCGTCCGGCGCTCGAGCAGATCGGGGCGGGTGGCGCAAAGAAGGAGGAGCGGCGCACCCGACGAGTTGGCGGCGACGTGCTCAATCAGGTCGAGGAAAGCGTTTTCCGCCCAGTGGATGTCTTCGAAGACGACCACGAGCGGTCGCCTCGTCGCCTCGAGCTCGAAGAGCTTGCGCGTACCCCAGAACACCTCATCCAGCGGGAAGTCGGCCTCCGCCAGACCGATCGCCGACGCAACGCGGGCGACGACCTCCTCGGCTTCCGGCCCCGCGAGCTCAAAGAGCCTGGCGTGGGCTTGGTCGGGCGAGTCGTCGTCACGGATTCCCGCGGCCTCGCGGACGATCTCAACGAGGGGCCAGAAGGTGATGCCCCTGCCGTAAGGAAGACACCGGCCGCGAACCATCCGGGCTTCTGAGGACGCGACGCGGCCGAACTCCTCAATGAGCCGAGACTTCCCTACACCCGCCTCGGCCGTGATGGTTACAAGCCGACACGCGCTGTCGCGGACTGCTGCCTGCAGCTCGCCCTGGAGCACGCCGAGCTCGCGCGCGCGCCCCACCAGCGGGCTGTCGTGCCGCCGTTCAACGCTCTCCGCCGCTAGGGCGGAGACGAGCCTGTAGGCGGCTACGCGGTCTGCCTTGCCCTTCAGCTCGAGCGGCTCCACCGGCTCGACCTCCACCGCGTGACGAACGAGGCGGTATGTCGCGCCGCCGAGCAGAACCTCGTTCGTCGGCGCCGCCTGCTCGAGGCGCGCGGCCGTGTTGACCGTGTCGCCTGTGACCAGCCGCTGCCCCGTCGTCGGATCGCCGGCAACCACCTCGCCGGTGTTGACGCCCGTGCGGTTGCCGACCGTCACGCCCCAGCGGCGGTCCAGTTCCTCGTTCAAAGCGGCGAGCCTGTCCCGCATCTCCGCTGCGGCGCGAACCGCCCGCAGCGCGTCGTCCTCGTGGAGCCGCGGCAGCCCGAACACGGCCATGATCGCGTCCCCGATGTACTTCTCGACGGTACCGCCGTGCCGCTCTAGCGCCGCGCGCATCTCGTCGAAGTAGCGCGACATCACCTCCCGGACTGCTTCGGAGTCGAGTTTCTCCCCCATCGCCGTCGAGCCCTTGAGGTCGGAAAAAACGATCGTCACGGTCTTCCTGACCTCCTGCACCGGCAGCGCGGGCGCTAGCGGGGTTCCGCAAAATCCGCACAGCCGAAAGCGATCAGGATTTTCCTCGCCGCAACCGGGACAGATCACCCGTCGAGTGTACGGCGACCGCGTGAAAACCTAAAGCGGCGAAGCCCGCTCTACGCCCGCACATGGTCGGGTCGCCAACTCCCTGCTAGTCAACTCCGAATCTCAGCAGTAGGCTTGGACTCGATGGACGGCGGCGCTTCGAAGCAGCGAACGGTCATTGTCGTCGATGACCACGCGCCCGTCCGCACTCTCTGTCGGATCGGCCTCGAGGCCGCCGGTATTCGCGTCACCGAGGCGGCAAACGGAACTGAGGCGGTCGAGCGGATCCGCCGCGACCGGCCGGACCTCATCTTGCTCGACATCATGATGCCGCAGGTATCGGGGTGGGATGTCGCCGCCCAGATATTGAGCGAGCCGTCGACGAACGCGATCCCGATCGTTTTCATCAGTGCGCTGACCGGCCTGCACGAACGAAAGCGTGCAGCCGACCTCGGTGCGTTCGGCTACGTGGGCAAGCCGCTCGATCCAGCCGCGCTGGCTCAGACTGTGACGGACGTTCTCGATCGGATCGAGCGCGGCGATCGGGAGTCGCTGCTCTCCGAAACGTTTGGGCGCTCCGTAGGCTGACCTCCGCCTACTGCCCGCCGCGGCCTTAACGCAGGCGCAAAGCGCGCTTAACGACCGTGCAACGGGGCGGCGTTATAACCCGGACCGTGAGGTCACGGGTGCATCTGCTGTCGATCGCTGCGCTGCTTGCGGCGAGCGTGCTCGGAGGGGTGGCCACTCTTCTGGGTGTCACGGCCCTTGGCATCGGCGGAAGGACGACGACCGTGCGTCAGATCGAGCCGGCCCTCGGCGGCAACTCGCCGACCTCCTTCGAAAGGGCCAGGCCGGGCAGGGCGCTGACGATCAACCAGATCTTTCGCCGGGACGCGCCCGGCGTCGTGCAGGTGACCTCGACGCAGGTAATCAGGACGAGCGATCCGTTCAATTTCGGCCTGCCTCAGACCGAGCAGCAGAAAGCGCTCGGCTCCGGGTTCGTGATGGACAAGGCCGGCCACATCGTCACGAACTACCACGTCGTTGCCGGCGCCAGGTCGGTCGAGGTCAGCTTCTCGAACAGCGACAACATGAAAGCGCGAATCGTCGGCTCGGATCCGTCCACAGACCTCGCCGTCCTGCAGATCGACGCCCGTTCGCGCGCTCTGACGCCGCTCCCGTTCGGCAATTCCGACCGCGTCAGTGTCGGGGACTCGGTTGTCGCGATCGGCAATCCGCTCGGCTACGACCGCTCCGTTACGGCCGGCATCGTCAGCGCCGTTCAGCGTGCGATCAGCGCTCCGAACCAGTACCCGATCGATCACGTGATCCAGACGGATGCGCCGATCAACCACGGCAACTCCGGCGGGCCGCTGATCAATTCCCGCGGCCAGGTGGTCGGGGTGACGGCCCAGATCGCCACGGGCGATACAGGCAGCGACGGCAACATCGGCATCGGCTTCGCGATCCCGGTCAACACCGTTCGCAGCGTCGTTGCGCAGCTGATCAAGAAGGGCAAGGTCGAGCACGCCTTCATCGGCATCACTGCGAAGCCGGTCACTGCCGAGATCGCTCGTCTTTTCAGGCTTCCCTCGAAGAGCGGCCTGCTGGTCGCGACCGTGCAGCCCGGCAGCGGTGCGGCTGCTGCCGGGCTCCGCGCGGGGACCGATACCGCCGTCGTCTCCGGCGAAAGCTGGCCGATCGGCGGCGACCTGATCGTCTCGGCGGACGGGGTCTCGCTGAGTTCCGTCGACCAACTCCGTGACCTGATCGCGGCGAAGCAGCCCGGCGATTCCATTTCACTCGTGGTCTATCGCGGCACCCAAAAACTGACCCTCGAGGTCAAGCTCGGACGGCAGCCATCCTCTCCCGGCTGATCGTCCCCGAAGGCCCCTGACCCCTGGGGCCGCGCTCCCGCGCCAGCCGTTGCCAGCACGGCCTGCGGGAGCGCTTGCTGGAGGGCCCGATGCCTGCCCGGGCCCTCCAGTCTTCTGCTGCGCAGAAGACTGGAGGGAATTGGACCGCGCGCAGACCCTCGCCGCTTCGCGGCGAGGCCTTCACGCACCGGGTCCCGCGTAGAGCTCGCAGTTAGGGACAGGGCGTTCGGCCGCGTTCAATAGACGTTTAGCCTTCGGCTCTTGATCGAGCAGAGATTCGGGACGAGCTCGGCGTTTTCCGTGGGGGTCGAGGAGGAGGTGATGATCCTCGACGCCGAGACGCTTGCGCTTTCGCCGGCGGTCGAGCTTTTGATTCGCGCCTCGGAGAAGCTCGAGCTCCCAGGTCGGCTCAAGACTGAGCTTTTCGCGTCGATCGTCGAGTTGAACACTGACATCTGCGACTCGGTCGGCGGGGCACACGAGGCGCTGCGGCAGCTCCGGCGTGCCGCCGGGCGGATTGCGGAGGAGAACGGGCTTCGCATTGCCGCCGCAGGCAGCCATCCGTTCAGCGACCCGGAGGAGCAGGAGATCGCCGCCGACCCGCGCTACAAGGAGTTCGTCGGCTTCGCGGGAGTCTCGGCGCGCCGACAGGGAGTGAGCGGACTGCACGTCCACGTCGGCATGCCGACGGCGGAGGCCTGTTATGCGACCCTCGAAGGGATCCTGCCCTGGCTGCCGCTCATGCTCGCGCTCTCGGCAAACTCGCCCTACCTCGCAGGGCGGGCGACAGGGCTCGCGTCCAACCGCGCTGAGGTACTGGCCCAGTTGCCCCGCGCCGGGGCGCCCCCAGCGTTCGGCTCCTACGAGGCCTGGGAGGGTTTCGTCGAGCGCCTGATCGGCCTCAGGCTCGCCGACGACTACACGCGTTTCTGGTGGGACGTTCGGCCCCATCCTCGCTTCGGGACGCTCGAGATCCGAATGCCGGACCAGCCGACCAGCCTCGCGGTCACCGCTGCGCTCGCCGCGCTGCTGCAGGCTCTCTGCGCGGCAGTCGATGTCGAGCTGACCCGGCCCGCCGAACGCGGTGACTACGCGCAGAATCGCTGGGCGGCGCTGCGTTTCGGCGCAGGCGCCGAGCTCATCCATCCCGACGGGACTCGTCTCGTACGTGTACCGGAGCTCGCGCGTGAGCTCCTCGAGCTCGTCGGACCCGTCGCAGAGAGGCTCGGAACGACCGACCAGCTCGCGGCGCTCGATCCGTCGACATGCGAAGGCGAGCGCCAGCTCGAGCTCGGCAGGCGTGAAGGGCTCGAAGTCGTGTGCGCGGATCTCGTCGAGCGGACGCTACGCTGAACGGCGATGGCCGTTCGCTCGGAGACGCTCCAGGTCAGCGGGATCCGCTGCGAGCGCTGTGTCCAGCGGCTCGCCGCGACGCTCCAGGGACACGAGGGCCTCGAGTTCGCGAACGCGAACTTGATGGGCACGGTGACGTTGAGCTGGGACGAGGAGCGCACCGATCTCGAGGCGCTCCTCGCCGCGATGGCCAAGGGCGGCTTTCGCCCGGCCCAGCCCGTCAACTAGCGCCGTCCGGGCGTCCGGTCGCTGAGGTAGCCGGTTGTCGTGCCTTCCCGGTCCGCGTCGAGGCCTCGCTCGCGGATCTCGGCCCGCTTCTGGTCGGCCGGCTCGCCGCCTGCGCGCATCAGGTCCTGGTCGGCGCTGCGTGCCGGGTCGTCGGGCAAGAGCTCGCCGTACCCCTCTGTCTCCGGAGCCGGCGTACCCTCTGCGAGGCCGAAGTGCTCGGCGACAGCGTGGGTGTCGATCGAGCCGTTCTCCAGCTTCGGCGAGGTTTCGACGATCTCTTTCGAGACGCTGAGCCGGACGATCTGCTCGCCGTCGGTGGTGTACGCAAACGTCTCCGGCACGG
>VAXH01000089.1:0-23588 GCA_005883955.1 Actinomycetota bacterium | reverse complement strand
AGTCGTCGCTCGTGACGACCTCGAACCCTTCCATTGACAACCTGCTTTTCAGTTGGTGGCAGTTCGGCCCTACCCGCAGACGGCCGGGAGCTAACGGGAATGCGAACCCGGGTGGCCGCGTTGGAGCGTGAAACGAACGTTGCTAGGGTGGCCGCCGTGGGTGAGACGGCACCTGAGACTGAGGCACGAAGACTCGCCGAGGACG
Organism: Actinomycetota bacterium; assembly: GCA_005883955.1. Classification (GTDB taxonomy): domain Bacteria; phylum Actinomycetota; class Thermoleophilia; order Gaiellales; family Gaiellaceae; genus 13-2-20CM-68-14. The sequence goes on along the minus strand of VAXH01000089.1, from coordinate 23,383 downwards.
CGCGCGACCGGGTCCGGTTCGAGGAAGAAGCGCTCGAGCTGGCCGACCAGGTCTATCGCGTTGCGAGGCGAATGGTCTCGTCCCGAGAGGAAGCCGAGGATTTGATGCAGGAGACATACGCGCGGGCTTTTCGCAGCTGGCGGTCGTTCCAGCCGGGAACGAATCTCCGGGCCTGGCTCCTCCGCATCCTGACGAACCTCAACATCGACCGAGGCCGGCGCGTGCAGCGCTCACCGGACATGCAGCCGCTGGAGGAAGGCGATTACTTCCTCTACAACAAGCTCGAGGAGTCTACGCAGGCGCCGAATCCGGATGAGGAGCGCGTGATCGAGCGGCTCTCGCAGGACGACGCCGTCTCGGCGCTCTCCGCCGTGCCCCACGATTTCCGCGACGCGATCGTGCTTGTCGACATCGGCGACTTCAGCTACAACGATGCCGCGCAGATTCTCGACATCCCGGTCGGAACCGTGATGTCTCGTCTGCACCGCGGACGACGAATCCTGAAGCGGGAGCTCGCCGAGCGTGCGGTTGCCGACGGAGGTGACATGACGTGAGCGGGTTCGCAATCGATCCGTGCGACCAATGCGAAGAGCTGCTGCAGCCGTTCCTCGACCGCGACCTCAGCGAAGAGGAGCGGATGGTTGCGGAGAACCACCTGACCGGCTGTGAGTACTGCCGCAAGCGCTACCGGTTCGAAGAGCAGTTGCGGCGCTTCGTCCGCCAGGCCGTGGTGGAGCCGATGCCGCCCGAGCTGAAGACGAAGCTCTCCGAGTTGCGCACGCCGCTGATTTAGCGGCCTCGGCCGTGCCCCGGCCGGCGAGGCTAGCCGATTCGGGGCGGCCCGGCGATCACGACGAGGCGTTGCGGGTCGCCCCCACCCGGCAGGGGCTTCGCCTGGACGCCGAGCTGGCGGGCCAGACGGTTTCCGTACGCGTCCCCGCCAGGTTCGAAATAGACGGCCGTGCTCGGGTAGTCGAAGCGGGTCGCCCTGGCCACTCGCTTGATCTTGTATCCGAGGCCGCCGATCTTGCTTGCGAGCGCGCGCGTGTAGTAGATGTCGCCGCCCCCGTTCAAGACGTCGACGCTGAACTTCCACGTCGGCGGCAAGGCCTTCGTTTCGAGAGTCCTCTTCTTGGTGTCGCCGCCGAAGCCGCCGAGCAGAGTGACGGCGAGGGCGGCGAGTAGCGTGATCCCCGCTGCGACGCTGATGATTCGGTTGCGCGGATAGCGCTCCGGGCGCGGTTGGACCGGCAGGCGGGCAAGTCCTCGCGCCTCGTCCTGGTCGACGCCAAGCGCCGTTGCGTAGAGCACGACCGCGACGAGAGCGTCGTCGGCGCTGGGAAACCGGTAGACACGCCCCTCCTCGAGCCACTCGATCTGTTCGGGCGTGAGGCCGGCGCGGCGAGCGGCCTCGTCGACCGTCAGCTTGCGCTGGAGACGCGCCGATGCGAGCGGCGATGGCTCCTGGTGCTCGAGCTGAGCGGCGACCGACATCGGACGCGTTCCTCATTCTGCGCCGGTGCCACGCACCCTCCCCGGGAGGTCTTCCGGGACGTCAATGTCTCCCGGCGCCCCGAGGTCGTCGCAGGGAACCAGGACCGGCTCGAGCGCGCGAGCGCCCTCGTCGGGAATCCGCGTCCAGAGCCGGCGATCGAGCACGAGCGGGTGCCCGCGCTGGCCGCCGTAGCTCGCGGCGACGATGTCGCCCGCACCCTCGCGCCAGGCGGCGACGATGCGGTCGATCGATTCGGGCGCGAGTATCGGGCCGTCGGCGAGGACGACGACTGCCGCCGCGGCGCTCGGCGACAACCCGGCGAGCCCGCAGCGCAGAGACGCGCCCGGGCCGCGCTCCCACTCGGGGCAGCGGACGACACGTGCGTCGGTGTCGACCTCGTGCGCGCCGACGACCACGACGATCTCGTCGATCGAACGCGTCCTGCGAACGCGCTCGAGCACCGGCGCGAGCAGGAGCCGCTGCTTCGGCGAGCCGAACCGAGACGCGGCTCCAGCCGCCAGGACGACCGCGGAGACCATTGCGCACATTGTTCACGCCGGTGTCACAGACACGTCTGGATTTTCTGGCTACGCTCGTCGCGGGGAGGAGGCCGGGTACGCCTTGGATGACGCGTCACCATCTCGATGCGGACCGCTCAGACGCTCCAGGCGGCATCTGCCAGGGGACTACGTCAGTCGGGATGCGTCAGGCGCCCGCCGGCGCGCTCACGGCTTCGACCGCGCGGCGGACCAGTGCTCGCGCGATCTGCACCTTGTAGGCGGTTCCGAGCAGCGGCGTCGCCTGCTCGAGGTCAGCGACCGACGACAGCGCCCAGGGGATCGGCGCTACCCCGGCGAGTCCGAGCCGGATGCTGTCCGCGAAACGGGCCGCCGCTACACCGACGATCGCGAACGACCACTTCCGGCGCTCCATTGCCTTGAGGTACACGCTCGCCTCCGGTCGAGGCACGTCGAGCTCGAGAATGACCTCCCCAGGCTCGAGTGCGGTCACGTTGCGCTCCTCATCGGTGGGCAGGCGGTAGAGGTCAACGAGAGAAAACTCGCGGGACGTGGTCCGCAGACGAGCCCCAAGCGCGAGCAGCGCCGCCGCCGGGTCGGACGGATGGGCGGACGCACAGCGCTCGTTGCCGAAGATCGCGTGCTCGCGGTGCTGCCCGGCCTTGGCGTGGCATGTGTCGCCGCCATGTAGGTAGCAGGGGAAGTTGAGCCGCCAGTACCAGCAGCGGGTTGCCTGCAGCAGGTTTCCGCCGAGCGTGCTCATCGACCGCAACTGAGGCGACGCCGCGAGCGAGCACGCTTCGCGCAAGGCCTGCGGAATGTCGGGATCGACCTCCAGCTCCGCGAGCGTCGTTCCGGCTCCGATCCGCGTCCCGTCGACCCCGCGCGGGACAACGTCGCGCAACTCGACGAGCTTTTCGGCCCGCACGATCCCGTCCCGGAGCAGCGGCACGAGCTCCGTTCCGCCCGCGAGCGCCACGGAGCCGTTGCCGAGCGCCGCCGCCGCGGCCTCGGCGGAGTCAGGCCGGAGCAGCTCCAACTCGCTCCGGCACGCGCCGCCGCTCGTCCGCCTCGTGCAGCGCCCCCAGCATTTCTTCGCGGGTGATCGGCAGCGAGCGCACATCCGCGCCCGTTGCGTCGCGGATTGCGTTCGCGATTGCAGCGGCGGTCGGCACGATCGGCGGTTCGCCAAGGCCCTTCGAGCCCAGATTGGTCAGATGGGCGTCAGGGACGTCGACGAGCTCGCTGACGATCTCCGGCACATCGGCGATCGTGGGCAGTTTGTAGGCGTCCAGCGTTCGCGTCAGCACCTTTCCGCTCCGAGGATCCAGCAGGCGTTGCTCCGAAAGCGAGTGGCCGATCGCCTGAATGATCCCACCCTCGATCTGGCTCTCGGCGCCGAGCGGATTGATCACGCGGCCGATGTCGTGGACGGCATAGATCCGCTCGACCACGACTTCGCCGGTCTCGACGTCGACGGCGACCTCTGCGACCTGGATCCCATAGGTCATCACTCGCATTCCGGCCGGGTTCGGGCCGCGCGCACCCTTGCCGAGGATCTGCCCGTCCTCGAGCAGCCCGGTGATCTCCTCCAGCAGCCACGAGCCTCCGTCGGCGTTGATCACCTTGCCCTCGGCGAGTGAGAGCACGCGCTCCTCGACGTCGAACCGCTGGGCGGCGATCTCGCGGATCTGTCGGGCGACATCACCTGCGGCGGCGCGCACCGCCGGTCCCATCGACGGCGTTGTCGAGGAGCCGCCGGAGACGACGGCATACGGGCCGTGAGCGGTGTCGCCGAGCTCGACCGTGACACGCTCGACCGGCAGGCCGAGTTCCTCGGCGGCGATCTGCGCCATCGCGGTCCGTGTCCCTGTACCGATGTCCTGCATCGCGGTCAGCACGGTTGCGGTGCCGTCTCCGGCCAGCCGCACCCAGGCATAGGACGGCGGCCCGCCGCCCCCGTACCAGAGCTGGGTCGCGATCCCGACGCCGTGCTTCCATGGCCCATCCGCGCGCGCATGCACCTCGTGCCTCCGCTCCCAGTGCGGCTCCGCGCGGCGGTAGCACTCCATCAGCTGCTTGCCCGAGAACGGCCGCTCGTCCAGCGGGTCGTGATCCGCGTGGTTTCGACGACGCAGCTCGAGCGGGTCGAGGTCGAGCTTCGCCGCGAGCTCGTCGAGTGCGCACTCGAGTCCGAACGTTCCCTCGACGAAACCCGGGGCGCGGAATGCATCCATCGGCGGCGAGTTCAAGCGCACGCCGTATTCGACTGTGCGCACGTTGTCGCATGCGTAGAGCATCTGTACCGGCCCTGCGGTCGGCGGGAGCCATCCGTCCCAGCCGAGCAGGCAGACGTAGTCGGCGGAGAGCGCGGTCAAAATCCCATCCGAGCGGGCGCCGAGGCGCAGCTTCTGGATCGTCGGGTTGCGGTTGCCTGAATTCACGTTTTCCTCGCGGCGGTCCAGCCGGCAGTGCACCGGCCGCCCCGTCCGGCGGGCGAGTTCGGCCGCGATCATCGTGTAGTCGCCGGCCGACCCCTTGGCGCCGAAGCCGCCGCCCATGAAGCGGCAGATCACACGGACCTTGTCCTTCGGCAGATCGAACGCGGCAGCGACCTCGTCCCGAACGCCCCAGAGCCACTGCGTCGAGGTGTAGACGTTGACGGTCTCGCCTTCCCACTCGCAGATCGTCTGATGCGTCTCGAGTGCGTTGTGCAGGACGCTCTGCGTGCGGTACTCAGCCTCGACCACGACATCGGCCTCGGCGAAGCCACGCTCGATGTCGCCGCGCTCGTAGAGCTTTGGGTCGCTCAGGAACGACTCCCGCGCGAGCGCTTGGTCGACGTCGAGCAGCGGCTCGAGCACCTCCCACTCGATCGAGATCTCTTCGAGCGCCGCTCGCGCATGGTCGGCCGTGTCGGCCACGACCGCCGCGACCGCCTCGCCTTCGTAGTTCGGCTCGTCGGTGAGGACGTCGAGTTCGCCGGGGCCGACCGCGCCTCGAACGCCGGCGAGCTCGCTCGCCGGCGTCAGGTCGATCTGTTTCACGCGCGCGCGCGCGTGAGGGCTCCGGAGAACGGCCGCGTGCAGCATTCCGGGAAGCTGGATGTCCTGCGTGTAGCGCGCCTCGCCCCGGGCGCGAGCAAGTCCGTCGACGCGCGTTGCCGGCCGCCCCACGGTCCGCAACGGGCCCTCGGGCCACTGCTCGAGTGCGTCCTCCTCGACCACCACCCACTGCTCGCTGTAGCGGCCCTCGACTTCCTTCTCGGTCTTGATCAGGCGTGCCATCAGCTCCCTCCCCCGTCGCCGGCAACCGTATGGATCGCCCGCTCGATCTTCGGATACGTGCCGCAGCGACAAAGATTGCCTGCCATCGCGTGCCTGATCTCGTCATCGCTCGGGCTCGCGTTGGCCGCGAGCAGCGCCGATGCGGTGACAATCTGCCCCGGCGTGCAGAAGCCGCACTGCGTGGCGTCCGCCTCGACGAACGCCTCGACGAGCGGATGCTCACGCAGCCCTTCGATCGTCGTCACCTCGCGGTCGCCCACGGTGTGGACGAGCGTGATGCAGGAGAGCACCGGTACGCCGTCGAGCTGCACCGTGCAGGCGCCGCAATGCCCTTCGCCGCAGGCGATCTTGGTGCCGGTCAAGCCGAGGTCGAGCCGCAGCACCTCCGCGAGCGTCCGCCCGACGGGAGCCTCGAGCTCGTAGGCATTGCCGTTGATCGTGAGCTCGACAACCACTACGCGCCCAGTTTCGCCGCCGTTGCTTTTGCCTTGTCCACTCGCTTGCTCCTCGCTCGCTTGTCCTGAACCGGCTCAGCCGTCTCCGGTGTCACTGCCAGGATGTCCGCAAGGTGGATCAGCCGAAACGTCATCCGGCTGATGATCCGCTGATCCGGCTCGTCGTTCACCTCAGGCAGAAGCCGCCAGAGCTCGCGCGCGGCGGTCAGCAGCTCCTTGATCCGCTCGCGCTCGTCAACGTGCCCGTCGCGGTCGTAGCAGGCATTGAGCGCCAGCCCGATGACCCCGACCGTATCGGGCTGGCGGGTCCAGAGGAGAGGCGTGGCCATCGAGAGGTACTGGTGGATCCGCGCGAACGCCATCGGCTGCGAGAACGTCTCGCCGCCCTTCGGAGGCGTCGGCTCGAGCGGCGGCTCTCCCGCCGCGATCCTGTTCGCGTTGCCCGCCAGCATGGCGCGGAGATCCTCCTCGTCGAGACCCGATGCCTTCGCGGTTCGCAGGGCGATCAGTAGCGAGCTTGGCTGCTGTCCATAGGGGAAGTCGGACGCATAGACGATCTGCTCCGGCGAGAAGACGCGGAAGACGCTGAGCAGGTCGATCGGGCTCCAGACCGAGGTGTCGAAAAAAACCCCTGCCTTGCCGGCGAAACGCTCGGCGAGCGCCGGCAGGTCTGCGATGCCGCCGTGGGCGATGATCAGCTGCGCTTCGGGATAGCGGTCGACGAGCGCGGCGAGCTCGCTCGCGATCGGAGGCAGGCCGCGGCCGCCGTGGATCAGGATCGGGACGCGGCGCTCCGCCGCCAGAGCGAAGACCGGTGCCAGCCTCTCGTCGTTCAGGAGGAAGCGCTGGGCGCGGGGATGCAGCTTGATCCCCCGGGCGCCGAGATCGAGGCAGCGGATCGCCTCCTCGATCGGTTGCTCGCCGAGGTCGAGGCGGACGAACGGGATCAGCACGCCGCCGGAGCGCTTTGCGTAGGCGAGCGTCCGGTCGTTCGCCGCCCGGAAGGCCGGGTGCCGGTCGGGCTCGTCGAGGCAGAACATGAAGCAGCGCGAGATCCCGTAGCGCGCGTTGAGAGCAAGCAGGTCGTCGTAGCCACCGCTGAAGCCGTCGATGTCCTGGCCGAGGTGGACGTGGGCATCGAAGATCTCGGCCCCGGACGGCAGCGCCGAGGCGAGCTCCTGCCCGTACTCGTCGACCAGCGCTTGAGCCCTGGCGAGCGCCTCGTCCATGGCGATGCAGTCTACGTACGTGAACCTTCGGCCTCTTGGTCTCTCCCGAGCGAAGCGATGCGACAAACTAGCCCGCGGAAAATCCGTAGGATTTTGCGCGGATATGGCCGATGTCTTGATCTGGGCGGACACCCTGCGCTCTCCCGAGATGCGGCACGAGGTCCCCGTTCCGATCCCGGACGCGTTCCTCTACCTCGAGCATTCCGGCCAGCGCCATGTGGTGATCACGCCCTTCGAGGTCGAGCGGGTGCAAGGCCAAGACGGCCTTCAGCCGCACCCCTTCGAGGAGTTCGGCTGGGACGACCTGGTCAAGCAGGGGATTCCGATGGAGGAAGTCGGGCTCGGAACAGCAGTTCGCGCCGTCAAAGAGCTCGGCGTCGAGAATGCGGTCGTGCCGGCCACGTTCCCGGTCGCGCTTGCGGACGAGCTGCGGGCCGAGGGGATCGAGATCACCCCCGACCGCGAGACGTTCGTGCAGCGGCGCCGCGCGAAGAACCAGGCCGAGCTAGACGGAATCCGCCGCGCCCAGCGCGGCGCCGAGGCCGGCATGGACGCTGCACGCGAGCTCTTTCGTCGCGCCGAGCGCCGGAAGGGCTCGCTCGTCCTCGACGGCGAGCCGCTCACGTGCGAGCGCGTCAAGATCGCGATCCAGCAGGCGTTCACGAGCCTGAACCTGCTCTGCGACGAGTTCATCGTCTCCCACGGCCCCCAGACTGCGGTCGGCCACGAGATGGGCGCCGGGGAGATCAGGCCCGACGAGCCGATCGTGCTCGATCTCTGGCCCCGGGACCGGGCGTCTTCTTGCTACGCCGACATGACCCGGACGTTCGTCGTCGGCGAGCCGTCCGAGGAGCTCGTGACCTACCACAAGCTCGTCCGCGAGGTGCTCGAGCGGACGCTCGCGGCGGTCAAACCGGGCGTCGCCGGTCGCGATGTCTACGTGCTCGCCAGCGAGCGCTTCCACGAGGCGGGCTACCCGACCGGGTTGCACAAGCGCGACGGGGAGGTTCTCGAGGATGGCTTCTTCCACGGACTCGGCCACGGCGTCGGGCTCGAGGTGCACGAGCAGCCCTGGCTGAGTCGCTATCCGGGCGAGCTCATCGAGGGCGACGTGATCACGCTCGAGCCTGGGCTGTACCGGAGCGGCTTCGGTGGCTGCCGGCTCGAGGATCTCGTGCTCGTGACCAGGGACGGCGCCGAGCTGCTCACGGATTACCCGTACGAACTGCAGCCCTAGCTCGCCAATTTCGCGCAGTTTAAGTCGGACTCCGATAGGGAAATCTGGGGGCGTCAAGACCGTGCCCCTGCGGCGCGAGCGTCGCGAGGCAAAGCAACGACAGAAGGAGGGCACGTATGGCTGTCGTGGAGGAAACGCGCGCCACGCCTGCAGCCGCTCCGGCAATCGCCGATCCAGCGCCTCTTGGCCTAGCCGCTTTCGCGCTGACGACGTTCATGCTGAGCGGCCACAACGCGAACTTCATCCCCGACCTGATGTGGGTGGGGCTCGCGCTCTTCTACGGGGGGCTCGTCCAGCTGCTGGCCGGACAGTGGGAGTTCCGCAACAACAACACGTTCGGGTCGACCGCGTTCTCGACGTACGGTGGTTTCTGGCTCTCGCTCGGAGTCTTCGTCATCCTCGCCGAGACGACGAAGCTCGGCGGCACGCTGACCGGAAAGAACGACGTCGCGAACGGACTCGCCTGGTTCCTGTTCTCGTTCGCGATCTTCAACACGTACATGCTCCTGTGGAGCAGCCGCGTCAACCTGGCCGTCTTCGGGGTCTTCCTGACCCTTGAGATCACCGAGATCCTGCTCGCGGTCGGCTTCTGGACCGCGGCGCACCGCGGCGTCGCGCCGACCGGCGCAGACGTCGGCTGGATCCGGGCCGGCGGCTGGGCTGGAGTCGTCACGGCTGGGGTGGCCTGGTACACCTCCGCCGCACTAGTGCTGGCGGCGATGAACAACGGCCGTGCGATCCTGCCCGTCGGAAAGGGCTTCTGGACGGGTGAGCGCTTCAGCTTCGGCCAGCGCAGGCGAATCGGTCGAGCACACCCTGCCTAGAGAGATGGCAGACGGCGTCGAGACACAACAGCATGCAATCGAGACGATCCTGCTGGAGGAGCGGCGCTATCCGCCGCCCGAGGACTTCGCCTCCCAGGCGAACGCGCAGCCGGAGATCTACGACCGCGACTTCGACGAGTTCTGGGAGACCGAGGGCCGTGAGCGGGTGACGTGGTTCGAGCCGTTCGACCAGCTGTACGAGTGGGAGCCGCCGTATGCGAAGTGGTATCTCGGCGGCAAGCTCAACGTCTGCTTCAACTGCGTCGACCGGCACGTCGAGGCCGGCAACGGCGACAAGGTCGCGTACTACTGGGAAGGTGAGCCCGAAGACGAGCGCCGCGAGCTCACCTTCTCCGATCTTCAGGTTGAGGTCGTCCGCTTTGCGAACGGTCTCAAGAAGCTGGGCGTGAAGAAGGGAACGCCGGTTGCGATCTACATGGGCATGGTCCCGGAGCTGCCGATCGCGATGCTTGCCTGCACGCGCCTGGGGGCGCCGCACACGGTCGTCTTCGGCGGGTTCTCCGCCGAGTCGCTCTCCGGGCGGATGAACGACATGGAATGCGAGTACCTGATCACTCAGGACGAGGGCTGGCGCAACGGCGGCAAGGTGCCACTGAAGCAGAACGCCGACGAGGCGCTCGAGCAGTCGCCGACCGTCAAGCAGTCCGTCGTCCTGCGCCGCACCGGCGAAGGCCCCGTGATGAAGGAGGGCCGCGACGTCTGGTGGCATGAGCTCGTCGAGGGCGAGTCGGACGATCCGCAGTCATGTCCGTGCGAGCCGATGGACTCGGAGGACCTCCTCTACCTGCTCTACACGAGCGGCACGACCGCCAAGCCGAAGGGCATCGTCCACACGACGGCCGGCTACCTCGTCGGCGTCGCATCGACGCACTACTACATCTTCGACATCAAGCCCCAGTCGGTGTACTGGTGCGCGGCCGACGTTGGCTGGGTGACGGGCCACAGCTACATCGTCTACGGGCCGCTATGCAATGGCACCACCGGCGTCCTCTACGAGGGCGTCCCCAACTACCCGGACAAGGACCGCTGGTGGGCGATCGTCGAGCGGTACAAGGTCGACACCCTCTACACCGCGCCGACGGCGATCCGCTCGCACATGAAGTGGGGGCCGGAGCACGCCGAGAAGCACGACCTCTCGTCGCTGCGGCTGCTCGGTACGGTGGGCGAGCCGATCAACCCGGAGGCCTGGATCTGGTACCGCGAGCACATCGGCGGCGACCGGACGCCGGTTGTGGACACTTGGTGGCAGACCGAGACCGGGATGATCCTGATCACGCCGCTGCCCGGCGTGACGACGCTCAAGCCCGGCTCGGCGACGAAGCCGTTTCCGACTGTGGACGCGGCCGTGTACGACGAGCAGGGCAGCGAGGTCGGTCCCGGCGGAGGCGGCTACCTCGTACTGCGCCGCCCGTGGCCCGCGATGCTGCGCGGGATCTACAACGACGACGAGCGGTACCGGGAGACGTACTGGTCGAAGTACGAGGACGTGTACTTCGCCGGCGACGGCGCCCGCATCGACGAGGACGGCGACTTCTGGCTGCTCGGCCGGGTCGACGACGTCATGAACGTCTCCGGCCACCGGATCTCGACGATCGAGGTCGAGTCGGCGCTCGTCGACCACCAGAAGGTGGCCGAGGCCGCGGTCTGCGGCCGCGCCGATCCAACGACCGGGCAGGCGATCGTCGCCTTCGTCTCGCTCAAGGGAGGCGACGAAGGCTCGGTCGAGATGCTCGAGGAGCTCCGCGACCATGTGGCGACGAAGATCGGCAAGATCGCCAGGCCTGCGAACATCGTCTTCACGCCGGAGCTGCCGAAGACGCGCTCGGGGAAGATCATGCGGCGGCTGCTCCGCGACGTCTCCGAGCACCGGAAGCTCGGCGACACGACGACACTTGCCGACCCGACGGTCGTCGAGGAGATCAAGGAACGCGCCGAGTCCGAGAAGGGCGCGGCAGAGGAATGAGGGAAAACGAGGCCCTGCTCGCCTAGAGCAGGGCCTCGAACTTCGCGGCGTCGTCGAACGGGCCGATCAGGGCCAGGTTGAGGCCGTGGCCGCCGATCACGTCCTGCGCGACGCGCTGGATGTCCTCTGCCGTGACGGCGTCGAGGCCTTCCTGCACCGCCTGCGGATCGACCGCCTCGCCCTCGAGCACCTCTCGGCGCAGGCCGAACATGATCATCCCCTGCGGATTCTCGAGCTGCAGCAGGAACCGCCCCTTCGCAAGGTTGCGCGACTTCTCGAGCTCGGCGGAGCCGACTGGTTCCTCAGCGATCCGCTTCAACTCGCGGGCGATCGTCTCGACGGCTTCGTCGGCGCGGTTGATATCGACGCCGGCCTGCGAGTAGAGCGAGCCCGCGTCGGTGTAGCTGTGGTTGATCCCGAACACGTAGTACGCGAGCCCGCGGCGTTCGCGCACCTCGGTGAAGAGCCGTGACGACATCCCGGTTCCGAGCACGGTCGCGAGCAACTGCAGGACGTAGCGGTCGGGATGTGCGAGCGGGTAGCTCGGCACGCCGACGCAGAGGTGCGCTTGGTCCGACTGCTTGTGATGGATCTTCACGCGCGGTCCGTTGGCCTGAACCTCCGCGGCCGCGGGCTCGCCGGTCTCGGTGGCCGGCAGGTCACCGAGCAGCTGCTCGATCTTCGAGACCGCGTCGCCGCCGACGTTGCCGCCGAGGCCGACGACCATTCGCTCCGGCTTGTACCACCGGTCCGTGTAGCCGAGGAAGGTGTCTCGTTCCGCGGCCCGGACCGTTTCCTTGCGCCCGATGATGTCCCAGCCGAGCGGCTGGTCGCCGTAGAGGAGCTCCTCGTAGACGCCGCCGATGAAGTCCCGGGGCGTGTCGTAGTACATGTTCATCTCCTCGACGATCACGCCCTTTTCACGCTGGATCTCGTCCTCGGCGAACTTCGAGTTGCGGAGCATGTCGACGAGGACGTCGAGGGCGGTGTCACGGAACTCAGCCGCGCACTTGACGTAGTAGCCGGTGTACTCCTTGCCGGTGAAGGCGTTGAACTCGCCGCCGATCCCGTCGACCTCGGTTCCGATGTCGCGCGCGGTTGGGCGCCGCTCCGTCCCCTTGAAGAACATGTGCTCGGAGAAGTGGGCGATCCCGCTCGTCTCGCGAGTCTCATAGCGCGAGCCGGCCGCGAGCATGATCATGCAGGTGACAGAGGTCGCCTGGGGCATCGGTGCCAGCAAGACGCGCAGGCCGTTTTCCAGCGTGTGTCGTTCGAACGTGCTCATGCGGGGATTGCGGTCAGCTTCTCGCGCCATTCCGTCGGCACGGGCACCGGCTCGCGCAGCTTGTAGTCGTAGGCAACCTGGACGCTCTTGGCTTCGGCGACGAGCTCCCCGTCGACGCGCAGCTCGTACTCGAGGTCGAAGCTCTTCGTCCCGAACCGGCTTGCCCGCACGGAGATCTCGACCTCCTGCCCGAGGCGCACCGGAGCTTTGAAATCGATCTCGACGCGCGCGACGATCATGTTCATGTCCTCGAGACCGGTCGCGGCTCCGACCTCGGAGAAGAAGGCGACGCGCGCCTGCTCGAGGTAGGTCAGGAAGACCGCGTTGTTGACGTGCCCCATCGGATCGAGGTCGCGAAAGCGCACTCGCTCTTCGTGGACGAAGTCGCCGGTCGACATTGGGGCGGATGCTAGCGGCGGGCCTCGAGGCGGCGTTCGAGGTTCCCCTTCACCGCGGGCCAGTCATCGTCCACGATCGCGTAGTAGGCCGAGTCGCGAATCCCGGCGTGGATCAGCATGTGCTTCCGGAACACCCCTTCGAAGCTGGCGGGCAAGGCCTCGAGCGCGCGGCGGGATTCCACGTTCCTCGCGTCGGTCTTGAACTCGACCCGCATCGCCCCGACGCGCTCGAAGGCCTGCTCGAGCATCAGCAGCTTCGCCTCGATGTTCGCGCCGCTCGACCAGGCGGATCGCGCCAGCCAGGTGTTGCCGATCTCGATCCCGCGATGCTCAGGACGCAGGGAGAGAAAGCGCGTGCTGCCGAGCACACGGCCGTCTTCCCGCGTAATCGTCACGAATGGAGCCTCGCGTTCGGCCGCGGCTTCGCGAAGCCCGTGCTCGAACCAGCGGTCGAAGCCCTCCGGCTCGCTTCCGTCGATCTGCATCCAACGCCAGATGACCGGGTCGGCGGCGGCGGCTCGCAGCGGCTCTCTGTGCTCCTCGCGGATCGGCTCGAGCGCGATCAGCCGTCCCTCGAGGCGCTGGTTGAGTTCCTGCCACATCAGCGGTCCTCGCGCCGGTAGACGAACCGCACCGCCGACCAATCGTCGTCGAAGGCGATGCTCTTGTTGTCAACCAGCCCCGCGTTCAGGCCGATCTGCTGGACGGTCGCGAAGGTCAAGTCGGTCTCGAGCTCGGAGCTTCGCTTCGGGTACGCGATCCAAAGCCCGTCGGCCGCCGACAGCGTTCGCTTCAGCTTCACGAACCGCCTATCGAGCTCTGCCCGGCTGGTCGTGAAATAGACGACGACGTCGGCGCCGGGCTTCGCGCCGAGCTTGCTGGTCAGCGGGGTTCCGGAGTAGTCGCGTTCGGCCAAGGTTAAGTGGAGGTAAGAATGTGGAGAACGGCCTTGCGATGGGGTTGAGGGCGACAGCTAGCTTGACGAAGTGATGCTCGACATGCTGCATCTGCTCACCGTCGCCTGCCTGTTCGCCGGAGCCTGGCTGATCTCGCGCGGGGCGGCTTACGTCGCCCGCAAGGTGCTCTCCTGGCACGACCGGCACACCCAGGCCGCCGCAGCGACCGTGGACCTACGGATCGCGAACGTGAAGAGACGAGAAACAACGGTTGCGGTCATCCGCGCCACCATTGCTTACGCCGCCTTCGCGGTTGCGATCGTCCTCTCTGCTGCGCAACTGGCGGGAGGCCTGAGCAAGCTCACGACGCTGGTCGGCGCCTCCTTTGTGATCATCCTCGCGGGCTTCGCGGTCCAGCGTGTGTTGATGGACGTGATTGCCGGGACGATGATGTTCGTCGAGCGCTGGTACGCGGTCGGAGACACGATTGCGATCCCGACTCTCGAGCTGCAGGGAATCGTCGAGGACGTCTCGCTCCGCCGCACGAAGCTCCGCACGCTCGACGGCGAGACGATCCAGGTCTCGAACTCGCAGATCCCCGCCGTCCGCGTGCTGCCCGAAGGCCTGAAGGAGCTCGCGGTCGAGCTCTTCGTCACCGAGCGCGAGAGCGGCGAGAATCTCGTCCGCGCCGCACAGCGGATCCTGCCCGAGGGCCCGACGACGTTCGCGCGACGGCCCTGGATCGAAGAGGTGAACGAGCTCGACGAACGACTGGTTCGGATCCGGCTGCGGGCATCCGTCGTCGCGGGTCGCGAGTGGCTGGTCGAGGGCTTCCTCTCCGACCTGCTGAAGGAGCGCGCGGACGAGGGTCTGATCGTCCACGGCCCGGTAGTGCTGACGGTCGACGAGCAGGCGGCGCGGAGCTTCGCGCGCGCCAGCGCCGCGACGCGCTGGGCGCCGCGGCCGGCACCTCAGCAGACCTAGCCTAAGCTCGACCGTTTTCAGGGACAGGCATCAGGTCCCTGTCCCTACAGGCGTTCGAGCGCGTCGAGCAACCGGGCGACCTCTTCGGCCGTGTTGTAGTGGACGATTCCGGCCCGCACGGCGCCCTCCTCCAGGCCGAGGCGCTTCATCACTTCGACGGCGTAGTAGTTGCCCTGCCAGACCGCGAGCCCACGTTCGCCCAGGTGCTCGGCCACGGCTCGCGGTGACCTCCCCTCGACGTTGAAGGCGAAGGTCGAAACCCGGCCGTCAAGGCCGTTCAGGCCGTAGAGGCGGCAGGTGTCCGGCAGGCCCTCGAGGAACTGCTGACCAAGCTCGCGCTCGTGCGCCTGGATCGCCTCCCAGCCGATCGAGTCGATGTACTCGACCGCCGCGACGAAGCCCGCGAGCAGCTCGTGCGGGAGCGTCCCGGTCTCGAACCGGTGCCCGGGCGGCTCGTCGGATGCTGGGCGAACCTTGTACGGCCGCCAGCGCTCCAGAAGCTCCGACTTCGCGTACGCCAGGCCGAGGTGTGGGCCGTAGAACTTGTACGGCGAACAAATCAGGACGTCGGCGCCCACCGCTGCGACGGCGACCGGACCGTGCGGCCCGTAGTGCACGGCGTCGACCCAAGCGAGCGCGCCTGCTTCGTGCGCGAGTTCGGCGACGCGCGCTACGTCCACGAGCGTGCCGACCGCGTTCGACGCCCAGGGGAAAGCGACGACGCGAGTGCGCTCGGTCAGCTGGGCAGCGAGATCTTCGAGGTCGAGCGTCGTGTCCTCCCGGATGTCGGCAAAGCGGACGACCAAGCCGAGGTCGTGCGCCAACTCCAACCACGGCGAGACGTTCCCGTCGTGGTCGAGCCGAGTCACGACGATTTCGTCGCGTTCGCTCCATTCGCGGGCGGCCGTCCGGGTGAGGGCGAAGTTGAGGGTGGTCATGTTGGCGCCGAAGATCACCTCGTCGGGCGAGCAGCCGAGAAAGGAGCCGGCGGCGAGCCGCGAGTCGGCGACAAGGCGCTCCGTGCGCCGGCTCGTCTCGTAGGGGCCGCTGACGTTCGCGTTCGACTCGCGCAAGTAGGTCGCGATCGCTTCGATCACCTCGTCCGGTACCTGCGTGCCGCCCGGGCCGTCGAAGAAGGCGAGCTCGCTTTCGAGAGCCGAGAAGCGGGCGCGAACCGCGGCGACGTCGAGTGCGACGGTGCTCATAGCGCAACGCTAGCAACGGCAGGACGGCCCCTTGTTTCCTCCCGGCTAGCGTGCAAGGGTCTTTATGAGTTCTGAAAAGGGAGAGAACATGAGCGAAGCGATCGCAGTCCCCGCAGAGGGTGCTGTCGAGGCCGCGCCCACGGGGCCGGTCGTCGAGGCGCATGAACTAAGCCGTCGCTACGGAGAAGGAGATACGGCCGTCGAGGCGCTGCGCGGCGTCGGCCTCGAGGTTGCGCGCGGCAAGCTCACTGCCGTGATGGGGCCGTCGGGCTCCGGCAAGTCGACGCTGATGCACATCCTCGCCGCGCTCGATGTGCCGACGAGCGGTTACGTCGTCCTGGCCGGCACGCGGCTCGGCGAGCTGAGCGACACCGAGATCACGAAGCTGCGGCGCAAGCACATCGGCTTCGTTTTCCAGTTCTTCAATTTGCTGCCGATGCTGACTGCCGAGGAGAACATCCTGCTGCCGCTGACGATCGCGGGCGAGAAGCCGGACAAGGACTGGTTCGAAGGGCTCCTGAAGACCGTCGGCCTGCAGGATCGGCGCGACCACCGTCCGGCGGAGCTCTCGGGCGGCCAGCAGCAGCGCGTTGCGATCGCGCGGGCGCTCGTCTCACAGCCGACGGTTGTCTTCGCCGACGAGCCGACGGGCAACCTCGACTCGAAGACGAGCGGCGAGATCCTCGAGCTGATGCGCCACTCGGTCGACTCGTACGGTCAGACGACGATGATGGTCACGCACGATCCGCGGGCGGCGGCGATCGCCGACCGGATCCTGTTCCTCGCCGACGGCCTGATCGTCCGCGACCTGCCGCGCTCTGAGTCAAGCGCCGTCATCGCGGCGATGGACGAGCTGACCGGCGACTGATGCTCGCCGTCGCGCTGAAGGGGCTTGCGGCGCGCAAGTTCCGCGCCTCGCTGATCGGTCTCGCGATCGTGCTCGGCGTAGCGATGATCAGCGGCACCTACGTTCTCACGGACACGATCAACAACGGCTTCAACACAATCTTCAAGACCTCGTACAGGAACGCCGACCTGATCATCAGCGGCAAGGCCGCCTTCTCGAACGGCGGCAACGGCAATACGATCCAGAATCCGACGTTTCCGGACACCGTGCTCCCGAAGGTGCGCGCACTTCCGGACGTGGGGTTCGCGGCGGGCTCCGTTCAGAGCGACACGGTCAAGCTGGTCAGTCCGAACGGGAAGCTGATCAGCGCCGGGAACGCACCGAGCCTCGGCTTCTCGCTGGATCCGAAGACGGACATGCGCTTCAACCCGGCGAAGCTCGTCAGCGGCTCGTGGGCTTCCGGGCCGAAGCAGGTCGTCATCGACAAGACGACCGCCGACAAGAAGAATCTGAAGCCCGGCGACCACATCGGCGTTCAGGTCTACGGCCCGATCGAGTCGTTCGAGATCTCCGGGGTGGCGAAGTACTCCGCGAACGTTTCGCTCGGCGGAGTCACGTTCGCGATCTTCGACCAGCCGACAGCGCAGCGGCTGTTCCAGAAGACCGGCCAGCTCGACGCGATCCAGGTGCAGTCGAAGGCGGGGGTCCCGACGACCCGGCTCGCTGCCGAGATCAAAGCGCTTTTGCCACCGACGGCCACGGTGCGCAACGCCGCGGCTCAGGTGAAGGAGGACAAGAAGGACCTGGGCTTCGTGACCGTGATCAAGTACGCGCTGCTCGCGTTCGCGGGCATCGCCGTCTTCGTCGGCGCCTTTGTGATCGCGAACACGTTGGGGATCACGATCGCCCAGCGCATGCGCGAGTTCGCGACCCTACGGACGATCGGCGCCTCGCGGCGGCAGGTGCTCTGGTCGGTGCTCGTCGAGGCGCTGATCATCGGCCTGACGGCGTCGGTGGTCGGTCTCTTCCTCGGGCTACTGCTCGCGAAGGGTCTCAACCGCCTCTTCGTCGCTATCGGCATCAACCTGCCGCAGGGCGCGACCATCTTTGCGACCCGGACGATCGTGGTCTCGCTGCTGGTCGGCACGCTGATCACCGTGCTGGCAAGCCTCCGGCCGGCGCGGAGAGCGACGCGCGTGCCGCCGATCGCCGCCGTCCGCGAAGGGTCGGTGCTGCTCGCGACCGCGCCGCGACTGCTGGCGATCGGCTTGGGCGTGCTGCTGCTGTTCTTCGGCGTCTCGTTGAACGCCTCGAGAGTCGTCCGCCCGCTCGCGAACTTCCTCGGCTGGCCGGCGCGTGAGATCGGCGGCGCACCCGGAATCCTGGCCCGCGACAATGCTTCGCGGAACCCAGCCCGCACTGCTTCCACCGCCTCGGCGCTGATGATCGGCCTCGCCCTCGTCACCTTCGTGGCGCTCTTCGCGCAGGGATTGCGCGCCCCGTTCGAGGATGCGGTCAACAAGCTGTTCGTCGGCGACTACGCGATCACGTCGTCGAGCTCGTTCGCGCCGATCTCGGCGAGCGCAGGCGCTTCGCTCGAGGGCAAGCCGGGCGTGACGGTCGCCTCGCCGATCCGGGCGGGCTCTGCCCGCTTCCTCGGGTCGGTCCACGACATCAGCGCAGTCGACCGGAACCTGCCGCAGGTCATCCACCTCGATTGGAGGCTGGGCAACAACTCGGTACCGGGACGTCTCGGCACGACCGGCTTCTTCACCGACACCGACTACGCGAAGAAGCACCATCTGCATGCCGGTACGCCGGTCGTCGTTCAGTTCCCGTCGGGGCAGAAGGCGAACGTGCGCCTGCTCGGCACGTACAAGAAGCCGAAGGGCGGTTCCCCGTTCGGCGACATGATTCTCTCGACGACGCTCTTCGACCGTCACTACCCGCGCCCGCAGGACCAGATGGTGCTCATCAACACCCCGGGCGGGGTCAACGACGCGAGCACGCAGACGCTGAAGAACGACGTGCGTGGGTTCGCCGACGCGAAAGTGCAGACCCGCGACCAGTTCAAGAAGAACTTCGAGAAGCCGATCAACCAGCTCCTCAACCTCCTCTACGTGCTCCTCGCGCTCTCGGTCGTCGTCAGCCTGCTCGGGATCGTCAACACGCTGGTGCTGACCGTCTACGAGCGGACCCGGGAGATCGGCATGCTCCGCGCGGTCGGGATGACCCGTAGGCAGGTGCGGATGATGATCCGCTACGAAAGCATCGTCACTGCCCTGATGGGCGCCGCGCTTGGAATCGGTGTCGGCATCTTCCTCGCGCTCTTGATCACACACGCCCTCTCGAGCCAGGGGATCGTTTTCGCGGTGCCGTACCTGCAGCTCGTCTACTTCGTTGCGGCGGCGATCGTCGTCGGGCTCTTGGCCGCAATCCTTCCCGCCCGGCGGGCGGCGCGGCTGAACGTGCTCGAAGCGCTTCAGTACGAGTAAGGCCGTCCGGGCCGCGCCGTAGTCTCGTCCGCAAATGCGCAGGCTGCGGACGCTGAGCGAAGCCGAGTGCTACCTGCGCTGTTACGGCGGCACGGACGAATCCGTCAAGGTCTTTCGGATTGAGCGGCCGGAGCTCAGGGAGGTGCGCCTGACAGGAGAGCGGCTCCGCCGTTTGTTCGAGCAGCGGCTCGACCTGCGCGAGCAGGGCGTCGCCGCGTGACCTGCCTGCGCGGGAGCCGCCGGTCCTGGCGGGTCTGGACTCCGCGACGCAGCTCGAGCCGCCGCGCGGCCCGCTGGCATGGGCTCGGAGCCGGCTGGTCCTCGAGCGCCGGCCCTGGTGCATGTAGGCCGCGCTCGGCCGCCGCCCGGCGCTGAGCGCGGTCCCCGATGTTCTAGGGCCGGGCCTTCGCGTCGTCTTCTGCGGCATCAATCCCGGCTTCGTCTCGGCCGCTGCCGGCGCGCACTTCGCCAACCCGCGCAACGACTTCTGGCGGCTCTTGCACGAATCCGGCTTCACACCCAGACTGCTCGATCCTGAGGAGCAGTTCGAGGTCCTGAAGTTCGGGATCGGGCTGACGAATGCCGCCGATAGGACGACGCGCGGATCCGGCGATCTTCGCCGCGCCGACTTCGCGGGAGCGGAGGACCGGTTGACCAAGCTCGCAGAGGAACTCCGGCCTGGCTGGCTGGCGTTTGTCGGCAAAGAGGGTTACCGCGGCACCTTCGGAGAGCGGCCGGACGTCGGCGAGCAGTCGCGAAAGCTTGGGGCGACGCGGCTGTTCGTATTGCCGTCGACCTCACCGGCGAACGCAGCGGTGCCCTACCCGGAGCGGCTGCGCTGGTTCCGCGAGTTACGGGAGTCAGCCGGCTGACGAACGTGGGGATCCAGGAAGCGCTTGGGTGGGCCAGTGTTCCCGGATGCACCCCGAGCACGAGCAGACGTAGGCTCCGCGTATGAGCAATCTTGGCGACGAGCTTGAAGTGACAGGCGATGGCCTTCGCGCGGCTCGGGTTGGCGAGCGCGCGGGCGCAGAGTGGTTAGGGGCAAGCGTCTACGAGTTGATGCCGGGTGAGGAGATGGTCTTCCACTACCACGTTCAGCGCGAGGAGTTGCTGGTCGTGCTCAGCGGCCGGCTGAGCCTGCGCACGGCAGCAGGCTGGGAGGAGCTGCCAGAGGGAGAGGTCGTTGCCTTTCCGCGCGGCGAGCGCGGCGCCCATGGCTATCGCAACGGCGGCGATGGTCTTGTCCGTGTGTTGATGGTGGTAGCCCCAGGAACGGCAGCCTCGAGTGGGCCAGCGTTCGGGAATGACGCCTGAAGCCTGAGTGGAAACGTGTCTCCTGAGCTTTGAGGCGCTCACTACGCGAACGAATGGCAACAGAACGGCAACCGCCAGGCCACTCGCCCGCGTTGGGAGCGGACTGTGGCGGCGCCGATCTCGGTGTGCAGCTGCTCAGCGCGTTAGGGGCGTTCGAGAGAGGAAGACCCGCCTTGCTCGGCGGGCCTTCCTCTCGGTCTTGAAGCGACCTTCGCCTGGCTCGTCGCTGGCGAGCCGTGGAGTGCTCCTAGGGCAACGCAGGGAAGGTCAGAGGTGTGCCTCCCGTGTACACAGGACCCGAGACGGCCGCGCACTCGAAGTAGTGGCCCGTGTCGATGAACCCGGTCACGTCTCCTGCTGCCTGGGCGGCTTTCAGCTGAGCCAACGTGAGGATCCGGGTGTTGCTCGCACCATCCTGAATTCCCTTCGGAGTGAAGAGCGTGACCCAAACGTGCCATGCGACGTCGTAGTCACCGTCCGGCGTCTTGCTTCCCGGGACGCCCACCAGGTGGTCGTGGCCCTTTATGCCTGGAATCTGGGCATGGTCGCAGTTATACGGGGAAGCCAGATGATCAAAGAACCCCGCCGTGTAGCAGTTGAATGGCCCGTTGGCGTCGGCAGTCGACCCCAACGGATAGGTCACGAGGTAGAGCGGCGCGCTGTGGGTCTTGAACGGAGCCGGGATCGGCACGCCCGGGCTGGCGTCGAAGACCGGCGAGTGATTCGGTGTGATCAGGAACGTCTGCGTTCCGTCTGTGAGGTTCACTGCCGGTTCGATGGTGGCGCCGTTGCCCACCGCTCGAATGCCCGTCTGCCAGGGCAAACCGCCTGCCGGAGGGGCGCCGCTGGCGCCCAAAACCCCGACCGCGAGTACAACCAAGGCTCCGATTAAGAGCCCAAGCGAAAGCCGAATCTTCATTTTTCTCCCCTCCCTTTCGAACATGGCTACGAACAACATGAACATACGGCTTTTCAGCTGCGGATGCCAACAGCTCTCCACGAAGCGCCGACGATGTGGCCGCGTGTCCTCTCCCTCGGCGGAGGCGGGCTTCGCCCGCCGGAGCCTTAACTGCGCGGGACGCGCGTCAAGCTGGCGAGGGGGCTCACGGCGGAAACCGGGTTTCCCCCGTGAGCGAGCGCGCCGTAGGCGCGCAAAGCGGATCAGCGGTTCCAGCGGTTCGTAATCGGGGTGCGCCGGTCGCGGCCAAAAGCCTTCTGTCGCAACCGGACTCCCGGCGGGGCCTGCCGGCGCTTGTACTCGGCGCGGTCGATCATCGCGACGGCGCGCTCGACGATGTCGGGATCGAAGCCGTCGGCGCTCAGCTCCTCGGCGGAGCGGTCCTCCTCGACGTAGGCGGCGAGCACCTTGTCGAGCGCGGGGTAGGGCGGCAGCGAATCCTCGTCGAGCTGGTTGTCTCGCAGCTCGGCGCTCGGCGCGCGATCGATGATCGTCTGCGGGATCAGCTCTTCTCCGGCGCGCTCGTTCAGGTGCTTGGCGAGGCGGAAGACGTCGGTCTTGAAGACGTCCTTGATCAACGCGAAGCCGCCGGCCAAGTCGCCGTAGAGGGTTGCGTAGCCGACCGAGAGCTCCGACTTGTTCCCGGTCGCGACCACGAGCCAGCCGAACTTGTTCGAGAGCGCCATCAACAGCACGCCACGCATGCGGGCCTGCAGATTCTCCTCGGTGAGGTCCCGCTCGCGGCCGGCGAAGCTCTCGGCCAGCACGCCCTCGAATGCGTTGTAGATCGCGTCGATCGGCAGCTCGCGGAAGTCCACGCCGAGGTTCGCGGCGAGCCGCCGCGCATCGTCCCGGGTCTCTGCGGATGAGTAGCGCGAAGGCATCGAGACGCAGTGGACCCGCCGGGGGTCGAGCGCCTCGACCGCGAGTGCGGCGGTGAGCGCCGAGTCGATTCCTCCCGAGACACCGACGACGACCTCGCCGAAGCCGTTCTTGTTCACGTAGTCGCTGAGGCCGAGCTCGAGCCCCACACGCATCTGCTCCAGTTCGTCGAGCCGCGGCGCGACCACAGCCTCCACGTGCTCGCGAGGCCCGTGCGAAGAGCCGACGTGGACGATCGGCAGGTCCGGGACCTCGCGGCGGTCACGGGCGAGCGCCCGACGGCGGACGTCACGGAGCCGGCGCCCGATTGCATCGGCCGGCTCGATGTCGACGACGAGGAGCGCTTCTTCGAAGCTGGGCCCGCGCGCAAGCAGGTGGCCCTCCTCGTCGAGCACGAGGGAGTTTCCGTCGAAGAGCAGCTCGTCCTGGCCGCCGACGGAGTTGCAGAAGGCGACGAGGCATGAGTTGTCGCGCGCGCGCGTGGCGAACATCTCCTGGCGCTCACGGTCGCGGAGCAGGTGGAACGGCGAGGCTGAGAGGTTGACGAGCAACTGCGCGCCGGCGAGTGCCATGTCCGTCGCGGGTGGCCCGGGTTGCCACATGTCCTCGCAGATCGTCGGTCCGACGAGCGTGCCGCCGTGCTCGAGCAGCACGAGATCGCGGCCGGTCGCGAAGTAGCGGTCCTCGTCGAACACGCCGTAGTTCGGCAGGAACCGCTTCCGGTAGATGGTCTTGATCTCGCCGGCGGCGCATACGGCGCAGGCGTTGTAGAGATCGCGGTCGAACCACGGCACGCCGATCAGCGCGACGATCCCACGCGCCTCGCGGGCGAGCGCCTCCGCCTTGGCTTGCGCCGCCTGCACGAAGCTCGGCCGCAGCAGCAGATCCTCTGGCGGATAGCCCGTAACGGCGAGCTCGGGAAAGACGACGAGGTCGGCTTGCTGGTCCTTGGCCTCCGCCAACCGGCGGCCGATCCGCTTCGCATTGCCATCGAGATCCCCGACGACAGTGTTGATCTGGGCGAGCGCGAGTCTCATCGGCAGTTTTAGACTATCAGTCGAAAACCTGGCTACCGCTGGAGGCGGAT
>VAXH01000088.1 GCA_005883955.1 Actinomycetota bacterium | reverse complement strand
TTGAGGTTGTCCGCCGCGGCGCGCGTAACGGCGACGCCGGTCTCACGCGAGCCAGTGAAGGTGATGATCGGGACGTCCGGGTGCTCGACGAGCCGCTGGCCGACATCACCGCCGCCGCCGTGGACGATGTTGAGCACACCTTTCGGCAGCCCGGCCTCCGCGAAGAGCTCGACGTAGCGCTCGCCCAGCGCGGGCGTGTCGGTCGCGGGCTTGAAGACAACCGTGTTGCCGCAGACAATCGCGGGCAGCGTCTTCCAGGACGGGATCGCGATCGGGAAGTTCCAGGGCGTGATCGCGCCGACGACGCCGACGGGCATCCGCACCGACATCTGGAACTTGTCGCGCAGCTCCGAGGGCGTCGTCTGGCCGAACAGGCGCCTGCCCTCGCCGCCCATGTAGAAGGCCATGTCGATCGCTTCCTGGACATCGCCGGCGGCCTCGGCTCTCACCTTCCCCATCTCGTGGGTCATCAGCTCGGTGACGTCGTCCTTGTGCTCGGCGAGCAGCTGAGCGAAGCGGAACAGCACCTCCCCGCGCCTCGGCGCCGGGACGAGCCGCCATTCCTCGAATGCCGCCTTCGCTGCGGCGACGGCGCGGTCGACGTCTTCGGGGCCCGACTTCGGGAAGACACCGATCGTCTCGCCGTTCGCGGGGCTCGTCGACTCGAAGGTCGCGCCGGAAGCCGCGTCGACCCATTCGCCGTCGATGTAGTTTTGGAAGGTCTTTGCGCCGAGAATCGCCATCGCACAGCGATTCTAATGACGCTCGGTCAGCCTGCTTCCAAGGCGTTCGCTTGCGACGCCGAGATGGAGGACGTCCGGGCTTTGCCGGAGCGTCCGCTTAATCCCGGTGGGTAAGGCGGTTGCGGCTGATGTCTGCTCAGACGGCTTCGGGCGGATCTGTATCCGGGAAGGTGCCGGGCCTGCGCCTGCGGCGGTCGCGGATCTGCCGTTTCTCCTGGAACTCGTCGGCCGGCTGGCCCGCACGCCGGTCGGGGCCTTCACGACGGTCGACGATCACCTCGACGTTCGGGTTGTCCTTGTAGTAGTCGACCATCTTTTCGTAGAGCTCGTCGGCGAGCTCCCGCGGGATTACGCAATAGATCATCTACTCGGATTCTAGGGAGGCCGGGCGTCAGCGCCAGAGGCGGCCCGGCGGCATGAAGCGTATTTCGGCAAGCCCTCCTAAATGCGGGCGATGTTCGGGACGACGCGCCCGTGCTCGTCGAGGTGCGCGTTCCAGTCCTTGTAGAGGGGATCGAGCTCCGCGAGCTCGTGGCCGCGCTCCTCGAGCCGGACCGGCTGGGCCAGCTCCGGCGTGACGCGGTACTGGTACCAGGAGATGTCCCAGGCGACCGTGATCACGACCTCGCCGCTGACACCGGAGAGCGACCGGATGCTCGCGCGAGGCTCGCCGAGGCTCTTCGCGATCCCGGCGACCGTGCGCCGGAAATCGGTCTGGTTGAAGAGATCGGCCGCCTCGACGACCTCGCGCTCGGGCTCGGACAGCCGCCGCAGGAAGGGCTCGTCGGCGACGGGCGCCTCGGCGACGTCGGTCGAGACCGTCGGCGTCGTCGGGCTCCCCTCCTTCAGCCAGCCATACTCGAGCGCGATGTCCTGGCAGAGCGGGCAGACATCGACGAAGTTCTCTCCGTCGGACGAGAAGCGGGTCGTCCGCTCGCCCATCAGCAAGGTTCGCTCGCAGACCGCACAGCTGCGAGCCACGGATTGTCTCGCGATCCGCATCGGCGCGACTATAGCGAGGCAGTTGCTTTACGCGGCCCTAAACGGCGGCCTCTTCCTTGTCCTGCTTGGCCTCGGCGATGATCTTCTGCGCTATGTGCGACGGAACTTCCTCGTAGCGGGCGAACGACATGTGATAGTCGCCACGACCGCCCGTCAGCGAGGTCAGCGACTGCGAGTAGGTGAGGATCTCGGACATCGGCACCTCGGCCTTGATCGTCGTCATCCCGCCCTTCGGCTCCATCCCCTGCAAACGGCCGCGCCGTGAGTTGAGATCGCCGTTGACGGCGCCGACGGACTCGTCCGGGACAGTCACCTCGACGTCCATGATCGGCTCCAGCAATACCGGGTCCGCCTGCTCGTAGGCCTGCTTGAACGCCAGCGAGCCGGCGATCTTGAACGCCATCTCGGAAGAGTCGACCGAGTGATAGGAGCCGTCGATCAGACGGACGCGCAGCCCCTGGACGGGTGCGCCCGCGAGCTCGCCGTGCTGCATCGCCTCCTGGATGCCCTTGTCGACGGCGGGGCGGAAGCTCTGCGGGATGACGCCGCCCACGATCTCGTCCGCGAACTCGTAGCCCTGGTGACCCTCGAGCGGCTCGAGCACGATCACGGCGTCGCCGAACTGGCCGCGACCGCCGGTCTGCTTCTTGTAGCGGCCCTGGGCGCGCGACTCCTTGCGGATCGTCTCGAGGTACGGCACGCGCGGCTGGTGGAGCTCGACCTCGGCGCCGAAGCGGCTTCTGACCCGGTCGACGGCGACTTCGACGTGGATCTGGCTGAGGCCCGAGAGCAGCTGCTCGCCGGTCTGCGGGTCGCGACGGATCACGAGCGTCGGGTCCTCTTCGGAGAGACGTCGCAGCGCGGTGCCGACCTTCTCCTCGTCGCCCTTCGCCTTCGGGGTGACCGCGAAGCTCATCACGGGCTCGGGGAAACCGAGCTCCGGCGTCTCGACCTCACGTTCGGCGTCCAGCAACAGGTCGCCCGTGGTCGTGTCCTTCAGCTTCGCGACGGCGCCGATGTCACCGGCGCCGAAGGCTTCTTGCTGCGTGTGCTCCTTGCCCTGCAGGGCGAGTAGCTGGCCGACTCGCTCCTTCGAATGGGAGCGGTGGTTCGCAAGAGTCGAGTCGGACTTGACCTCACCGGAGATGACGCGTAGCACGTTGATACGGCCGGCGAAGGGATCGGCGATCGTCTTGAAAACGAACGCCGCTGTCCCGTCGTCGCCGACGCCGAGGTCGATGTGCTTCTTCGCGGGCGAGGGAACTCCCTCGACGAGCAGGTCGAGCAGAGCGGTCGTGCCGAGGTTCTTCGTCGCGACGGCGCAGGCGACCGGGAAGATCTCGCCGCGCGTGACGGCGTCTTTGAGCGCGTGGGCGACCTCCTCGTCGGAGAGCTCCTGGCCGTCGAGGTAGCGCTCCATCAGCGCCTCGTCCGTCTCGACGACGGAGTCGAGCAGCTTCTCGCGGTACTCGGCGACCTGGCTCTCGAATTCGCCGGGGATCTCGCTGGGCGCTGCTTCGCGCTCGCCCTCGGGGCTCGTGTAGGCCTTCATGTGCAGGAGGTCGACGACGCCGGTCAGCTCGTGCTCGGCGCCGATCGGCAGGTGGACAGCGACGCAGCGCGGCGAGAGCTGGTCGCGGAGCGACTCGAGCGTCCGGAAGAAGTCGGCGCGCTCGCGATCGAGCATGTTCACGACCACGACACGCGAGAGGTCGTACTGCTCGGCCCGCTGCCAGGCGCGGGACGTCTGCACTTCGACACCCATGACGGCGCTGACCGTGACGAGCGCGCCCTCGACGACCCGGAGCGCGGCGATCATGTCGCCCTGGAAGCCGGGGTCGCCGGGGGTGTCGATCAGATTGATCTTCCGGCCCTGCCACTCGACATGGCAGAGGGACGCTGCCAGCGACATCTGGCGATTGTGCTCGTCGTCGTCCCAGTCGCCGGTCGTGCTGCCGGCCTCGATCGTGCCGAGCCGGTTGATCGCACCGGCCTGGAAGAGCATCGCCTCGACCAGCGACGTCTTGCCCGTGGAGCGGTGACCGACGACGGCGACGTTGCGGATCTTTCCGGGCTCGACAGGCATCTGGCGGGACTCCTCCTCGGTTCGTTGGCGCGGTCGATCTTATCGCTGGCCCACGGCTCTATCCTCCACGGCCATGCCCTGGTGGGAGCAGGCGGTCGTCTACCAGATCTACCCGCGGTCGTTCCAGGACTCGGACGGCGACGGCGTCGGCGATCTCCGCGGGATCAGGGAGCGGCTCGACCACCTGGTGTGGCTCGGCGTCGACGCGTTCTGGCTCTCGCCGATCTACCCCTCGCCGCTGGCCGACTTCGGCTACGACGTCTCGGACTACACGGCCGTCGACCCGCAGCTCGGCTCGCTCGAGGACTTCGACGAGCTCGTCGCGGCGGCGCACGAGCGCGGCCTTCGCGTTTTGCTCGATCTGATCCCCTGCCACACCTCGATCGAGCATCCCTGGTTCCGGGAGCACTCGGACTGGTACATCTGGTCGCCGGTCGACGGGCCACCGAACAACTGGGTCTCGGCGTTCGGGGGGCCGGCATGGAGCCGTGACGAGCAGACAGGACGCTGGTACCTGCACTCGTTCTATCCCGAGCAGCCGGACCTCGACTGGCGCAACCCGGAAGTGGTCGAGGCCTTCCAGGGGGTCGTCCGCTTCTGGCTGGAGCGCGGGGCCGACGGCTTCCGGCTCGACGCGATCGACCGGCTGATCAAGGACGACCAACTGCGCGACGATCCGCCGGCGAGCGGCACGTTTCCGCTGCCGCTGCGGGACGACGCCGCCAAGCTCCGGCGGATCTATTCCGGCAACCGTCCGGAAGCGATCGAGGCCCTGGGCGCGATCCGCGAGGCGGCCGGAGACGCGCTGCTCGTCGGCGAGGTGTTCCAACCGACGAGCGAGTACTCGCGCTACCTGCAGGTGCTCGATCTCGTCTTCGCCTTCGAGTTCTTGTTCTCGCCGTGGAACGCGGAGCGCCTGCGCGCCGCGATCGGGGCGGCAGCCGAGCTGCGACGGGTCGCCTGGCTGATGTCGAACCACGACTTCGAGCGGCTGGCCACGCGGGTCGGGCCTGAGAACCTGCGTGCAGCGGCGATGCTGCTGCTGACCCTGCCCGGCGCCGCCTTCCTCTACCAGGGCGACGAGATCGGTCTGGCAAACGGCCCCGGCGCCGACCGGACCTACGACCGCGCCGGCCGTGACCTGATGCGGCATCCGATGCAATGGGACTCCAGTCCGACCGGCGGCTTCACGACCGGTGACCCATGGCTGCCGGCCGTCGATCCCGCGGAGCGGAACGTGGAGGCCCAACTCGACGACCCCGACTCGCTGCTGCATCTCTATCGCCGCCTGATCGAAGAACGCAAGCACCTCGGCGAACCGTTCCGCCTGCTCGACAAGGACGGGGGAATCGTCGCCTTCGAGCGTGGAGAGGACGAGATCGCGATCGCGGTCACCCCCAAGCCGAGTTAAGCTCGCACCGACAGAGGAGGGCGCGCTGGCAGAGATCGAGTTCGACTCCGTTTCGAAAATCTACGACGACGGCACCCAGGCCGTTCACGACCTCGACCTCGACATCACCGACGGCGAGCTGATGGTGCTCGTCGGCCCGTCCGGATGCGGTAAGACGACTGCGCTGCGCATGCTCGCGGGGCTCGAGGAGATCAGCGGCGGCGAGATCCGGATCGGGGAGCGGGTCGTCAACGACCTGACCCCGAAGGACCGCGACATTGCGATGGTCTTCCAGAGCTATGCGCTCTACCCGCACATGAGCGTGTACGACAACCTTGCCTTCGGCCTCAAGCTTCGGAAGACACCGAAGCGCGAGATGGACGAGCGTGTGCGACGCGCGGCGAAGATCCTCCAGATCGACGAGTTCCTCAAGCGCAAGCCGCGCGCGCTCTCGGGTGGGCAGCGCCAGCGCGTCGCGATGGGCCGGGCGATCGTGCGAGAGCCCGCTGCGTTCCTGATGGACGAGCCGCTCTCGAATCTCGACGCGAAGCTGCGGGTACAGATGCGCGCCGAGATCCACCAGCTCCAGCGGCGCCTCGGTGTGACGACGATCTATGTAACGCACGACCAAGTCGAGGCGATGACTATGGGCGACCGGGTCGCGGTGATGAACGCGGGTCACCTGCAGCAGGTGGACACACCGCAGGTGCTCTACGACAACCCGATCAACGAGTTCGTTGCGGGCTTCATCGGCTCCCCGTCGATCAACCTCGTGGAATCGGAGCTGGCCCGGAGCAACGGCCGCCTCGAGGTCAGCCTCGGCGAGCACCTGCTGACAGTCGACGACCAGCTCGCGCGCAACCGCTCCGGCCTGGCCGACTACATCGGAAAGAGGATCATCCTCGGGATCCGCCCTGAGGACTTCGAGGACGCCAGCATCGAGACCGGCACGCCTGCGGACCGCCGGATCACCGTGAGCGCCGAGCTCACCGAGCCGCTCGGCTCCGAGGTGCTCGTGCACTTCAGCACCGAGGCCACCGGGGTCGTGCCGAGTGCGGCAGCGGCCGACGTGGGTGAGGATGCCGACATCCGGCTCGGCGAGGACCAGGACGTCGGCACGCGGCTCGTCGCCCGCGTCAGCCCGAAGACACGGATCGCTTTGGGCCAGCACGTCGAGCTCGCCGTCGACACCACTCGCCTCTACTTCTTCGACCCGGAGACGCGACAGGCGATCTAGCGCTAGCCCTTCACGGCGCCCGCCGTCAGACCGGCGAGGATGCGCCGCTGCAGGACCAGCGTCGCGACGATCAGCGGCAACGTCACGACGATCGTGGCGGCCATCACCGTCCCCCACGGGAACTGGAAGGCGTTCCCGCTCGACCCGGTGAAGGAGACGATCGCGACCGGCACCGTGTAGTGGCTCGGCGACTGGAGGAACGAGACCGCGTAGAGGTACTCGTTCCACGCCGAGATGAACGCGAGCAGGCCGGTTGTGACGAGCCCAGGCGCGATCAGCGGCAGCAAGACCTTCCAGAACACCTGGAGCGGCGTCGCCCCGTCGACGTATGCCGCCTCCTCGAGGTCGCCTGGGAGCGCGCGCATGAAGCTCGTCAGCACCCAGATCGTGAACGGGAGCGTGAAGATCATGTAGCTGAAGACGAGCGCCCACGGTGTGTCGTACAGCTTCGGGAAGTCGATCGGGCCCACAATGTGAAAGCCGCTGAACATCGTGTACAAGGCGCCGAGGATCGCGATCTGCGGGAAGATCGTCATCGAGAGCATCAGGTACAGCACGAACGACTTCCCACGGAAGCGGAAGCGGCCGAGCGCGTAGGCAGACAGCGAGCCGATGGCCAGCGAGAGCAGCGTCACCGACCCGGCGACGATCGTTGAATTCAGCAGCGCTCTCCGGAAGAGGCTCGAGCTGAGCGCATCGTGGAAGTGCGCCCAAGTCGGGTGGCTCGGGAAGTACTGGACCGGTGTGTTGAAGAGCTGCGAATCGGGAGTGATCGCCGAGCGCAGCGCCCAGTAGAAGGAGGCGCACCGACCGAGAGATCGGACGGACGGCGGCCGCCGTTGTCTGCGCGGCGGTGCTCATTGCTCGCTCACCCGCACGAAGGTGACGTACATGACGACGAAGAGGGAGATGATCAGGAAGATCGCGACGCTCACGGCGGCGCCGTAGCCGACGTGCCCGTCCTGGACGATCGCGCCCTGATCGTAGACCGCCATCGACTGCGCGCCGAGTCGGTTACCGAAGAAGACGGAGAAGACATCGAAGACGCGCAGCGCGTCGAGCGTGCGGAAGATCAGCGTCACGAGGATCGCCGGACGCAGGAGCGGCAGCGTGATCCGCCAGAACTGCTGCAACTTGCTTGCTCCGTCGACCGAAGCTGCCTCGTAGAGGTCGTTCGGGATCACCTGGAGGCCGGCCAGCAGCAGCAGCGCGACGAACGGCGTGGTCTTCCAGATGTCGACCGCGGAGACGGAGGCTAGCTGCGTCGAAGGATCTGCGATCCACGCATGGGAATGCGAGAGGAGATGGAAGTGCCAGCCGAAGAGTGTGAAGTGAATGCGCGTGCCGAGGTCGTTGACAACGCCGTAGGTGTCGTCGAGCATCCACTGCCACATCTTGGCGGCGACGACCGTCGGGATCGCCCACGGGACGAGCATCACCGCGCGCATCAGTCCCCGTCCTTTGAAGCTCGAGTTGACGACGAGCGCGATGATCAGGCCGAGGACGAACTCGAACCCCACGGTGATCGCCGTGAACTTGAGCGTCAGGACGATCGCGTCGCGGAAGATCGTGTCGTGGAAGAGCGCGTGGTAGTTGTGGAGCCCGACCCACTTCGTCGGCGTCAGGCCGGCTAGAAACTCCTGATTCGTGAAGCTCTGATAGACGGTCTTGCCGAGCGGGTAGATCGCGACGAAGGCGACGACCGCGAGTGCGGGTAGGAGCAGGAGCCAGCCGAGGCGCGTCTGCCGGCGCTGGAGCTTCGTGCGGCGTCCGCGAGGCGGAATCGGGGCTGGGGTGGCGACCGAGCTCATCGGTAGAGGTGAGGGAGGATGACAGCTGCCATCCTCCCTCGCTCCACCAGGTTTACTTCGAATTCAGGATCTGCTGCAGCCTCGACTTGATCTGAGGCAGCACCCGGCTCGCAGGCGTGCCGGTGAGGATCTGGTTGACGCCCTGATAGATGACCTTCGAGGCCTCGTTGTAGTGCGTCCCGAGGAACTTCGCAGGACGCGTGACACGAGGCACGCTTGCAATCGCAGGCTTCAGGTACGGGTTCGTCTTCACGACCGCCTTATTCTTAGCCACCGACACGATCGTCGGCACGTTCGAGTTGCTGATCGCGTCGAACTTCTCGACGCCTGGGCTCGTCATGTAGCGGACGAACTCGATCGCGGCGTTCTTGTGCTTCGAGAACTTCGAGACGGCGAGCTGCCAGCCGCCGACGGTACCGACGGAGCCGCCGGCCGCGCCGTGCGGAAGCACCGTGACGCCGAACTTGCCCGCCACCTTCGAGCCGGCGCCGGCCCCGATCCCGTACTGGTACGGCCAGTTGCGGGCGAACGCGGCGTCACCGTTGTCGAACGCGTGCTCGGTCTGGTCCTCCTGGTACGTCGTGACGCCCTGGGGTGTGATCTTGCCGATCTGGGT
The DNA here is from genome assembly GCA_005883955.1 of Actinomycetota bacterium. Taxonomy (GTDB): domain Bacteria; phylum Actinomycetota; class Thermoleophilia; order Gaiellales; family Gaiellaceae; genus 13-2-20CM-68-14. The sequence continues at coordinate 25,609 of VAXH01000088.1, read as the reverse complement.
GCGGAACGCGTCGAGGATCGTCCGAGCCTTGGCGTTGTCGATCGTGACCTTGCCGCCGTCGATGTAATGGCCGCCGCCCGCCGACGCGATCCACTCGAGCGCATCGCAGGTCAGGCCCTCGTAGGCGTTGCCCTGGAAGACGAAGCCCGCGAAGTTCGAGTTCGACTTCTTTTCGCCGTCCTGGATCTTCTTCGCCATCTGGAACAGCTGTGTCCAGGTCTTCGGCGGGGCCGTGTAGCCGTACTTCTTGAGCAGGTCGGTTCGGTAGTAGAGGATCCCGTAGTCGCCGAACCATGGCATGGCGACCAGCTTCCCGCCGATCGTGTCATTCGCGACGATGCTGGCTAGATGCAGCTTCGCCTGCTTCGCGAGCTTTGGCTTCAGGTTGACGAGATACGGCGCGAATGCGCCCGGCCAGACGACGTCGATCATCGCCACGTCGATCGACGAAGACTTCGACGAAAACGCCCGGGCAAGCTGCGCGTACGACTGGTCCGACGCGGCCGGGTGCGGCACGACGGTGACCTTGATGCCGGTGTCCTTCGTGAACCGCTTCGCGAGCGCCAGGTCGCGCACGTGGCCGTTCCCGACCGAGTCGCCCACGAAGGTGATCTTCTGACCGTGGTACTTGGCTTTGATCGCCGCACGGTTGGGCACTCGCGGCGGCACGATCGCAGCGGACTTTGCAGGCGTAGCGTGCGTTCTCGGACGCGATGTCCCGGCCGCCGCGACGCTCAGCGATACGGCAAGCGTTGCCGCACCGACCAAGCCTGCCACGATGAGCAGTGCTCGATGCTTCACAGTTTTCCCATCCTTTCTTGAGACCCAGTCCCGATGCGTGGACCCCTCTCCACACGGGCGAGACTACTCCGTTTGTACGGAGTCGCTCAACTAAGACGTGGCGGCCAAGCGATGGTTAGCGCTCGAGCGGCTCGCGGGCCGGCGAGCCGGCGAGCCTCGCCTTGAGCCGCAGGATTGCCTTCGTGTGGAGCTGCGAGACCCGCGACTCAGTCACCCCGAGCACCTCGCCGATCTCGCGTAGGGTCAGCTCTTCGTAGTAGTAGAGGGTGACGACGAGCTTCTCTCGCTCGGGTAGGCGGGAAATCGCATCGCCGAGGGCTTCCCTCATCTCGGTCTCGGCAAGCGCGGATTGCGGCTCGGGACCCTGGGTGTCCTCGATCGTGTCGATCAGTGCGATCCGGTCGCCGCCGGACGCCGAGACGGTCCAGAGCTCGTCCAGCGCTGCGATCGAGGAGCGGCCGATCTCGCTGAGGCTGTCGTCCAGCTCCTCCTCGCTCATCCCGAGCTGCTTGGCGACCTCTTCGTCAGTCGGCGCGCGGCCGAGCTTCGCCTCGAGGCCGCCGATCGCCCGCTCGATGTCCCGCGCCCGCGAACGCACGGAGCGCGGCACCCAGTCCATCGCCCGCAGCTCGTCGATGATCGAGCCCTTGATTCGCGCGAGGGCGTAGGTCTCGAACTTGACGTCGCGGTCGGGGTCGTAGCGCTCGATCGCGCCGATCAGGCCGAGCAACCCGTACTGGACGAGGTCGCTCTCGTCGACGTGGCTCGGCAAGCCGCTCCCGACCCGACCGGCGACGTACTTGACGAGCGGCGCGTAGGTGAGGATCAGACGCTCGCGGAGGGCTTTGTCGCCGCTGCGGCGGTACTCCTGCCAGAGCGGGAGTGTCTCGTCAGGCTTGGCGGCCACGCTCAGAGAATACGGGCTGACAATCCGTTTCAAAGAGAATCGCGGGTCGGGCATCCCGACACGGGATTGGACGGACGCCCGGGCGAAGCCCGGACGCCTCCAGGTCGGGCGTCGCAAGCGAGCGCCTCAGGACGGCGAGTTCCTCAGCGCGCGGAAGGCGAGCAGCGCCAGCCAAAGCGCGAGCGCCCCGGCAGCGAAGGCGATTACGAGGAGCCGTGCGTCGTGTCTGGCGGCGTCGGCCGCTGCGGTGGCGATGCCGGCCAGCATCAGCGCGAGCACGAGAAAGAGCGCGCCGAGCGCTCGCCGTTGGCCCGGAGGTCTCAAGGGGAGAAAGGATGCCGAAACCACCGGGGTACAATCGCAGCCTCGAACCGCCTAGGGGCGTAGCTCAACTGGCAGAGCACCGGTCTCCAAAACCGGGGGTTGCAGGTTCGAGTCCTGCCGCCCCTGTTTCACCGTTTGAAGTCCGGCTTCGGCTCCGCCGAAGCCATGACGACTTCAAACGGCTTCTGTTCAAGTTCAAACCTTGGTGAGCCGCGCCAGCGCAGGTCGGGCGCGGCGGCACGTTTACTCGGCGACCTTGGTCAGGCGGGCAAGCGGAACACGTGGGTCGTGATGTATTCGAACTGCGGCGAGATCGGAGGGACGGCGAGTCCCAATTCGCTGCGGTCTCTGGTCAGGTGAGCGGCCGAACCCGTGTGGTCGTCTCGCTCCCGATCAGCGCGCCTTGACGCCCATCGAATCTGACGAGGCAGACCGCCCCAGCGAGCTCTGGATGGTCTTGCTTGAACTCGTCGAGCATGCGAAAAGCCTCCACCGGGTCGACGATTTCTTCCAGCACGCGGCCGTCTCTGTCATCGACAAGCAGAAAGCCCTGCACGGCTCTTCTCTCTCCTCGAGGGCCGTGTTCCTAAACGCGCGAACCGCTTGCGTTCGGTAAATGAAACCGCATACCCCGCGCCTTGGAGTTCCCGGAAATCTACGGCGAGGGCGGCGACGGTAGGCTCAGCCCCGTGGCGGTTCTCGAGTCGCACGTCGAGCCGGGCGAGGAGCACGAGCGCCGGCGCGCGCGGATGGAGCAGCTCGTGGCCGAGTTGCGCGAGCGGACGGCCCGCGTCGCGCTCGGCGGCGGTGAGAAGGCGGTCGAGCGGCATCGCTCGCGCGGCAAGCTGACCGCGCGCGAGCGGATCGACCGGCTCGTCGATCCCGGCAGCGTCTTCCTCGAGCTCTCGGCCTTGGCGGCCTGGGATGTGTACGGGGGACAGGCCCCCTCTGGCGGGATCGTCACCGGCATCGGCGTGATCGAGGGGCGCGAATGCGTTGTGATCGCCAATGACGCCACGGTCAAGGGCGGGACGTACTTCCCGCTGACGGTGAAGAAGCACCTGCGCGCGCAGGAGATCGCCGGCCAGAATCGCCTGCCCTGCGTCTACCTGGTCGATTCGGGCGGCGCGTTTCTCCCGCTGCAGGCCGAGGTCTTCCCCGACCGCGAGCACTTCGGGCGGATCTTCTTCAACCAGGCCCGGCTGTCCGCGCAGGGCATTCCACAAATCGCCTCGGTGATGGGCTCCTGTACCGCCGGTGGAGCCTACGTGCCCGCGATGAGCGACGAGACGATCATCGTCAAGGGAACGGGCACGATCTTCATCGGCGGGCCGCCGCTCGTGAAGGCGGCCACCGGGCAGGACGTCTCTGCCGAGGAGCTTGGCGGCGCGGACGTGCACACACGGCTGTCGGGCGTCGCCGACCACTACGCGACCTCGGACGAGCACGCCCTAGCGCTCGTGCGGCAGATCGCGCGGAACCTGAACTTGCCTCCGAAGGACGTGCCCTGGGACCTGGTCCCGGGACAGGAGCCCGCCGCCGACCCGGCGGAGCTCTACGGGCTGATCCCGGACGACTATCGGGCGCCGTTCGACCCGCGCGAGGTGATCGCCCGGATCGTCGACGGCAGCAGATTCGACGAGTTCAAGGCGCTCTACGGCGAGACGCTCGTCTGCGGCTTCGCGCGCATCGAAGGATTCCCGGTCGGGATCCTTGCGAACAACGGCGTCCTCTTCGCGGAGTCCGCGCAGAAGGGCGCGCACTTCATCGAACTGGCCTGCAGGCGGAAGATCCCGCTCGTCTTCCTGCAGAACATCACCGGCTTCATGGTCGGCAAGGAATACGAGGCGGGCGGCATCGCCCGTGACGGCGCGAAGCTGGTGACCGCGGTGGCGTGCGCGGAGGTGCCCAAGTTCACGGTCGTGATCGGGGGCTCCTTCGGCGCCGGGAACTACGGCATGTGCGGCCGCGCGTACTCACCGAGGCAGCTCTGGATGTGGCCGAACGCCCGCATCTCCGTGATGGGCGGCGAGCAGGCTGCGACCGTGCTGACGATGGTCGGGGACGCGGACCCTGACGAGATCAGGGCGAAGTACGAGGAAGAAGGCAATCCCTACTACTCGACCGCCCGGCTCTGGGACGACGGCATCATCGATCCGCTCGACACGCGTCGGGTGCTCGCGCTCGGGATCTCGGCGGCGCTGAACGCGCCGATCCCGGAGACGACCTTCGGCGTCTTTCGGATGTGAGAGGAGGCTGATGGGCTACTCGAAGATCAACGTGCACGACCTGGAGCCGGGCGGCCCCGGCGGCGTGGTGCGGTTCGTGCGCCGCGAGCTCGGTCTCCTGGCGTTCGGGATCAACTGGTTCGAATTTCCCCCGAATACCGAGGGACACCGCCACAACGAGCAGGACTCGGGCCAGGAGGAGGTCAATGTGATCGTTCAAGGCTCGGGCACGTACGTGATCGACGGCGAGGAGGTTCCGATCCGAGAGGGCGACGTGTTCCGGTTCGACCCCGAGACGACGCGAGGCCCGAAGGCGGGGCCCGGAGGGTTGACGGTGGTTGCAGTTGGCGCCCCGCGCGGTAGCTACGAGCCGAAGGGGTCCTTCTGATGGCCGACCATACGATCGAGCTGACGAACGAGGAATTGAAGCTCGTCCGCAACGCGCTCCACTCCTACCTCGACGACTTCGGTCACGAGGAGGCTGACGTCCTGCGCGAGATCAAGCAGCTGCTCGAGAAGCTCCCATATCACGAGCGGTTCTTCGAATAGCCGCGCGTGCTCGTCCGCTTCGTTCTCTGGAACCTTGCCGACTCGCAGACGACGATCGAGGAATTGCGGCGCTACTTGCGGGACGAATCGGTCGACGAGTTCGAGGAGGTTCCGGGCCTGCGCTTCAAGGCCTGGATCTCGGACGAGGTGACGGAGCGTTGGGGAGCGTTCTACTTCTGGGAGTCGACGGAAGCGGCCCGCGGAGAGCTGCCGGGCAGGGCTCGCGAGTTGATCGGCAAGGAGCCGGATGTCGTGGAGGAATTCGACGTCGAGGCGACGATCGAAGGCGCCTTCGCGGTCGAGGCGCTTTCGCGGCGAGGGCTCGCGTTTGAGTCTTAGCGGGCACTCGACACCGGGCGGCGCCACGCCGTCCGGCGCGTTTCGGCGATCCGCGGGCCTTTCCTAGGTACACGCGCGCGCCTCCCCTCCCGGGTGGTGGCTTGGACCACCCGCCGCCCGCGGCGAGCGTAACGCGGAAACACGCGCGCGTGGGTGACGGAAGTGCGCCAAAAGCGCATCTTCTACAGGACCAGCTGCTCCGGGAAGATCGCTCCGCGCTCGAAACGGTCGAGCCTGTAGGGAGAGAGGTCAAAGGTCGGTTCGAGCTCGAGAATCTCCTCCGCGACCGCGCGGCCGACGGCCGGACTCTGCATGAAGCCGTGCCCGGAGAACCCGCACGCGGCGTAGATGCGCTCGCCGACCCGGCCCAGGATCGGGTGTGCGTCCGGCGTCATGTCGTAGAGGCCCGCCCACGCACGGTCGATCCGCGTGCCTGTGGCCGCCGGAAAACGGTGGGCGAGCCGCTCGAGACGGTCGTCGAAGAGCGATTCTTCGACCACCTCCTCGAAGCCCCAACGAGGCTTGGGATCGCTCATCGCGAGCACGAGCCGGTGGCCGCGGCGGCGGAAGTGAAAGCCCGTCTCGGCCTCGATCGTCATCGGCAGGTCAGGCGGGAGGCCTGCGACCGGCTCGGTCTCGAGCAGCTGGCGGCAGAGCGGTCGGATCGGGAGCCCGAGTCCGAGCTGCTCTCCGACCTGAGCCGACCATGGCCCGGCCGCGATCACGAACACGTCGGCGGCGAGCTTCGTCGCATCTTCGCCTTCACGGACCTCCACCCCGCCCGCCGCCGCTCGGCGGACGAGCTCGCGCGTTACCGCTGGCGGGTCTGCGACCCCGTCTTGCCAGCAGACGACGGCCCCCGCCATGTCGTCCGAGCGCACACCGGCCGGAGCCGCAGTCGCGACTACGGGCACTCCCAAGGAACGCTGGAGCTCGGCACGTTCCTCGAGCTCGGCGAGACCGACATCGGTCTGCTGCCGGACGCCGCCCATCGCCTTCGCCGTCGCGCCGCCGGCGACCGAGCCGCGATCGCAGAGCACGATTTCGTCGGCACCGAGCTCCGCCAGGTGGTAGGCGACGCTCGCGCCGGCCGCGCCCGCTCCGGCTACGACGATCCGAGCCACCGGTCGAGCGCCTCCCGCTCGTCGTCGGTCAACTCGCGCAGCGGCGTGCGAACTTCCTCCGTGATCGGCACTCCGCGCCGGCGAAGCACGTGCTTTGCCGCCGCATGGAACGGGAACTGGTCCAGGCCTTCACGGAGCGCCTGGAGGTCGGGGCCGGGAACGCCGCGCACGGCGGCGGCCACCTCGCCGGGAAAGGCAGTCGCCAGCCCGGAAACGACTCCAACCGCTCCTCCCGCCAGGCCGCGCTGGATCAGGGACTCGGGCCCGACGAAGACGTCGAGTCCCTCGACCAGGTAGGGAGCGAACCGCTCCCACGGGCGGTCGGAGACCTTCAGGCCGGCGAAGTTCGAGGCACGGTCGCGCAATCGCTGCAGGACAACGACCGGGACCGCGTAGCCGCTTCGCGCGGCGAACTCGTACACGTAGAACGGCACCGGCTCGCAAGCCTCCGCCGCGGCGGCGAAGTGCGCGAGCAGCGCACGGTCGTCGAGCGCGAAGTACGGCGGGCCGATCACGGCGACCGCGTCGGCGCCGAGGTCGGCGGCGTGCGCGGCGAGCTCGACCGTCTCGCGCGTCGTCTGGGCACCGCAATGGACGGCGATCGCGAAATCGTCCGGGCGGGCCGCCAGGAAGAGCTCCGCCGCGCGTTGGCGCTCTTCCGCGCTCAGCAGGATCCCCTCGCCGGTCGTGCCGAGCGCGAGCAGGCCGTCGAGACCGCCGGACTCGAGGAAGCCGACGAGCGGATCGATGGCGTCTTCGTCCAGCAACTCGCCGCCGCCGGTCAGCGGCGTTACCACGGCTGCGAGAGCGCCTCGTAGCACGAACGCGACTCTAAGGCGTCGCTTGCGATGCCGTCTTGAAGGCGTGGCGAGCTTTGCCGTCGCCCGTTTAAACCGGGTTGTGAAGAGGATGCCTCCGCGCCACTGCTCAACTCTCGTCTTAAGCTGCGGCGTGATGGCCGCGCTGCGAATCGAGCGGGAAGGACCGCTGCTGCGGGTCACGCTCGCTCGGCCCGAGCGGCGGAATGCCTTCGACGCGGGGCTGATTCGCGAGCTGACGGAGGCGTTCGCCGATGTCGGCGACGCCCGCGCTGTCCTCCTCGCTGGAGACGGCGCGAGTTTCTGCGCCGGCGCCGACGTCGACTGGCAGCGCTCGGCAATCGACCTCTCATACGAGGAGAACGTCGAGGACGCGCTCCGCCTCTTCCGGATGCTGGAGACAATCGACGCGTGCCCGGCTCCGGTGGTCGGGCGCGTGCAGGGTTACGCGCTGGGCGGCGGCTCGGGGATCGTCTGCTGCACCGACGTCGCGGTTGCTGCGCCCGACGCGGTCTTCGGCTTCTCCGAGGTCAAGCTCGGGATCGTCCCGGCCGTGATCTCGCCCTTCGTGTTCCCGAGAATCGGCACCGCGGCGGCGCGCCGCTTTTTCCTGACGGGCGAACGCTTCGATGCCGAGACCGCCCTTCGGATCGGGCTCGTCCACGAAGTCGGCGCAGAACTCGACAGGGCTGTTGACCGCATCGTCGGCGAGCTGCTCAGCGCCGGGCCGGAAGCCGCGCGGGCGGCGAAGCGGCTGATCCGCGAACGGCCGGACGGCGAGGAGACTGCGCGACTCGCGGCCAACCTGCGCACCAGCCCCGAGGGCCAGGAAGGCCTGCGCGCCTTCCTCGACAAGCGCCCCGCCGCATGGAGATCCGAAAGCTCCTCGTAGCAAACCGCGGCGAGATCGCCGTTCGGATCTTCCACGCCTGCGCCGCCGAGGGAATCGCGACCATCGCAGTCGTGGCGCCCGACGACAAGGGCTCGCTGCACGTGCGCGAGGCCGGCGAGGTCGTCGAGATCGGCAGCTACCTCTATTCCGAGGAGCACATCCGGGCCGCCAAGCAGGCGGGAGCAGACGCGATTCACCCCGGCTACGGCTTCCTGGCCGAGAACGGCGACTTCGCCGAGGCCGTCGAGGCGGCAGGAATCCTCTTCGTCGGCCCCGGTCCCGAGGCGCTCCGCCGCGGCGGCGACAAGCTCGAGGCGAAGCGCTCCGCCGCAGCAGCCGGCATTCCGGTACTGGCGGCGGGCGAGCCCGACGAGCTCGGCTTTCCGCTGATGATCAAGGCGGCGGCCGGCGGCGGCGGGCGCGGGATGCGGGTCGTGCGCGAGCCGAACGAGCTCTCAGACGCCCTCGCCGCGGCGCGCCGCGAGGCCAAGGCCGCGTTCGGCGACGAGACCGTCTTCTTCGAGCGCTACCTCGAGCGTCCACGCCATGTCGAGATCCAGCTGCTCGCGGACGAGCACGGCCACGTCTACTCGCTCGGCGAGCGCGAGTGTTCGATCCAGCGGCGTCATCAGAAGGTGCTGGAAGAGGCGCCGTCGCCCGCGGTCGATGACGACCTTCGCGAGCTGATGAGCGCCGCGGCGATCGCGTTCGCCCGCGAGATCGGCTACCGGAGCCTAGGCACGGTCGAGTTCCTGCTCGACGGCACAGACTTCTATTTCCTGGAGCTGAACGGGCGGATCCAGGTCGAGCATCCCGTCACCGAGGAGGCAACGGGGCTCGATCTGGTCGCGCTCCAGCTCGCGGTCGCTCGGGGCGAGGAGATCGCCGATCCCCAGCTGAGACTCGGCCGCCACGCGGTCGAGGTCCGGCTCTACGCCGAAGACCCCGTCGACTTCCTGCCGCAGGCCGGAACGGTCGAGGGCCTGCGCTTACCGGACTCGATCCGGGTCGACGCGGGCGTGGCCGAGGGCGACGAGGTCGGCGTGGCCTACGACCCGATGATCGCCAAGCTGATCGCCTCTGGCGAGACACGTGCCGACGCACTCGGCCGGCTCGGCGTCGCGCTCGCACAGACCGAGGTCGAGGGAGTGCCCACGAACCTGCCCTTCCTGCGCTGGCTCGTCTCGCACCCGATGGTTCGCGCCGGCCGCACGACGACCGCCTTCTTGACCGAGTATTCACCGCTCTCGGCTGTTCCCGCCCGGTTGCCGGAGGGCCCATGGGCCCAGCCCTGGCGTCTCAACCTCCCCGCCCCGGCGCCAAGCGCGGCGCCGGATCCGGACGTCTCCTCACATGACCACCGGCACACCGGGGAGGAGAGCTCGCTGACGGCACCGATGCCCGGCACGGTGATCCGCGTCGTCGTCGCCGAGGGCGACCGCGTCGAGGCTCGCCAGCCGCTCCTCGTGCTCGAGGCGATGAAGATGGAGACCCCCGTCGTCGCCCCCTATGGGGCGGTCGTCCGGGCGATTCACGTCGCCGAGGGAGACCGAGTTGCCGGCGGCGCCGTGCTCGTCGAGCTTGCCGACTGAACCAGATTTACAACTCGTAAAAACTTGGTAAACGGCCTGTTTCGATGCGTCCTAGGCGGGCAGAAACTCGCTCGTACCACGATGTAAACGAGGACATTTGGGGGTGACGCAGGCATGAGGAAGTTGATCGTCGCGCTTGCGGTGGCAGGCGCTCTTGCGGGCAGCACAGCGGCCACGGCGGCGGCGCCGAGCGTGACGCTGCAGGCGGACCGAGACACGATCACCTTCGGAGGCAATGTCAGCCTGACCGGTCAGGTCTCGCCGGCGGCTGCGGATCAGCAGGTGACGATCACGCAGATACCGATGAACCGTGCTGCTCACTCGACGCAGGTGACGACCGCGAGCGACGGCACATTCTCCCTCGACGTCGCTCCGCGCTACAACACTCGCGTCGACGCCAAGTACAGCACGGCAACGAGCGACGAGCTGACGATCTTCGTGCGACCTCGAGTCTCCTTGCGCAGGTACGGCAAGACCCGCTTCGCAGCGGTCGTCGTGGCCGGACGGCCGTTCGTGGGCAGGTACGTCTGGCTCACGCGCTGGAACGCCCGCCGGCACACGTGGACGAACATCGAGCGTCTCTATCTGAACCACTACGTCAAGAGCACGGGCGCCAGCACGGTGGCGTTCAGGATGAGGGTCAGGCGCGGTGTCAAGCTTCGCGTCTTCCTAAACAATGCCGCCGCTCGGCCGGACTACGTCCGCGGCTGGAGCAACTTCGTCGTTACCTAGCCAGGTTCAGCAGCTCGTCCTGGGGGGAGCTTCGGCTCCCCCTGTCCGTCTCAGAACAGCTGCTGCAGCTTCATGGCGTTGCCGAGGTCGCCGCTGACCTTCAGCTTCCCCATCATGAAAGCGCTGGTCGCATTCTGCTCGCCGTTGACGATCCTCATGAACGTTTCCTCCGAGGCTGAAATCGTTGTCTCGGCGTCGCCCTCGCCCTCATGGACACTGGCGTTGCCGTTCTCGACGCGAACGATCCACTTGCCGGCGCCGTCGATGTCGAACAAGTACGTGGCATTCAGGCCGGCGACCTTCGAAGAGCCGGCGGCCCGCGTCTCGAGCGTTTCGAAGAATTGGCGCGCGTTCTCGGCCACGGCGGCGAGCCTAGCTCATGGCGCGACCGGCTCGACCGCGAGCCGGCGTGAGGGCCGCGAAGACGGCAGGAGCCCGGCCAGCACGAGCGCAAGCGCCGCAGCACCCGCCGCAACGTACAGAGCCGTGCGGAGATCGATCGAGTCGGCGACGGCGCCGAGCGCGACCGCCCCCACGCCGCCGAGGCCGATCGAGAGCCCGATCGACAGCCCGGAGGCCATGCCGATGTGGCGGGGCAGGTACTCCTGGCTCATCACCATCGTCACACCGAAGGTCGCGATCACCGAGACGCCGACGCCCGCCAACGCGATCGCCCCCGGCACGCCGCCGACGATCACGAAGACGAGGATCAGCGGCGCCGTCGCTGCGGAGCAGACGAGCAGCACCGGCCTACGGCCGAAGCGGTCGGCCAGCGGCCCGGCGGCGAGCGTGCCGGCGCCGCCCGCGAGCAGCATCAGCGACAGCAGGTGGCTTCCGTGCGCCTTCGAGTGGCCGAGGGAGACCTCCCAGAGCGGGACAAAAGTGATCAACCCGAACCACGCCACGCTGCGACAGGCGATCACGCCGAGCAGGAGCACCAGGGCGCCAACGCGGTCGGGCTCGTCGCTCGTGAACTGCTGCCCGCGCTCCGGCGCGAACGAGCCAAGGAAAGGCGCCAACAGCAGCAAAGCGAGCGCGACGGCGAGGCAGGGCACGGACAGCAGCAGGCCGCCCGTGAGGCCGAAGGCGAGCACAAGCGGCGTCGCCACCGTCGGGCCGAGTGCGAAGCCGAGGTTGCCGCCGATCGAAAAGAGCGACATCGCGCTGGCCCGCCGCCGGCCGCCGGCAAAGGCCGCGAACTTCGAGCCCTCGGGATGGAAGGCCGCGACGCCCAGGCCGGAGACGATCACGCAGACGAGCACGAGCCAGTACGCGGGCGCCACGGAGGCGAGCGCGATCCCGATTCCGGCGAGCGCGACCCCGCCGGGAAGCAGCCAGATCGCGCCGCGGCGATCCGACCAGAGCCCGAAGAGCGGCTGCACGATCGACGACGAGACCGCCGAGGCGAGCACGACCGCCGCCGCGAGCGTGTACGAGAGCGTGAACTTGTCGACGAAGAACGGCAGCAGCGCAGGCAGCGCGCCGTTCGCGAAGTCGGTCGCCAGATGGCCGCTCGAGAGCGCAGCCATCGCGCGCTTGTCAAGCTCGGCCCGCACCGAAGGCAGGCTAGCGAGGCGTGCGAGCTACGCCGCGCTGGGAGCTGCGGCGGGCGGCAGATAGCGCTCGATCAAGGCTTGCGAGAGCTCCCACTGGCACCGCACGATCGCCAGCCGGTTGCGCTCGAGCTCCTCGGCGGGGGCCCCCTGCCCGCGAAGCTGCTGGCGCTCGTCGACGAGGGTCGTGTGGAGCTGCGTCAGGGTTTCCGGGTCGAGCCGGCGCCCGGAGAGGACGCGTGAAGAGACCAACCGCCGCAAAGCTGGTACTGCCATGGCTCCTGTATCGGCGCGACGGCGCCGAAGTTGAGGCCGGCCCCGCATACGGGTGAGGCTACGCAGTAGGTCGGATAGCATCGCGGCCCGATGCGGGTCGAGGTCCAAGCCGGATCGCCCGAGTCCGTCGAATCCGACGTCCTCGCCGCACCTCTGCTCGCCGCGAAGGAGTTGACCGGTCCGGTTGCGGCGCTGAACGGCCGCCTCGGCGGGTTGCTCGAGCGGCTCGCGGAGCAGGGCGAGCTCACAGGCAGGCTGAAGACCGCCCCGCTGTTTCACCTGGACGGCGAACTGAAGGCCAACCGGCTCGCGCTCGCGGGCATCGGAGCGCGCGAGGCAGTGGACGCGGATGCGCTTCGCACCGCAGCCGGCACCCTCGCTCGCGAAGCGCGCGGGTACGCGCGGTCAATCGCCTGGCTGCTCGATGACTCGCTCCCGCTCTCGCCGGCCGAGCAGGCACGGGCGATCGTCGACGGGACGTTCCTCGGCTCGTACGACCCGGGCCGCTGGAAGACCGAACCCGCGCCGGAGCGGCTCGAGTCGTTGGCGATCGTCTCCGACGACGAGGCGGTCGGAGAGGCCGCGCGCCGCGCCGGTGTCGTCGCCGAGTGGGCAAACCGCGCCCGCGACCTCGCGAACGCACCTCCGAACGAGCTGACCCCGGAAGGCCTCGCCGACCGCGCGGCCGAGGTCGCCGCCGGAGGGTCGCCCCACCTTTCGGTCGAGGCGCCGGGCCTCACCGAGATCCGAGAGCTCGGCATGGGCGCCTTCGCGGCCGTCGCCCAAGGCAGCCACAACCCCGCGCGGCTGATTGTTCTGCGTTACGAGCCTCCGCAGGCTCGAGGCGACGTCGTCCTCGGCCTCGCCGGCAAGGCGGTCACCTTCGACACGGGCGGCATCTCGATCAAGAAGCCGGCCTACATGGAGGACATGAAGGGCGACATGGCAGGGGGTGGAGCCGTGATCGCCGCCGTGGGCGCGCTCGCGGAGCTGGAGTGCCCGCTGCAAGTCGTCGGCGTCGTCGGCGCGACCGAGAACGCGGTCGGCGGCGGCGCCTTCCGGCCGGGCGACATCCTCACGGCGATGAACGGTAAGACGATCGAGATCATCAACACCGACGCAGAAGGCCGGCTTGTGCTCGCCGATGTCCTCCCCTACGCCCGGCAGCTCGGGGCCACGCACCTCGTCGACTTCGCCACGCTGACCGGGGCGATGGAGCGAGCGCTCGGCGACTTCTACGCCGGCGTGTTCGCGAACGACTCCGAGTGGAGAACGCTCGTCGTCGAGTCCGGCGAGGCCAGCGGCGACCACGCCTGGCCCTGGCCGCTCCACCCACGCTATCGCCGTTACGTCGACTCCGACTATGCCGACCTGAAGAACTCGAACATCCGCTCGCAGGGCGTGCCGGTGCTCGCCGCCGAGTTTCTGCACGAGTTCGCGGGCGAGGGGCCCTGGGCGCACGTCGACATGGCCGGGACCGGTTTCTTCACCTGGCCCCGGCACGACTATCTGTGGCAGCGCGGCGGCACCGGCTACGGCGTCCGGCTGATCTGCGAGCTCGCCGACCGACTGGCCGCAGCGGCTTGAACTTCGACCTGACGCACGAGCAGCAGCTCGTCCGAGACACCGTGCGCGAGTTCGCGGTCTCGCGGATCGCGCCGGTCGCCGCCGAGCTCGACCGCGAGCACCGCTTCCCCTACGAGCTCGTGGCCGAGCTCGCCGAGCTCGGGTTGATGGGCATGACCGTCCCACAGGAGTACGGCGGCGCCGGCGCCGACACGCTCTCGTACGCGCTCGCCGTCGAGGAGCTGACGCGGATCGATTCGTCGGTGGCGATCACGGTCGCCGCGCACCACTCTCTCGGGACGCTGCCGATCTTCTACTTCGGGAGCGAGGAGCAGAAGCGGGAGTGGCTGCCGCAGCTCGCTTCGGGCCAAAAGCTGGCGGCGTTCGGCTTGACCGAGCCCGGCGCCGGCTCCGATGCGGGCGCGACGCGCACCACTGCCGAGCTTCGGGGCGGACAATGGGTCGTCAACGGCTCGAAGATCTTCATCACGAACGCCGGCACCGAGATCACGGCCTGCGTGACGATCACGGCGCGGACCGGTGAGAACGAAATCTCGAACCTGATCGTCCCGAATGGCGCGCCGGGCTACGAGATCTCGGCCCCGATGGAGAAGATGGGCTGGCACGCCTCAGACACGCGCGAGCTCTCCTTCCGCGATTGCGCCGTGCCAGAGGGCAACCTGCTCGGCCCGCGCGGGCAGGGCTTCAACCAGTTTCTCGAGATCCTCGACGGCGGCCGGATCTCGGTCGCCGCGATGGCGGTCGGCCTCGCGCAGGGCGCCTACGACCTCGCCGCCGCCTACGCGCAGGAGCGCGAGCAGTTCGGCCGCCCGATCGCCAGGTTCCAGGCCGTGCAGTTCCGGCTTGCCGACATGGCGACCGAGATCGAGGCGGCGCGGAACCTCGTCTACAAGGCCGCGTGGGTCAAGGACCAGGGGCGGCCGTTCGGCAAGGAGGCGGCGATCGCGAAGCTCTACTCGGGCGAGATGTCGAACCGCATCGTCAACTGGGCGCTGCAGGTCCACGGCGGCTACGGCTACATGGACGAGTTCGCGATCTCACGGCTCTATCGCGACCAGAAGATCCTCGAGATCGGCGAAGGGACGAACGAAGTCCAGCGGATGGTCATCGCCAAGCACCTCGGTCTCGCGTAGGGGAAAGGCGCCGGCAGGTGCCTGTCCCCGAAAGCGCCCCGAAGCCGGCGCTCTCCCTACACTGACGCCAATGCGGCGGTTCGCTGCGCTCCTCCTGCTGTTGCCGCTCGCCGCCGGCTGCTCGTCGTCGAGCGGAAGCAAGATCGCGATCCAGCCTGCAAAGGTCTACCGGCTCATGGGCTTCCAGCCTGCCGGCTCGATCGCGCCCGGAAAACCGACGACGGTCGCCTTCACGATCGACCAGCCCTCCGGCTCGCCGCTGACGGCATACCACGCCGGCCCTGGCCCGCACACCGGCGTCCACCTGATCATCGTCAGCGACGACCTCTCGACGATCATCCACCGCCATCCACCGATGCAGGCGGGCGGGCGTTTCAGGCAACAAGTCGTTTTCCCGACGCCGGGCCGTTATCGCGTGATCGTCGACGCGTATCCGAGGCAGCGGCAACCGCTCCCGAACTTCCAGCTCTTCAAGGACGTCCAGGTGCGCGGCGTGCCCAGGCCGCAACCGCTCGGCAGCTACCACGCCGTTCAGCACCTCGACGGCTTCACGTTCACGGCGCCGCGGCGGCCGGACATTCGGGCGATCCAGGCGACGCTGATGAAGGTCCACGTAACAGACGCCGCAGGGAAGCCGGCGCGCTTCGTGCCGTGGTACGGCGCGCTCGCGCATGCGATCTTCTTCCACGGCGGGACGCTCGACTACTTCCACACGCACGTGTGCGCGCCGGGGGCGAGCGGCTGCACTTCCCTGATCGGGGGGGCAAGCGTCGTCGGGCGCAGCGCGGCGCCCGGAAAGCTTACGATCGGAATCCTGCTGCCGACCGCCGGGACGTGGAAGCTGTTCCTGCAGTCGAAGCCGGAGGGCAAACTGGTGACCGTTCCCTACGTTCTGAAGGCCCGATGAAGCGCGTGCTCGCGTGGCTCGGCGTTGTCGTCGTGGTCGTGCTCGGCACCCGCACGATCGTCTACGCGATCTCGCCCTCGCCGCTTGCGCTCGAGCTCTCGCAGCAGGCGGGCGGACCGGCGCTGCCGGCGGTCGCGGTCGTCGCGGTCTTGCTCGCGGTCGGCTTCTCCGCCGTCGTCATCTGGCTTGCCGCACTCGGGGTTCGCGAGCGTCGGCTGGTCGAGACGAGGGCCGTCATCGCGGAGCCGCGGCTGCGACTCGGGCTGCTCGTGACGCGAGCGCTGGGGCTCTGGTTGGGGACGATGCCCGCCTTCGCGTACATGGAGTCGTACCTCCACTGGCGCCAAGGCCTCGGCTGGCACGGGCTGCACTGCCTGACGGGGCCGGTCCACCGAAACGCAATTCCCGTCCTCGGGGCCCTGTCGCTCGTCGCCGCGGCGCTGGCGGCGGCGCTCGAGCACGTCCTTGCCTGGATGCGGCGCACGCTCGCGTCGCTCTCTGGGCCGCCGAGGATCGCCGGGATCGTCCCGCTCGTCGGGCCGCTATCGGTCGAGCTGCTTCCTGCGGCCGCCTTTGCGGCATCGCTCGGGGCACGCGGTCCACCCCGCCTCTCCTGACGTCGCCGCGGCAAGGCGACGCGGCTCCCACGACCGAAAGGAGAGTACGAGCATGAACCCGACTGGCGTGCGCGCACGCGCGCTCGCAGGAGCGGCGGCTGCTGCCGTCGGCCTCACGGTTGCCTCGAGCGCCTGGGCGCACGCCGAGATCAGCCCTCCGGTGACCAAGTCGAAGACCCTGCAGCTCTTCACGCTTGCCGTGCCGACAGAGAAGGAAGGGGCGACGACGACGAAGATCGAATTGACCCCACCGAGCGGCTTCGGGATCGACTCCTTCAGTCCCGCGACCGGGTGGAAGCGGCAGCTCCAGCAGACCGGCTCGGGGGAGAACGCGGTGATCCAAAAGGTCACCTGGAGCGGCGGCAGCGTCCCGACCGGAGAGGACTCGGTCTTCCAGTTCCTCGCCAGCCCGGACTCGAGCAAGACGTACGTGTTCAAGGTGCGTCAGACGTACTCGGACGGCTCGATCGTCGACTGGGCAGGCCCCGAATCGTCGGACGCGCCGGCGCCGAGGATCGACGCGAAGTCGTCGCTCGGGGGCGGCGGCAGCTCGACCTTGGCGATCATCGCGCTCGTCGTCGCCGGGATCGGCGTCCTGCTCGCCGGGGCCTCGCTCGCGACCCGCGGAGGGAGCCGGCCGGTTGCATGAAGCGCGTCGTCCTACTCGTCCTCGTCGCGGCCGCAGCCTCGCTCGTGCTGCCGGCCGCGGCGTGGGCACATGCGGCACTCCTGCAGACGACGCCGGTCGCAAGCCGGATCGTGAACACGCCGCCGAAGCAGGTACTCCTGCGTTACAGCGAGCCGGTCGAGCCTCGGTTCGCGATCGTCTCGGTCACGAACGCCGCGGGCGACAAAGAAACGACAGGGGCGCCCAGCCGCTCGCCGGCGAACGCCGACACGCTGGTCATACCGCTGAAGAAGCTATCCGAGGGCTGGTATCTCGTCTACTGGCGGGTGATCTCCGTCGACGGGCACCCGGTGCGTGGCGCCTTCACGTTCGCGGTCGGACCGAACGCGGGACCCGCGCCGCAGTTCGCGATCCCGTCGATCTCGGAGACTGCGGCGACACCGCGGCTGGTGACCCTACGCTGGCTCGCGTTCCTTTCGTTGATGGCGGCGATCGGGCTCTTCGTTCTGCGGATCGTCGTCGCCAGGCCGGCAGTGGCCCGGGTGCCGGGTACGCGCCTGCGGTCTCTGACGATCGCGTTCGGCGCCGCGTCGTTGGTGGCGCTGCTGGCGATCCCCGTCTACGTTCTCCTCTCGACGGCGGTGTTCGCGCTCCGTTCCTTCTGGAGCTTCGGCGCCCTTTTCCCGCTCGTCCGGGTTTCGGCCTTCGGCCGCAGTTGGCTCGACCTCGAGCTCGTGTTCGCGCTCTTCGCCGGGGCCGCCGCCGTTGCGATCTGGCTCGACAAGCCCGAGCGGCGTCAGCGCTCGGTCGCGGCCGTGATCGCGCTCGGCGGCGCGATCGGCGCAGCGGCGGCGTGTCTGCTCGTGCCGGGTCTGGCCGGGCATGCCGCGCAGACCTCGCCCCGCGGTCTCTCCCTGGCCTTCGACTGGTTCCACCTCGTCGCGGGCTCTCTCTGGGTCGGCGGCCTGATCGGACTGGTCGTGCTCGCGGCGAGCCTGCCGGCCGCGCGCCGGGTCGCGGCTCTCGTCGTCTGCGTGCCGCGCTTCTCGAACCTAGCGTTCGTGTCCGTGCTCGTCCTGATCGGCGCCGGCACCGGCTCGGCGGTACAGCACATGCCGACGCTCGCCTCGTTCTGGCAGACCTCGTATGGGCAGGCGCTGCTGGTCAAGATCGCGCTGCTCGCCGCGGCGCTCCTGCTTGCGTCCGTCAATCTGCTGCGGACCGTGCCGCGCTTCAAGGCTTCGGCTTCCGGCACACACCCCGAGCTCGGAGCTCCGGCCGCGAGCCTGCTGCGCCGTCTGGTCGCCGGTGAGTCGCTGCTCGTAGCCGGCGCCGTGCTCGCGGCCGCGGTGCTCTCGAGTCTGCCGCCGCCTTCCAAGGCTCTCGCCTCGGTCGGGGGCGCAAAGGCACACGTCGGGCCCGGCACGGTCAACAAGGTCGTCAGCGAGAACGACTACCGGCTCGCGATCCGCGTCTCGCCGAACCGCGCGGCGGTCCCGAACTCATTCCAGGTCGCGATCTCGCGCGGCGGCACGCCGGTTCGCAACGCCGACGTGACGGTCGACTTCGCGATGCTCGACATGGAGATGGGGCAGCAGGCTTATCACCTCTCGGAAACGGCGCCCGGCACGTACGGCCACGCCGCGCCGGCGCTCGTGATGGTCGGACACTGGGGCCTGTCGTTCCAGATCGCGCCCCCGGGGCAGAAGCCGTTCACGGTGCTGCTCGTCGACAAGGCGAACGGGTGAATCAGCGCGACGTCTTGGTCCGCCTCTTCCTCGCGCTCGCCGCGCTTGGCGCCGGTGCCGCGGCGATCGTGATCGTCGCATTCCTTGTCCGCGACACGATCGGCTAGCGAGCGCGCTCGCGCATGATGCCGGAGTGAGATTTGGCATCGGCCTCGTGCTGGCCGTGATCGCGGCGGCGATTCTGGCTTCTGGCGCAGAGGCGAACGGCGATCCCGCCAGCGACGTGTTGCCGTTCTCCACCGTCTTCCTCTCGATCGTGGATCCGCGGACCTCAGCAGCGGGGCGTGAGCTCCTCGCCGCGACCCAGGCGGCGGCGAAGAAGAAACGCCCGATCCGCGTGGCCGTTATCTCGCAGCCGAGCGACCTCGGCCTGATCCAGAGCCTCTGGAAGAAGCCGCAGACCTACGCTGAGTTCCTCGGCAAGGAACTGTTCAACTTCGGGAGATACAACGGCACACTGGTCGTCTCGATGCCGAACGGGTTCGGCATCAACGGGCCGGACGCCGCCAGGGGTAAGCCCGCCCTCGCGCGACTGCCGAAGCCGAGCACGAACAACCTCGAGCAGCTAGGCAAGGACACCGCCGACGCGGTCAGGCAGGTTGCGGCCGCAAATGGCTATGTCCTGCCCGCCTCGTCCGGTTCCGGCGGCGGCACCTCCGGCTTCGTGATCATCCTGGCCGCACTCGGCGGCGCCGCGGTCATCGCCGGGACGGTCTTCTTCGCTCTGCGGCGATGGCTCTTGCAGCCCTAGAGGCTCCGCCTCACTTCAAGAAAACAAGCCGCACCCGGTGTTACCGTCGAAGTCGTGATCTTCAGGCAGTTCGTCGACGACGACCTCGGCTGTTCGTCGTATCTCGTCGGCGATTCGGAGACGCACGAGGCTGTCGTCGTCGACCCCGCCTACGCCATCGAGGAGTACCTCGTGGCGGCCGAACAGGAGGCCGTGCGAATCGTGCGCACGCTCGAGACGCACACCCACGCCGACCACGTCTCGGGGCACGGGCGGCTGGCGCTGGAGCATGAAGTTCCGGTCTCCATCCATCCGGCCGCGGAAGCCGCCTACGAGCACGACCCGCTCGAGGACGGACAGGAGATCGTGCTCGGGAACGTGGCCCTGCGCGTGGTTCACACCCCAGGCCACCGGCCCGAGCACTGCTGCTTCACGGTGATCGACCGAACGCGGGCAAAGGAGCCTTGGGTCGTCCTCACCGGCGATTCGCTCTTCGTCGGCGACGCCGCCCGGCCGGACCTGGCGGTCGAGGCGGTCGACGGGGCGCGGGAGCTCTACGAGAGCCTGCAACGGCTGCTCGACCTACCTGATGGGGTCGAGGTCTTCCCGGGCCACGTCGCGGGATCCCTCTGCGGTGCCTCGATGAGCTCGAAGGCCTCGACGACGATTGGCTTCGAGCGCCGGTTCAACCCGATGCTGACCGTCGGCGGCGAGGACGAGTTCGTGAGCGAGTCGGCGCTGACTCGCGCGCCGCGGCCTCCGAACCTCGAGCGGATCATCGAGCTCAACCGCGGCCCCTTCCTCGGCGCGCCCGGGCCACTCGAGGAAGTCGAGACGCTCGAGCCGCCGATCCTCGACATCCGCCCTGCGGAGCTCTTCGGAGCAGGGCACGCGGCCGGCGCGATCAACGTTCCGCTGGAACGCAGGGGCTTCGCGACCAGGGCGGCGTTCGTGCTCGTCCAGGACGAGCGGCCGCTGATCCTGGCGGTTTCCCGCGAGCAGGCCGAGGACGCAGGCCGACGGTTGCGCGCAGTCGGGTTCGGCGAGCTGCGGGGCTACGTGCTCCGCGGGCCGGAGACCGAGACCCTACGTGCCGTCGAGGTTGACGAGCTCGAGCGCCTGCTGGCCGAAGACGCGATCGAGGTGATCGACGTCCGAGAACTGCACGAGCGCGACGACGGCTTCATCCCCGGCAGCCGCAATATCCCGTACCGTCTCGTCCGCGAGTACGGCGACGAGCTGAAAGAGGGGCGGCCGGTCGTGACGATCTGCGAGAGCGGCGCGCGTGCGGCGGTCGCCGCCAGCGTGCTCGCGGCCTCCGGCGTCGATGCGCGGCCCGTCCTGCACGGCGGCATGCGGGCGTGGGAAGCACGCGGCGGCTCCACCGTCGGCTTCCGCCGCTGCGGCTCTTAGCACGGGGGAAACGATGTTCCGCCCTGAGCCACCTTCTTCTCTGAGGATTCCCGCGAGCTCTCGCGGCGGCTTCAGCCAAGCCGTTGGAGCGTGTAGCCGCGCTCGGCCATCGCGGCAAGCAGCTGCAGGCAGTGGTCCTCGTCGCGCGTCACGAGCGTCAGCTCCACCTCGGTCGCGCTGACCGGAATGTCCATCCCTTCTCGGTGGTGCTCGACCGCGATCACGTTGCCGCGCTCCTCGGCGACGAGCGACAGCAGCTTGATCAATTCACCGGGACGGTCGGCGAGCTGAGTGCGGACGACGAGGTAGCGCCCCCCGGCGGTGAGACCGTGACGGACCACCGAGATCAGCATCGTGGGATCGATGTTTCCGCCCGAGAGCACTGCAACCGCCGGCCCCGATCCGCCGACGTGCCCGGAGAGGAGCGCCGCGACCCCGACCGCCCCGGCACCCTCGACGACGAGCTTCGAGCGCTCGAGCAGGAGCACGATCGCCTCGCTGATCTCCTCGTCGGAGACGATGACGATGTCGTCGAGAACGTCGTCGAGGATCGCCGAGGTGAGCTCGCCGGGGCGCTTGACCGCGATGCCGTCGGCGATCGTGTACCTGTCGCGTTGGATCTCGACGCCGATGACCCGAACCCCCGGCTTGACCGCACGTAGCGCAAGCGCGATGCCCGATGCCAGCCCGCCGCCGCCGATTGGGACGAGCACTGTCTCGGCGTGCGGAACCTGCTCGGCGAGCTCGAGCCCGATTGTCCCCTGGCCCGCGATCACCGCCTCGTCTTCGTAGGGATGGACGAAGGTCGCTCCGGTCTCCTCGGCATACTCGAATGCCGCCGCGAGCGCATCCTCGAAGGTCAGCCCGACCAGCTCCGTGTCCGCCGAGTAGTTGCGGCAGGCTTCCACCTTCGCCATCGGCGCGTCCTGCGGGACGAAGATCGCCGCCGGGATTCCCGCCTCGCGAGCCGCCCACGCGACCGCCTGGCCATGGTTACCGGCGCTTGCGGCAACGACACCGGCGGCGCGCTGCGAGTCGGTGAGGGCCGCAATTCGCGTGACGGCGCCCCGAACCTTGAACGAGCCTGTCCGCTGGAGGTTCTCGGCTTTGAGGACGACCTCGCGCGCCGCCAGTCGCGAGAACGTGTCCGACGTGTAGACCGGCGTCACGCGCGCGATGTCCGCGAGGCCGCGCCGCGCCGCCTCGATTTCAGCGAGTGTCGGGCCTGTGGTTTCCGTCGCCAAGGTGGAACACCTTGTCAATGATCTCTCGAACCGCGGAGAGCGGGTCGAGCTCTCGGCTCTGGACCTCGTCCAGGAGCCGGCGCAACTCGGGATCGTCGGCAACGGCGCGCTCGAGATGAGCCTTCGCACGCGCCGAAGCGACGGCGAACACCTCACCGGCGAGATGCTCGCGACGCCGCTGCTCGAGCAATTTTTCGTCCACGAGGAAGGCGCGGTGCGCCTCGATGTGCTCCCAGAGCTTCGGCACGTTCTCGCCGCGCGTCGCGTCCGTCAGCACGATCGGCGGCCGCCACGGGCGCTCCTTGTCGAGGGAGAGGATCGACCGCACCTCGTTTTGCATCGTCTTGGCCGCGGGGTGATCCATCTTGTTGATCGCGATCACGTCCGGGATCTCCATGATCCCCGCCTTCAGCGCCTGGATCGAGTCACCTGAGCCGGGCATCAGTACGAGCACGACGGTGTCGGCGATCCCGATCACCTCGACCTCGCTCTGACCGGCGCCTACCGTCTCGAGGAAGACGAGCTGCTTGCCGGCCGCGTCGAGGACGAGCAGCGCCTGCAGCGTCGCCTCCGCGAGACCGCCGAGGTGCCCCCGAGTGCCCATCGAGCGGATGAACACTTCGGGGTCGAGGAAGTGGTCGGAGAGGCGGATCCTGTCACCGAGCAGCGCCCCGTGGGAGAACGGGCTCGACGGGTCGACAGAGATGACGCCGACCGTCGTGCCGGCCTCGCGGACGTGGCGGACGAGCTCGGAGATCAGACTCGACTTACCGACGCCGGGGGGCCCCGTGATCCCGACGGCGTAGGCGCGCCCCGTCTCCGGGTAAACGTCGCGAACGAGCTCGTACGCCAACGGGTCCGAGTTCTCGACGAGCGTGATGGCGCGCGCAAGAGCGCGCTTCTCGCCCGCACGGACACCTGCCGCGAGCGACTCCCGCGTGAAATCGCGGCGGCCAACCATGTTCATCATGCTAGATCGCCCGACGGGCGCCGCCGTGCGCGCCGACCGCGGTCTCCGACTCGATCGGCGGCGAGGGCAGCTCGACAGCCGCGATCGCCGCTTCGGCGGCCCCCCGCGCGAGCGTGAATCCGACTATCGCCGCCGCCGTCGAGAGAACCGCGGCGCCGCCCCAAACCCAGCGCGGGCCGACCGCCTCGGTCAGCCGGCCGGCGAGCACCATGCCCAGCGCGAGAAACGTGACGTTGGAGCTCATCAGAACCGTGAACGCTCTCCCGCGGAAACGGTCCGGCGCCCCTCGCTGGACGAGTAGCGCGTTGCAGACGATCGTCGAACCGTTGCCGGCCCCCGAGACGATCACGCAGACCGCTGCAACCCAGACGTTGGGCGAAGCGGCGGCCCCGCCGACACCGAGGGCCATCAGGCCGAGCGAAACGCCGTAGATATTGGCGAGACCGCGCGACTCGATCCACGAGCCGGCGAGGTATGCCCCGGCGGCCAGGCCGACCCCGGCAGATCCCATCATCAGGCCGAGGCCGAAGCTGCCCGCGGAGAAGGAGTCGGTGGCGAGAAACGGCTCGCCGACGTTGACGAACGCGTTGGCGACCATGCCGACGTTCCAGGCGATCAAGACCGTCAGCAGCGCGCGCGAGCGCCGCACGAGCACGAGGCCGTCGGCGAGATCGCGCCAGTGTCCGCGTGTCTCCGCCCTCGCCTCTTGGAGCAACCGCTGCGGAATCTGCGCGAGCAGGGCGGCGGAGACGAGGAAGGTGGCGGCGTTGATCCAGTAGGCGAGGTGCGGGCCTTGCGCGGCGACGAGGGCGCCCCCGACGAGCGAGCCGAGCGCCCAAGTCGAGTTGTCGATCATCTGGAGCAACGAGTTCGCCCCCGCCAGGTCTTCGTCGGCAACGAGGTTCGGCAGGCCCGCGTAGACGGCGGGGCGGAAGAAGCCGGTCGCGATCCCGATCACGGCCGCCAGCGCGACGATCGTGGTCGCATTCGGCGCGAACGGCAGCGCGCAGAAGACGCCGAAGCGAGCGAGATCGGCGCCGATCATCAAGCCCCGCCGCGAGAGGCGGTCGACGAGGGGCGCCGCCAGGATTCCGACGAGCAGCGTCGGCAGGATGTCCGCGATCAGCAGTGCGCTCATCCACAGCGGCGAGTGGGTTCGCCTGAGCACGTCGATCTGCAGCGCGACGAGCGCGAGCCAGGTGCCCAGCCCGGAACCGAGCGTTGCCACGAAGAGCGAGCGGAAGCCCGGCTCTCGGCCGAGGAGCCCGAGGCGGCGGCCGGTCAGATGGCGGCTCACGGCCTCCGAAACGGTAACAGCGTGGTCTCGCCCCGAAAGAGGGGTTTTTCGGACAAGGCGGTTTCCGCCACCGCTCCTACCCGGCTCTCGCGGCCATTGCCGGGACACGGTCGAGTGCGTCGGCGAGGAAGGCATTCTCCTCGGCGGTGCCGACCGTCACCCGGATCGCCGTCGGGCCGCAGTCCTCTCCCAGGTCGCAGTAGAGAAAGTTCGCGACGGCCGGTCCCGCAGGCTCGAGCCCGTGCTCGCGCAGGATTCGCTCGACCTCCGTACGCTGCTCGGCGTTCTCGAGCCGGCGACGCTCGATTTCCCGCGGGTTGCCGAGGCTTGCGAGCGCAGCTTCCTGTGCGGGCGTCGTGATGTCGAAAGCGCGCCGCACCTTGCTGAGAGCAGTCACGACGGGGGGCGGGGCGAGCGCGTAGCCGACGCGAAGGCCTGCTAGTCCGAAGACCTTCGAGAACGTCCTCAGGACAACGACCCGGCGCCCGGCCTTGAGGAACTCGACGATCCCGTCGGCGTAGTCCGGGTCGTCGATGTACTCGAAGTACGCCTGGTCGAGGACGGTCAGGACGTGGACCGGAACGCGGTCGAAGTAGGCATCGAGCTCGGCGCGCGTGTTCATCGTCCCGGTCGGGTTGTTCGGATGGCAGATGTAGACGAGCTTCGTCCGCGGCGTGATCGCACCGAGCATCGTTTCGAGGTCGTAGCGGTCGTCGCGCAGAGGCACCGTCGTTGGAACCGCACCGAGCTTGCGCGCGTCGATCGCATAGCTCGGAAACGACGGCCAGCCGCACACGATCTCGTCGCCCGGGTCGAGAGCGATCTGTGACAGGCTGTCGACGAGTCCGTCGGAGCCTGCCCCCACCGCGACCTCTTCGAACCGGAGATCGTGCAGCTCGGCCAACGCGGCCCGAAGCCGGTAGGCGCCGCCGTCGGGATAGCGGTTCAGATCGGGCGCGGAGCGCTGGATCGCCTCGAGCGCGGCCGGAAAGGGACCGAACGGCCCTTCGTTCGAGGCCAGCTTGACAACACGGTCGAGCCCGAGCTCGCGCTGGACCTCCTCCACCGGCTTACCCGGCTCGTACGGCACGAGGTCACGAACCGGGGGCCTGAAGAAGCTGTCAGCGATCTCGCCGAGGCGATGGTTCGTCGACTGGTCTCCGCTTGGGCCGGGCATAGCCCGCAATCTACTTCGGCTTG
>VAXH01000087.1:43450-82171 GCA_005883955.1 Actinomycetota bacterium | reverse complement strand
GTCGAGCTGGGCGGCCTGCTTGGGGACGCTAAGCGCGCCGCGCGTACTGGACGGCGGCGAATGGCCAGTCTGATTCGAGCCACTTAGTCACGGCGCGCCAGAGCGGGGTGTCTAAGTGCGCGTGGCCCTTCCGCACCCAGGATCGGACGATGGCGGTGTCGTCGCTGTCGCGGAGCGGGTAGATGTAGACGCACCCGACCACGTCACGATCACCCGGATCGAGCACCGTGTACGTGAACCCTGTCCGGTTGCGAAAGTCGTCAGCGTGTCGCTCCAGGTCCGCACGATTCTTGTCCGGCGTCATCTCTCGCGGCCACGACCCCCAGGGGAACTCGGGCGTCTCTGCGATGTGCTCCGTCGACGACGTCCAGGCTTCGTAATCTCGCTCGTTGTGCTCAGGCCCGAGCGGTTCGAGGACGAAGTCGGGAGTCGCAAGCCCAAGCGGGACTTTGAAGTCGGGCGGAACGAACTCGGCGATGAGCCGATTCTAGGCGTGGCTCAAATCAAGCCGAAAGAACCGATTCGTCGCCTAGGCGAGGGTCCTCTCACCCGGCAGCGGTCAGACCGCGGCTTCGGCTCGGGCGACGAACCTGAGCTCAGGCACGGTGTCGAGCTCGCCGACGTCGCGGGCCAGCTCCAGGAACGTCAGCAGGCCGGCGCGCTCGCGCGGGCCAAACGAGTAGCGCAGCTTCTCGAAGTAGCGGGCAAGGAAACCCGCTGGATAGCCATAGCGCTCGCTCGACTCGTGGGCGAGCCGTTCGGGCTCGGCTCGGGCACGGCGGACCGAGGCGACGAGCGCCTCCTCCAGCTCGCTCAGACCGGACGGGGCGTCTTCCGGTGCAGCCCAGACCGCGAAGACCATCGGCAGGCCGGTTCGTTCGAGCCAGAGGCGGCCGAGATCGTGGTGCGGAGTCGGATCCTCGAAAGCCGACTTCAGGGCCGCATCGCCGATCAGCAAGGTCGCCTCAGCCTCTTCGCCGAGCGGCACGTGCTCGGCTTCGGGCAGGAGCACCTTCGTCAGCACGACCGAGGTAGCGCTCTCAGGGGTGACGGCGACCGTGCGTACGTGCTCCAGCGGCGTCCGGGAGACGAGCTGGATCGAGTCGACCGCCCCCTCGGAGCCGACGCAGAGCCGCGGCAGAATTCGCAGCCGGTCGGCGTTGCGTGCGTACTCGATCGACGAGATCGGTGCCAGGTCGCACTCGCCCGCAAGCAGCGCGCGGTTCAAGTCCGTCGGGACGCCGACGAGCTCCTCGACCTCGGCGTCGAGCCGATAGAAGACCGGTGCCATGTTCACGTAGCCGATTCGGCCGAGGCGGATCACGTACGCCTCTCCACGACGGCGTAGGTCATCGCCTCGAGCTCGGCGCTATGGACCTCACCGTTCAGGCACTCGCGGGCGCGCTCGGCGTATTCGAGCGCAACATGCCGTGAACGGTCGAGCGCGCCGGTCGCGGCGACCCGGACGAGCGCGCCGTCGAGCGAGCCGCCTGCGAGCGCGCGGTGGACGACGGCGTCCTCGCGCGCGGCGAGGAGCAGCGGCAGCGTCGGCGTCCCCTCGCGCAGATCGGTGCCGGCGATCTTGCCCGTATCGATCGTCTCGCCGGTGCAGTCCAGGATGTCGTCGGCGATCTGGAAGGCGATCCCGAGCGCCAGGCCGAACTCGGCCAGCTCGCCGGCCTCCTCCCGAGTCACACCGGCGCCGAGCAGGCAGGCGGCCTCGAAGAGCTTCCCGGTCTTGAGCGCGCAGCGCTCGAGGTAGCTCTCGACCGACGTCTCCGGATCGTGGGTCTGGGCACGCTGGAGCGCCTCGCCCCGTGCAAGCGAGAGGCATGCCGACGCAAGCGTCGAAACGGCGCGTTTGTCTCCGGTCGCCGCGAGCTCGGCGAACGCGCGGGCGAACAGGTAGTCGCCCGCAGCCCGGGCGGCGCCCGGCCCGAACCGGGCCCACGCCGACGCGCGCCCGCGGCGGTAGCCCGCACGGTCGATCAGGTCGTCGTGCACGAGCGTGGCCATGTGCACGAGCTCGACGGCGACGCCGGCGACGTGAGGCGGCTCGCGGTCGGGGGAGGCCGCGAGGAAGACCAGCAAGGGCCGCAGGCGCTTGCCGCCGGCCGCGAGCGCCTCGGTCCCGACCATCGCGGCAAGCCCCGGATGGCAGCTGACGGCGTCGAGCAGCCGCTGCTCGATCTGTTCCAGATACTCGTCGAGCCCCTCTGTCTCGTGGATCGTCGTCAGCGCGCTCACGCCGCCACCCCGCTGTGCAGGGCGACGATCCCGCCGCCGAAGAGGCGGTAGTCGACTTGCTCGAATCCCACGGTCTGCATTAGCTCGGCGAGCTCCCTCGCTCCGGGAAACCGGCGGACGCTCGCCGGCAGATACGTGTACGCGGAACCACCCGGAAGCAGTTTCCCGGCAAGCGGAACGAGACCGTCGAACCAGAGCTTGTAGAACGGCCGCAACGGTCCCCGCGGCCTGGTGATCTCGAGGATGCCGACGCGACCGCCCGGCCGCAGCACCCGCCGCAACTCGCGCAGGCCGGCTTCCAGATCCTCCAGATTGCGGACTCCGAAACCAACAGTCGCGGCGTCGAAGGAGCCGTCCGCGAAGGGCAGCGCGAGGGCGTCGCCCTGAATCCACTCGACCTCGCCGGATTTCGCCCGCGCGCGCTCCAACATCGGCTCGGAGAAGTCGACACCCGTCACACGGCCGCCAGCGCGCTGCGCCGCGATCGCGAGATCTCCGGTCCCGCAGCAGGCGTCGAGCACGCGGTCGCCTGGGGAGACGACGGCCCGAGCCGTCTCGGTCCGCCAGCGCTGGTCGAGCCCGGCCGTCATCGCCCGGTTCATCACGTCATAGACGGGCGCGATCCGGTCGAACATCGTCCGAACAGCGTCCGGAGCCAACCTGCCAGTCTTCACGGTCACGCGCCTATCCTCCCGTACTCCCGAGCGAAGCGATGGGAGAAACTGGTTCCGCGGAAAATGCGGAGCATTTTTCGCGGTTACTGGCCCCACCGGGCCGTCTCGTGCTCGATGCCCAGTTGGTCGAGGCAGCGGGAGACCACGAAATCGACGAGCTGCTCAACCGTGTCGGCTCCGTGGTAGAAGCCGGGCGCCAGGAAGAGGATCGTCGCGCCGGCCTGCTTCAGCTCGAGCATGTTGCGCAGATGGATCTGCGAGAGCGGGGTCTCACGCGGGCAGACGATCAGCCGGCGCTCCTCCTTCAGCGCGACCGAGGCGGCGCGATGGATCAGGTTCGACATTGCACCGGAGGCGATCGTCCCCAGCGTGCCCATCGAGCACGGGCAGATCACGTAGGCGTCGACCCTCGCGGAGCCGCTCGCGTACGGAGACTTCCAGTCGCGCTCCGAGTAGATGGTGACGCCTTCGGCGCCGCCGGTCAGCCGCTGTGCGATCTCGTCCTGCGGCAGCGAGACGTCGCGATAGAGCTCGGTCGCGAGCACCTCGTAGCCCGCGCGCGAGATGCAGAGGCCGACCTCGCAGTCCGACGCGGCGAGCGCCTGAACGAGCCGTGCCGCATACGGGGCGCCCGAGGCGCCGGTTATGCCGAGGAAGACGCGCAAAGCGAGTCCCTAGTGTGGACCTTTGGAGGCCTCGAGGAAAATCGCGAGCTTGCGCAGGTTTGCGTTGCCGAAAGCGGCGAAGGACGGCATCGGCGAGCCCTTGTTGACGCAGCTTGGGCACTTGAGATGTGCGATCTGGAAGGTGATGCCTTTGTTCTTCGACCCCTCGGCGCTCAGGTTGGGCGCTCCTAGCTGCGAGCCGCCGACGCCCTGGTACGTGTGGCAGTTGAGGCAGCCCGAGGTCGCGAAGAGCTTGGCGCCCGGAAGCGCCTGCGGCGGCAGCTGCTCCGACTTCACCCAGTTCGGGACGTCAGCCAGGAGCTCGGCGCCGAGCGCCTCCTTCGCAGTCGCGCCCTTGTAAGTGAGGACGCCCATCGAGAGCGCGACCAGCACCGCCGCCACGATCGCGATCGGGCGCCGCAACAGCCGGCGCTCGCGCCGCAGGTCGATGAACGGGATCGCCAGGGCGAGGATCAGCAGGATCGTCGGAATGCCGACCGTCCCGAGGATGACCGAGTTCGGCCACTTGAAGATCCGCAGCAGGTAGAAGAGGAAGTAGAAGTACCAGTCCGGCCGCGGCACGAAGCTCACGGTCCCGGGATCGGCCTTTGCGGCCAGGGACGGGCCGAGCAACGACGTGTAGTGCCAGACGAAGGCGAGCCCGACGATCACGCAGACGACGACGAGGCTCATCACCGTGTCGTGGAACATCGCGTAGGGGTAGAACGGCTTCCCGTCGCGCTTGACATCCTCCTTGTAGCGCTGGAAGGCGACGCGGTTCTCTTCGACTCGGCGGGAGGCCATCAGTGGCTCCTCCGGTGACGTTCTCGCGTTCCTCGGTCGCGAGTTGCAAGCGAGGGTAGGACGCAGGGAGCGTCAATATCCGTAGATATTGGCGCGACTGAGGACACCCCCTCGCGCCGCAAATCGCGGGCGAGGAGCGCTCTGAATGTTGCCGGAGGAGCCACCTAGTCGGGCCTCTTGGTGACGCCGCGCGGAGCAGGGTTGACGAGCCCACTGCCGGGAACCGGCGGCGGTTCGGCGCGCTCACGCCCGGCCGCCTCCGGCGACCACGGCGGCGAGGAGACGCCGAGGCGCACGACGAGATAGAGGTGCAGCCCGATCAGGCCGAGGATCGCGCCGGGGAGCAGGAGCATGTGGATCGAGTAGAAGCGGCTCAGCGTGTCGCCGGTGATCTCGGGGCCGCTGCGTAGGAAGCTGGCCAGGAACGGCCCGATAAACGGCCCCGTCCCGTTGATGTTGATCCCGACGACCGTCGCCCAGTAGGCGGTCTGGTCGTAGGGCAGCAGGTAGCCCGAGAACCCCTCGAGCAGCGCGAGCGGCAGCAGCAGCACCCCGACGACCCAGTTCAGCTCGCGGGGATACTTGTAGGCGCCGAACAGGAAGACGCGTGCCATGTGGAAGAAGATCAGGATGATGAAGACACTGGCGCCCCAGCGGTGCATGCCGCGGACCAGCCAGCCGAGGGTGACGTCGTTATTGATGTGCTGGACGGACTCGTACGCCGACTTCGGGTCCGGCTTGTAGTACATCGCCAGGATCACGCCGGTCCCGAGCTGGACGAGGAAGGCCGTCAGCGTCGCCGAGCCGAGCGTGTGCCACCAGCCCGAGTCACCGGGAACTTTGCGGAACAGGAAGTAGCGGAGCCCGCCGATCAGGCCGGAGCGCTCCTCCAGCCAGTCCAGCGGATACTGCGCCGCGGCCAGCATCTGCTCCTTGCGGTCTCGCCTGCGGGGCATCAGCTCGGGGGCTGCAGCGGGTAGAACCACTGCTCCGGGCCGTCGACGTGCTGGCCCGGGCCTGTCTCCTTGTACTTGTGGATCTTCGCCGACGCGCCGGCGCCGTCTACGTGGCTGACGCTGTACGTCCTGCCGACCGCGAGGCGGCCGTTGCGGATGTAGAACTCATAGCGGTCGAGAGCGCGAACGGGCGGGCCGGCCGTCCGGTTGCCCTCTTGGTCGTACTGTCCGCCGTGGCAGGGGCAGCCGAAGCCGCCGGCGGGCAGTGCCGGAATCAGGGTCACGTCGCCGGTCTTCGTCGTCTCCTCGAGCTTCTGCTTGTCGAACATCGGCCCGTTCGGCTGCACCGGGCAGCCGAGGTGCGCGCAGCGGTTCGAGAGCACAGTGAAGCTGGGCTTGTTGTCGAGGAAGCCGTTGTTGCGGATGTAGGCCGTGCGCCGCGAGATCTCGCCTTCGGAAGGATCCCGCAGGAACGTCGTGACCACGTACTGGCCCTCTTTGAAGTTCGAGATCGGGCCCAAGTCGATCTCGTCGTGGTGCACGTGCTGGAAGACAGGCGCGATCGAGAAGCCGACGATTGGGACGGTGACGATGCCGGCGATCACGCTGCCGAGGCCGAGGGTCGCGCCTTCGAGAAAGACGCTGCGCGGGAACCGCTCGCCCGGCGCCGGCTCGGGCATCGCTGCCTCGCCCCTGTCGGCCGGGATCGCCGGCGCGCCTTCGGTGGCGGACTCGGGGCCGCCCACGGCGGGCTCGGTGCCGATGTCGCGGCGACGGTAGCCGCCGGTGACGTCGCGCAC
The DNA here is from genome assembly GCA_005883955.1 of Actinomycetota bacterium. Classification (GTDB taxonomy): domain Bacteria; phylum Actinomycetota; class Thermoleophilia; order Gaiellales; family Gaiellaceae; genus 13-2-20CM-68-14. Next base: position 76,025 of record VAXH01000087.1, on the reverse strand, counting down.
CCAGAGGAAGCCGAAGACGACCGTGACTGCAACACCGACCGCGGCGGCCGGCCAGCTGACGATCAGGCCGACGAGGATGCAAACGATCCCGATCGCGAAGCCGATCGGCCACAGGCTTGGAGGTGGAAGGTGTGGTTTGCCTTGGCCCTGCTGGGGCTCCACCCTAGAGCGCCTCCCTTTTCCCGCTCACCTGGTCGGATTCAATCGGGTCGCGGCGGCACCCGTCAACGACGTAACAAGTGACGCAATGGCCTATCCGCGAAAAGTGCTTCGCACTTTCCGATCGCATCCGCGTCTTTTTTACGCCTTTCGCATGGCTCGAGAGAGATTAAGGGTTCGAAGCCGTTTTCGTGCGCCGTTCTGACCTGTATCTGCCCCGATCCCGTATTCCTTCCAGCGGCGGTCGACCAGCGCGCGGATCTCGTCGCTCATCTCGATCTCCTCCGGCCACGGCCTCGTGCCCTCGTCGGGGCCCTTCGCGGTCGCGTCGATGCCGAGCTTGCCGCCGAAGAACTGGTGCGTCGGTGCGTGGTCGAGGTGGTCGAGCGGGCCCTCGGAGATCAGGACGTCACGGCCAGGGTCGACGTTGGCACCGACGTAGAAGAAGACCTCCTCGTAGTCGTGCACGTTCACGTGCTCGTCCACGACCACGACCGACTTCGTCAGGCTCAGCATCCCGAGTCCCCAGATTGCGTGCATGACCTTCTTCGCGTGGCCGGGGAAAGCCTTGCGGATCGAGACGATGCAGCAGTTGTGGAACACGCCCGAAACCGGGAGGTCGTAGTCGACGATCTCGGGCACGGTCATCTTCACGGCCGGCAGGAAGATCCGCTCGGTCGCCTTGCCGAGCCAGGCATCCTCGGCCGGCGGCTTGCCGACGACGATCGACGGGTAGATCGCGTCCTGGCGCATCGTCACGGCGGTGACATGGAAAACCGGGAACGGCTCGGCTGCCGTGTAGAAGCCGGTGTGGTCGCCGAACGGGCCCTCGGCGGTCAGCTCGTCTTTTTCGATGTAGCCCTCGAGCACGATCTCGGCATTCGCGGGCACTTCGAGGTCGACCGTCTTTCCCTCTCGCCGTGTAGGTCGTGACCGGATCGAGCCCGAGCGCGGCCGCGACCTCGATCCGCCCCTCGGTCGCCAGGTAGTCGGCGCGACCGTCCTTGTGGATCTGCCAGTGCATCGCCGTGGTGGCGCGGTCGAGGACCTGCATCCGGTACATGCCGACGTTGCGCGTGCCGGTGCGGGGGTCCTTGGTGATCACGGCCGGCAGCGTGATGAAGGCCCCGGCGTCGCCCGGCCAGCAGGTCTGGATCGGCAGCCGCCCGAGGTCGACCTCGTCGCCCGTGATCACGACCTCCTGTGAGGGCCCGCGCCGCGCCGTCTGCGGCAGCGAGTCCGCGATCGACTTCAGCTTCTTGAGCCCGCGCACCTTGTCGACCAGCCCCTGAGGGGGCTGCATCTCGAGCACGTCCTCGAGCTTCGCCGCGACATCGTCGAGCCGCTCGACGCCGAAGGCGAGGCACATCCGCCGCTCGGTACCGAACTGGTTGATCAGCAGCGGGTGGATGGAGCCCTGCGGCTTCTCGAACAGCAGCGCCGGCCCGCCGGCCTTGACCGTGCGGTCGGTGATCTCGGTCACTTCGAGGTGCGGGTCGACCTCGGCGGAGACGCGGACGAGCTCGCCTTCGCGCTCGAGCAACGCGATCCAAGAGCGGAGATCCGCGGGCGGCGACATCGGAGTCAGTCTAGGGAGAGCGCATATTCGACGGCTTCGTCGAGCGACATCGTCCGACCGTGCGCCCTCGCTTGTTCGAAGTCCTGTCCTGCGACGCCGAAGACGTAATCCTCGTACTCCTTGCCTTCGGTCTCCCACTGCCCGATTGATCCGCGCTCTGCTTCGCCCTCAATCGCTCCCCAGAGGGTGCCCGCTCTTTCGGCCTGGTCCTTCTCCGCCGCGACCCAGGCGAATAGCGCCAGACCGAACACGAGCCACTGCCGGTCGTGGAGCCTGCTGGAGATGACCAGGCTCTCGCGAAGACGCGGTGACGCCTCGTCCGGCCGTTCCATCCTGAGGCTGTAGTCCGCGGCCAGCATGAGAGCGTTCTTCTGCCACCAATCCCAATTGATGTCCTTCGCGCGGGCTGCGCAGCGGTCTAGCAGCTCGATGGATTCCTCCGGCCGACCCTCTTTGAACGCGAGCTCTCCTAGCAGCATCAGCGCGCCAGCTTCGTGGTACGCGTCGCGATCCAACGAGAGACTTTGCTCGAGACGCGAGCGCGTTTTCTTCAAGTCGCCCTCCCGCAGAGCTTCGTTCGCCAGACGTTGGAGCATGTCCGCGACACCCCAGTCGTGGCCGAGGCGTCGGTATTGCGCGAGAGCCTCTTCGATGTATCGGGTGCCCGTTTTGAAGTCGCCGACGATGTAGGTGACGCCGCCCAGGCAACGTGTGGCTCGTACGCACAGCTCAGGGGGTACCTCAGTGCGACGCTCCAGCAGTTCCGTGAACAAACGCGTGCCTTCGGAAGGGCTCGTCGTGACCCAGTACTCCTCCAGAGCGACGGCGAGTCGCATGGCGAGCTCCGTTTCATCTGCTCCCATCAACCAGTCGAGCGCCGCGCGGATGTTTGCTTGCTCGGGCATGACGATCTCGTAGCGCGCGCGTCGACCCGCCGCGTGTGCCTCCACTGTCAGGTTCGCGGATTCGGCGAGAGCGAGGGCCGCGTCTGCATGGCGGCGCCTGATCGCGTCGGCCTCCCCACCGGTGTCAAGCTGCTCGAGGGCGAACTCGCGGATGGTCTCCAGCATCCAGAAGCGGTCATCTTCGCGCACGCGCACGAGGCTCTTGTCGACCAGGGACTGGAGCGCATCGATGTCGGCATCGCACACCTGCTCGGCCGCTTGGATGGTGCAGCCGCCGCGGAAGACGGCGAGCCGGGCGAACAGCCGCTGCTCGTCGGCGTCGAGCAGGTCGTGCGACCACTCGATCGTCGCCCGGAGCGTCTGCTGGCGCGGATCGACGCCCCGGCCGCCCTTGAGCAGATCGAGCCGCTTCGACAGCCTCTGGAGGAGCTCATCAGCCGACAGGACGCGCACGCGCGCCGCCGCCAGCTCGAGCGCCAGCGGGAGGTTCTCGAGCCTGGCGCAGATCTCCTCGATTGACCCATCCGTCCGGAAGTCCGGCTTCGCCGCGCGCGCCCGCGCGACGAACAGCTCCTCTCCGTCCTCCGGCTCGAGCGGCGGCACCGGGTATGCCTGCTCGCCGGGGAGCCGAAGCAGCTCGCGGCTCGTCACGATCAGCTGAGCGTTCGGGCAGGCGGCGAGCACGTTGGAGAGCTCCGGAGCTGCCTCGATCAGATGTTCGAAGTTGTCGAAGAGCAGGAGCAGCGACTTGTCCGCGATCCGCTCGGCGAGCCCGTCCGTGGCGCCGAGCGCCCGCGCGGCGACGTCGAGCACGAGTGATGGATCACGTAGCGAGGCGAGCGGCACCCAGTAGATCCCGTCGGGAAAGCCCTCCGCGACCTCCGCGGCCGCCTGCAGTGCGAGCCGCGTCTTGCCGGTCCCGCCCGGACCGGACAACGTAAGCAGTCGGACATCCGGCCGCGAGATCAGCGCCTGCACCTCCTGCAACTCGCGCTCCCGTCCGAGAAACGCCGTCGCGGGGATCGGGAGATTCGTCTGGTACAGCGTCTTCAAGGGCGGGAAATCGCGGTCGCCAAGCTGGTAGAGCCGCTCGGGCGCGGCGAGATCCTTCAGGCGGTGCTCGCCGAGATCGCGGAGCTCGTCATCAACACAGAGATCGCGCGTGGATTGCGAGACGAGGACCTGGCCGCCGTAGCCGGCCGCCGCAATCCGGGCGGCTCGGTGAACGTCGATTCCGACGTAACCCTCGTCTGTTGCGAACGGCTCGCCCGTGTGAATGCCCATCCGAACGCGAATCGGTCCTGCGGCGAGCACCTCTTGACCTTCGCCGGCGGCAGCGAGCGCGTTCTTCGCCGTCGCGAAGGCGACGAAGAAGGCATCGCCCTGCGTGTCGACCTCGACGCCACCGTAACGCGCAAAAGCCTCCCGTAGCACGCGCCGGTGCTCGGCAAGAGCGTCCGCGTAGGCCTCGCCGAGTTCGTGCAGCAGCCGCGTCGAGCCCTCGATGTCCGTGAAGAGGAAGGTGACGGTACCGGTCGGCAGTTGGGGCATTCACTAAGGATGGCGCGAGCGGAGATGCGCTGCCAAGAGCGCGCAGCCGCTGCCGCCGTTCAGCCCAAGCGACCGATCGCGGTACCGATGAGGTCGGAAAGCTCGACGGTGCGGCCGGCTTCGAGCTCGTCCTCGAAGCGGAGCTCGCCAAGCTCGTCGCGCACCGCCGCCTCGGTCTCGTCGCGGAGCTCGGCCTCGAGCTCCTGAAGGGAAAGGCCCTCGTCTTCCTCGAGCGCGGCGCCCGCGCCGAGGACGCGCGCGGCGACTTCGGGCTGCCCGACGCCGGCCAGGACGGCTGCGAGCACCGCAAGCGCGTGCACGGTCGAGACGTGATCGTGGAGCCGGAGGGAGAGGACCAGGTTCTCGCGGATTTTCGCGGCCGCCTCATGAAGCTCGCCCAAGCGGAGCGCCACCAAGGCGAGGTTGCCGAGGTTCGCGACCTGCCCGTACTCCTCTCCCTCCATGGCGACCATCGATCGCTCGAACAGGGAGCGCGCCCGCACGTAGTCACGCTCATGCAGCGCCAAATGTCCGAGGCTGGCGGCGGCGACCCCGGCCGTGCGGTGGTCGCTGACCTCTCGCGCCGCCTCTTCGGCCTCTTCGGCGTACTGCTTGGCCGAACGCAGATCCCGCTGGCCAGTTGCGGCCGCGTAGAGGCCGAACAGCGCCAGCGCTTCGGCGCGACGATCGCCGGCGCGCCGGCTCAGCTCGAGTCCCTGCTCGTGGAAGCCGGCCGCCTCGGTCCATCTGCCTCCCGCGTACGCGAGATAGCCGAGGGCGCGAAGACCGGCAAGCCGCCCCGGGGCGGCATCGGTCGGCGCTGACGCGAGAGCGCTCTCGACGACGCGCGCCCCTTCGGCCGTGGATCCTCGCATGAGCCACAGCCGCCAGACCGCCGTCGCGAGGCGAAGCCGCTCCTCATGTCTGCCCGCGCCGGCGAAGGTGGCGAGGGCCGTGCGAATGTTGTCGCGCTCGAGCTCGAGCCCGTCGAGCCACTCGACCTGATGTCGGCCTTCCAGCTCCGGCCCGGCGCGCTCGGCGAGCTTCAGCGTCCACCCGGCGTGGCGAAGGCTAAGCGGACCGGCCTCTCCGCTCTCCTCGAGCCGTTCGGCCGCGTACTCGCGAATCGTCTCGAGCATGAAGAACCGTCCGTCCGACGTCTGCCGTAGCAGGCTCTTGTCAATCAGCGACCCGAGTATCTCGACGTCGGCCGAGCAGACCGTCTCAGCAGCTTCCAGCTCGAAGCTACCCGGAAACACGGCGAGGCGGGCGAAGAGCCGGCGCTCGTCCTCGGCGAGCAGCTCGTGGCTCCAGCCGATCGTCGCCCGGAGCGTCCGCTGTCGTTCCGGTGCGTCCCGCAGGCCGGCCGTCAACAGTTCCGAGCTGCCGAGGCGTTCGAGGATCTGCTGCGGCCGCATCACCTTCACCCGCGCCGCGGCGAGCTCGATCGCGAGCGGCAACCCGTCGAGGCGCCGGCCGATCTCGGCCACGTGCTCGTCCGGCTCGAACGAACTGGTGAGTTGGCGGGCCCGCGCCGTGAACAGAGCCATGGCGTCTTCCGGAGTGAGCGTCGGGACGACGTATTCCTGCTCGGCGCCGAGCGCAAGGCGCTCCCGTGAGGTCGCAAGCACGATTGCCGGCGTCCGCTCGAGCAGCTCGGCAACGTCGGTGGCGATTCCCGGCAGGAGCTGCTCGCAATTGTCGAGCACGAGCAGCAAGCGCCTGTCGCCGAGCGCTTCGATCAGCTCGTCGCCGCCGTCGACCGCAGAAGCGATTGTCGGCGCGACGAGCTCGGGATCTCTGAGCGCGGCCAGCGAGACGAACCAGACGCCGTCTGGAAACTCCTCGGTGACCTCGGCGGCCGCCTGAACCGCGAGGCGGGTCTTGCCACCGCCGCCCGGGCCGGTGAGTGTCAGCAGGCGCGAGCCATGCAGCAGCTCCAGCACCTCGTCGAGCTCTCGCTTCCTGCCGACGAGTGGAGACGGTTGCAAGGGAAGGTTCGTCTGGTTGAGCGAACGAAGAGGCGGGAAGTCGTCCGAGCCGAGCTGGTAAAGGCGCTCGGGCGCGGTCAGGTCCTTGAGACGGTGCGTCCCGAGGTCGTGTAGGTCCGCGCGCGTGCCCAAGAGGTCGTGCGTCGTCCCCGAGAGCAAGACTTGCCCTCCGTGCCCAGCAGCGGAGATGCGCGCCGCCCGGTGGACATCCAGACCAACGTAGCCTTCGTCGGTGAGCTGCGGCTCCCCTGTATGTAGGCCCATCCGCACGCGAATCGGCCCGGGCTCGAGAGCGCGCCGGGCGCCGTCAGCAGCTGAGAGCGCGTCGGTTGCCCGGGCGAACGCGACGAAGAACGCGTCCCCCTGAGTGTCGACCTCGACGCCGCCATGGCAGGCGAAGGCTTCGCGCAAGAGCCGCCTGTGCTCGGCAAGCGCGTCCGCGTAGCCGTCGCCGAGCTCGTGGAGCAGCCGCGTCGAGCCCTCGATGTCGGTGAAGAGGAAGGTGACGGTACCGGTCGGAAGCTCGCGCATCGAAGTCAGTCCAGGTACTTCCGCGCGAGCGATACTGCGTCGTCCGTCGGCAACTCGCGCCCTAACCGCAGAGACTCCTCGAGGTCGCCCGGATTGCAGCGGTCCCTGAGCTTCGACAGGGTCAATTCGCGGAATCTCTGCTCGGCCGGCCCGAGGGTGACGTCAACGGCCTCGAGGGCACTGTCGGCTGCCCCGAGCAGGAGGGCGGCGGCGCCGGAGTCTGACGGCTCTGCAAGCGCCGCGGCTGCCACCAGGCACCAGCCCACCAGCTCCAGGTAGTCGAGCCTCACCACCGTCTCGAGTGCACGGCCGAGGCGCGGCCGCGCCTCGGCCTCCCGTCCTAGCTGGATCAGCGCGGACGCGGTGTTGAAGGCGCCGATTGCCCGGACGGTCTCGGCGCTGTGGCCCGACGCGAGCTCGGCGGCCTGCCTCGAATACTCGATCGCCCTCTCGAGTTCGCCGGCAGCGAGAGCCACGTCGGCCAGGTTCGTCACGGTTGCCGCCGTCGACTCTCCCGCCGCACGGGCGATTGCGAGCGATTCCTCATACAACACGAAGGCGCGCTCGTAATCGTGCGTCCCGACGACCGCATCTCCAAGCTCGCGAAGCGCAGCCGCGAGCGCGGCATCGTCGCCGAGCTCACGCGCCAAGACAACGGCGGCCGAAGCGTGCCGCTGGCCGGCCTCGGCGTCACCGACCACTCTCGCGAGGCCGGCCACTCGCGTCAGCGCCTGGAGCCGCAGCTCAGCGGGCGCGTCCTCCGACGCCGCGAGCGCCGCCTCGATCCGGCGGCGCCCCTCACGGGCATGACCACGCACGAACCAGTAATCGCCGAAGGACAGCGCGAGACGGAGCGCAGCCTCGGCCTCGCCGGCATCCACCAGGAAGTCGAGTGCTGCCCGCGCGTTGTCGTGCTCTGCCTGCAGGACGTCGAAGCCTTCGCGGTGCCGTGCCTTTGCATCCTCGGCTACGCGCAGCGTCCGCTCTGCGTGGCGGCGAAGCACATGCTCCGCCCCGGCGTCCTCGCCGTAACGCTCCGCCGCGTATTCGCGGATCGTCGCGAGCATGAAGAAGCGACCGTCGGCAGTTTGTCGGAGGAGGCTCTTGTCGATCAGCGACGCGAGCGTGTCGAGACCCGCCTCGCAGACCTCCTCTGCGGCCTCGATCTCGAAGCTGCCGGCGAAGACAGCCAGCCGGCGGAAGAGCTGCTTTTCCTCGTCGCTCAGGAGCTCGTAGCTCCAGTCGATCGTCGCCCGCAGCGTCCGCTGGCGCTCCGGCGCGTCGCGGGCACCGCCGCTCAGGAGCGGCAGGCTCTGCTCGAGGCGCTCGAGTAGCTGTGACGGGACCAGCACGTTCGTCCGCGCGGCGGCGAGCTCGACGGCGAGCGGCAGGTTGTCGAGCCGGCGGCAGATCTCGCCGACGTGCTCGTCCGGCTCGAAGGAGGGCTTGCCCGCGCGAACACGCTCGACGAACAACTCGACTGCGTCGTCGTCTGCAAGGGGAGGCACCGGATACTCGTGCTCGCCCGCCAGATGCAACGGGGAGCGGCTGGTGACGAGCACCTTTACCCCTGGCGCCTGCCGCAGCAGCTCCGCCACCTGAGGCGCGGCGTCGAGAAGTTGCTCGAAGTTGTCGAGCAAAAGCAGGGCCTCCGTCTGTTCGAGATGCTGTTCGAGCGTCTGCGGCTCGCCGATGCCCAGCGTCAGCGCGATCGTCGGCAGCACGGCGTTTTCCTCGCGCAAGGCAGCGAGCGAGACGAACCACACGCCGTCGCGGAACTCCTCGACCAATTCGGCCGCCGCTTGCAGAGCGAGTCGCGTCTTCCCGGACCCGCCCGGACCGCTCAGCGTCACGAGCCTGTGCGCGTGGATCAGTGCCAGCACCTCAGCAAGCTCGCCCTCGCGGCCGATCAAGGGCGTCGGCTGGACCGGCAGGTTGGTCTGGTGGAGCGTCTTGAGCGGCGCGAACTCGCGGTCGCCGAGCTGGAAGATCCGTTCGGACGCTGTCAGGTCCTTGAGCCGGTGCTCGCCGAGATCATTAAGCCCGTCTGCGCCCGCGAGCTCACGCGTCCTTTGCGAGACCAGAACCTGGCCACCATGGCCCGCGGCGGCGATCCGCGCCGCCCTGTGAACGTCGAGGCCGACATAACCCTCCTCGGTGAGAAGCGGCTCGCCGGTATGGAGGCCCATCCTGACCTTGATCGGACCGCCGTCCAGGGCCGCCTGACCCTCCGCCGCCGCGGCGAGCGCATCATGCGCTCCCGCGAAGACGACGAAGAAGGCGTCTCCTTCAGTGCCGAACTCGACCCCGTCGTGGCGTGCGAACGCGTCTCGCAAAAGGCGACGGTGCTCTGCCAGCGCTTCGGCATAGGCGTCGCCGAGCTCGTACAGCAGCTTCGTCGAGCCCTCGATGTCGGTGAAGAGGAAAGTGACGGTGCCTGTGGGCAGCTCGCGCATCCGCGACTAAGGATCGCGCGCGCGAGGCGCTCTGGCTAGTGCCCGCGGCCGCGGCGGTGGCGCAACCAGCGCGAGGTCTCGCCCAGGGCGATCACGCCGACGAAGATCAAGCCCACGATCAGCATCCCCGTGATCACCTTCTTGCCTTCCTCAGCCGCCGTTTCGGCTGCAAGGGGTGCGAGTGCGAGCAGGATCATGAGGGCGCGACCCTAGCGAAGTCTCCGGTCGTGCGCTACGAGCGCCTGCTCGAGCGCGGGGCCGGCATGCGCCTCCGCAAGTTCCGTCAGCGGTCCGCTGTCACCACGGTCGCGCAGGACCTCGCGCGCCTCGTCGACCTCCCCCGCCCCGAGCAGTGCCGCGCTCGCCGCCCAAGCGGCGCCGTCACCTGGCGCGGAGTCGGCGCGGAGCTGCGCGCAGAGGGAGATCAGCTCGGCCAGGTCGGCGACGGCTTCGACGCTCCCGACCTCCGCGATCCGGACGAGCCCGTGCGCGTAGAGGTAGTCGCCGAGCAGGAGCGCCGTGTCCTCGTCGGCGGGCTCGAAGAGGCGCGGGCGGCCGTAGTGGACGAGGTAGCCCTCGTAGATCGTCTCCAGCCCTAGTGCGTAACGCTCCTCGCCGAGCGGCGAGAACACCGGCTCATGCTCCGGTTCCGACCGCAACGCGTCGCGCCAGAGCGGGCTCTCTTCCTCCGCCTCGGTCGTGATCGTCTCCCAGAGATCAGCCGTCGAAGTCTGCAACCGCCTGCACCGTCCTCTCGATTTCCTCGTCGCCGTGTGCAGTAGAGATAAACAGAGCTTCGAACTGCGAGGGCGGGAAGTAGATCCCGCGCTCGAGCAAATGCTGGAACAGAGCGGCGTACCGGTCGGTGTTCGCCGCCTGGGCGTCGGAAAGATTCCGCACCGGAGCCTTGCGCATGAACAGCGTCGCCATCGCGCCGACGCGCTGCACCGTTCCGAACGGCGCCAGTCCCGCCTCGAGCTGAGCGCCGCGCGCCTCCAGCTGCTCGTAGACGTCCGGCTCACGTAGACGCCGTAGGACGGACAGCGCGGCGGCGGTCGCCAGCGGGTTCCCGCTCAGCGTGCCCGCCTGGTAGACCTGGCCAATCGGGGCGAGCTGCTCCATCACATCGCCGCGGCCGCCGAACGCGGCAAGGGGCAATCCGCCGCCGGCGATCTTGCCGATCAGGGTCAGGTCGGGAATGACGCCGAAGAGCTCCTGCGCGCCGCCGCGGGCGACCCGGAAGCCGGTGATCACCTCGTCGAAGACGAGCAGCGCCCCGCTCGCGTCGCAGAGGTCGCGCAGCGCCTCGAGGAAGCCGGGCGCCGGCGGGACGACTCCCATGTTCCCGGCCACAGGCTCGACGACGATCGCGGCCAGGCCCTCGCCCCAGCGCTCGACCGCGGTGGCGGTCGCGTCGACGTCGTTGTACGGCACGACGATCGTGTCCTCGGCGGCACCGCTCGTCACGCCGGGCGTCGCCGGGATTCCGAGCGTCGCGAGCCCCGACCCCGAGTCCGCGAGCAGCGCGTCCGCGTGCCCGTGGTAGCCGCCGGCGAACTTGAGGATCCGGTCGCGCCGCGTCGCCGCCCGCGCGAGCCGGACAGCGCTCATCGCTGCCTCGGTGCCGGAGGAAACGAGCCGCACCAGCTCGAGCGAGGGGACCGCGTCGACCAGCTCCTCGGCGACCTCGACCTCGCGTTCGGTGGAGGCGCCGAAGGTCGTGCCCTCGCGCGCGGCCGCGACCACCGCGTCGACCGCCTCGGGGTCGGCGTGGCCGAAGATCAGGGGGCCCCAGGACATCACCCAGTCGACGTAGCGGCGGCCGGACTCGTCCTCGATCCAGGCACCCTCGCCACGGCAGACGAAGAGCGGCTCACCGAGGCCGACGGCGCGCATTGCACGCACAGGTGAGTTGACTCCGCCTGGGATCACGCTTCTCGCTCGGCGCGCCAGGATCGTCCGAGCTTCGTTCGGGTGCAGCTCGTCTGAGGTCCGCCCGAGCGAAGCGATGGGACTAGCCATTCCCGCGGAAAATGCGCAGCATTTTTCGCGCTAAAGCCACTCGGCGAGCTCTTTCGTCCAATAGGAGACGACGAAGTCGGCGCCGGCGCGCTTGATCGCGGTCAGCGACTCGAGCGCGGCCTGGTGCTCGTCCAGCCAGCCCGACCGGGCGGCCGCCTTCAGCATCGCGTACTCGCCGGAGACGTTGTAGGCGCCGACCGGCAGCTCGAAGCGCTCGCTGACGGCGCGGAGGACGTCGAGGTAGGGCAGCGCCGGCTTGACGATCAGCGCATCGGCGCCTTCGCGGACGTCGAGCTCGCATTCGCGCAACGCCTCGCGGACGTTCGCCGGGTCGAGTTGGTAGCCGCGCCGGTCGCCGAACGCCGGCGTCGACTCGGCGGCCTCGCGGAACGGCCCGTAGAAGGCCGAGGCGTACTTGGCGGCGTAGGAGACGATCGGGATCTGCTCGAAACCGGCGTCGTCGAGCGCCGCCCGGATCGCGCCGACGCGACCGTCCATCATGTCGCTCGGGCAGACGGTGTCCGCGCCCGCCTCCGCCTGGCTCACAGCCGTGCGCGCGAGCAGCTCCAGCGAGGCGTCGTTGTCGATCTCGTCGCCGCGGACGACCCCACAGTGGCCGTGCGACGTGTACTCGCACAGGCAGACGTCGGTGGCAAGCACGAGCTCGGGGAAGCGCGCACGCAGCTCTTGCAACGTGCGCTGGACGATCCCGTCCTCGTCGTAGGCACCGGAGCCCTCCTCGTCTTTCTCCTCCGGGATCCCGAAGAGCAGCACCGCCGAGACGCCGAGCGCCACGAGCGTCTCGGCCTCCTCGACCAGCGTGTCGACCGAGCGCTGCGCGATCCCAGCCAGGCCCTCGAGCTCACGGACGACGCCCTCGCCGGGACAGGCGAAGAGCGGCATCACGAAGTCGCCGAGATCGAGCCGCGTCTCCCGCACGAGCGAGCGCAGCCGGCCCGTTCGGCGCAGGCGCCGCAGCCTGGTGGCCGGAAACGTACTCACGCCAACAATCTACGCGTTCCGATTCGCGCCAAGAGCCCGAAGAGGGCGCCCAGGCCGCAGAGCCAGAGCGCCTCGCGCAGGAGGCGCCACCAGGGGCTCGCGTCGTAGAGCGCCGCGCTGAAGAAGCGCACCGCGTGGACGAAGGGCAGGCCGTCGCTGATCCAGCCGGCGGCGGGAACGACCTGCTGCGGGACGAGTCCGAGGAAGACAACCGGGAGGACGACGAGCAGCGCGACGAGCGACGCCGTCCGCGCCTCGCGCGCGATTGCGCCGAGCAGCGCGCCGAGCGCGCCGAGCGCGCCGCCCGCGAGCAGCAGGCCGAGCGCGAGCAGCGGGATGCGTCCCCACGGCTCGCCGCCGGTGACGTTCCCGATCTGGATGATCGCGCCGAAGACGAGCGAGACCCCCAGCCCGAGCGCGAGCGCGACGAGCGCGGCGAGCAGCACCTTCGCCCAGACGAGCTCGCCGAGCGTGACGAGGCCGCGCGCGAGACGGCCGACGACGTTCTCGTCCCGCTCCGCTGCGAGCGAGCCGGCGGCGAGCACGAGGGCGAGGAAGCTGATCGTCAGCCCAAGGGCGTAGGCCTGGACATCGGCCGAGAGCGCCCAAGTCCGTCCCCGGCCCTTGACCCGGGCGATCTCGATCGGATGCGCCGTCGCCCGCAGCGCGTCGCCGGTCCGGGCGAGCGCGAGCCGCGCGTCGCCGATGAAGTCGCGCAGCTTGCGTGCTTGGGCTCCGGACGCGTGCCGGAGTAGGATCTCGGCGCCGTCGAGCCCGAGCACGGTGAACTCGCGGCCGAGAAACGAGCCTTGCCCTCCGTGCACGATCAGCCGCACGTAGCCGAGATCGCTGCCGATGTAGGCGGTCTGGAGCTGCCGGTTCAGGCCGTAGACGAGCGCCTGCACCTGCTCGTCGACGCGCGAGGAGATGATGCCGCGGGCCGTTTGCACCTCGAGCTTCGGGCTCGAGACCATTCCCTGCAGCGTCGCGATGAATCCCGGCGGAACCGTGAGCACGGCGACGACCCTCCCCGAGCGCAGCTCCCGCTGCGCCTCGTCAGGCCCCAGCTTGACGAGGTCGACGTCCTTGCCAACGCGCTTGATCGTCCGGTCGACGTCGAAGCGGTGGCCGCCGACGGTGACGAAGCGGGGCAGGCCGGCCTCGTCGACGAGCGCCACCCGCGGCTTCGCGTTTGCGTAACCGGCGACGAGGCCGACGAGCAGCGCGATCATAAGCGGGTACGCGAGCAGAAGGCCGAGCAGGAGCGGCGAGCGCCGTAGGATCAGCGCGTCCTTGCGCAGGAGTAGGGCGACCCTGGTCATCCGGCGAGGGCGGTCGCGTCGTACTCGGCGACCGGCCCCGCAAATGCAACCGCTCCCTCGCGGAGCGCGACGACCCTGCCCGCGTGGGCCTCGACCTCCTCGAGCTGCTGGGTGACGAAGAGGAGGGCGACCCCCGCCTCGCGCTGCGCCTCGAGCCGCTCCCAGAGCCGCCGGCGCTGATCCGGATCGAGAGCCGCGGTCGGCTCGTCGAGCAGCAGGGCATCGGGCTCGCCAAGCAGCGCGATCGCGAGATTCAGGCGCTGGCGGTTGCCGACCGAGAGGTCGCCGGCGAGCACTCCGTCGCGTGGCAGCTCGAACTCGTCCACAAGCCGCTCGGCCGACCTCTGCGGGTGCTCATCCGCGTCGAGGCGGGCGAACAGCTCGAGGTTCTCCCTCGGCGAGAGGCGCGCGTACTGCGCGAGGCGCTGCGGCGCCCAACCGACCTGCACGCCGTCACGGCGCTCGATCCGGCCCGTTGAGGGTTCGAGCGCGCCTGCGAGCAGCGCCAGCAGCGTCGACTTGCCGGCCCCATTCGGGCCGACGAGCGCGACCGCCTCGCCGTCGGCGAGGTCGAAGTCGGTCGGCTCGAGCGCGACCTGGGAGCCGTAGCGCCTCGCCGCCGCCCGGGCCGCGAGCAGCGGCGGCCGACCGCTCATCTCCTCGCGGCCCGGGAGGGTTTGATCTCGGTAGGAGCATCCGTTGGTGTCGTCTCGACCTCGACCGGAACCGGCAGCGGCTCGCCCCCGGTCTCGTCCCAGCGTTCGAGCTCGATCCGTTCGGAGAAGAACTCCCACATGGCGCGGCCCGCCGCGAGGAGGGGAAGCGCGACCAGGACGCCCGGCAGCCCATAGATCTCCCCACCCGCCAGCAAGCCGAAGATGACGAGCAGGGGGTGCAGCCGCAGCGCAGACCCCATCACGTTCGGAATCACGACGTGACCCTCGATCTGATGGATGAAGAGGAAGAGGAGCGCGACCCAGAGAGCCGAGATCGGGTGGACGACCAACTCGTAGACGAACGGGGGTATGGCCCCGAGCCACGGCCCGAGGTAGGGGATCAGCTCCGTGAACGCGACCCAGGCGCCGAAGACGACCGCGTACTTCGCGAGTCCCGGCCCGAGCCCGAGCGTCCCGAGCAGCCAGAGACCGAGACCGGCGCTCACGCCGATGATCGCGGACAGCAGCACCTGGCCCTTGACGTAGCCGACGAGCGACCGCTCGATCCGCACGATCAGCGGTGGGGAGCCCGGCGGCGGCGGAAACCGCCGGTTGACCGCGGCCGACAGCCGCTCCATGTCGAGCAGCATGTAGACCGAGACGACAAGCACGAGCACGAGGCTGAACAGCAGCTTCACCGTCCCGATCGCGGCGCCCTCGACGAAGTTGATCGCTCTAGTCGTGTACTTCTGGACGTCCTTCGTGCGGATGTTGTTCACGAAATCGTTGAGTTGCTTCCGGACCTTGATCCGGCGCAGCCCGTGGTGATTCAGCCACACCTGCAGACGGTCGACATCGCGCTCGGCGTGAGTCTGCGGAGGTTGTCCGTGCTCGGTCGTAAAGTAGGAATCGACTCGATGTGAGGACGACCTCGTCTGATCGACGATCACCGACCCGAGCGCGATGCTCACGGCCGCGACGAGGCCGGCGAACAGCAGGTAGACGATTGCAACTCCGAGTCCGCGGGGAATCCAGAACCTCGTGACACCGCGGACGAGCGGATTCAGCAGCAGCGCGATCAGTCCGGCGACCAGGAAGAGGAAGACGACGTGACGGACGGCGCCCGCAACGGCCCAGATCAGCAGCAGGAGCAGCGGCAGCGTGACGAGCTGGATCCAGCGCGGGATCTGGAGCATCGGGGGCGACTGGCCCGCCATCGCGATGATGATACGCGCGGCCTCAGATTCCGCCCGCCCACCTGGGACTGGTCTTTCGCCGAGGATGGCGCCCTCGCTTTGGACAGTTACGAACTATGGGACGAACCCCAGGAGCGACCACGGCTTCGGCTGTCACAAAGTCCGCCCGACCGAGTCTCCTTGCGGGCGGAGGAGCAACCCGTTAGCGTCCCGCCGATGCCCAGGGACACAGGGCGCACGATCGCTGCGCGGCATCGCCGTGCTCACCATCAAGCTGTTCGCCGCCGCAGGCGTGTGGCCGGGCTTGTCGTGCTCGCGATCATCGCGCTGATCACGCTGCTCCTGACAGCTTTCGGGACCGGCAAGCCTACGTCTACCCAGAGCACCGTCGGGCCCGCACCGGCCAACCGCCTGCTTCCGTCGGGACCGCCGAGCCCGCAGGTCGTCGCGCTCGAGGGGGCGCTGCGGATCCAGCTCCCGATTGCGCAGTCCCGCGTGACGGCGATCGGCTACCACGCGAGCGGCGACGGCGCCGTCGCCCTCCAACCGCTCGGTTCGCAGGCCAACCCCGGCACGCTCACTCGGTTCGCCCGGAGCGTGTTCGGCGGCGGTAGCCGGGGTATCCGCTGGTTTCAGCTCGCCGGTGGCCAAGGCTCGGGAACGGCAGCCCTCGATGTCGGCGCGCTGCCGGGCACAGACGTCTATTCACCCGTCGACGGTAGTGTGATCGGGCTCACCCCCTACATCATCAACGGTCAGCGCTTCGGCTCCGAGATCGACGTTCAGCCGACCGGCGGTCCATCGTTCGTCGTCGCAATCACGCACGTCAGGCCCGACCCGTCGTTGACGGTGGGTTCGAGCATCGCCGCCGGCACGTCCAAGCTCGGCACGTTGCTGGACTTCTCGCACGTCGAGGAGCAGGCGCTGGCCCGTTACACGCAGGACGCGGGCAATCACGTCGAGATCGAAGTTCGCCCCGCGGCGGCTCTTTCGACGCCCTGAGGCGTCGCTTGCGATGCCGACTCAGAGGCTGGGGCGGCTTTGCCGCCGCAGCTGTCTCATCCCGCTTGGCGGGAGAGCGCCCAGTGCAGATCGAGCGCCGGCCATGGTGAACAGTCGCTTGCGATGCCGACTTAGAGGCTGGGGCGGCTTTGCCGCCGCAGCCGTCTCATCCCGGTTGGCGGGAGAGCACACGTTGCAGCTCGAGCGCCGACGGCAATGAGGATTCTCTTTGTTGCGGACGTGTTCGGCGTCCCGGGGCGCCGGGCCGTCGAGGAACGGCTGTCCGGTCTGCGGGCGGAGCTAGCGGCCGACTTCTGCGTCGTCAACGGCGAGAACGCCGCGGACGGCGCCGGCATCACGCCGCGCATCGCCGACCGCATCCTCGCCGCCGGCGCCGACGTGATCACGCTCGGCAATCACGTCTGGCGCCGGCCCGAGATCGGGCCGTACCTGGCGGCGTCCGACCGTGTGATCAGGCCCGCCAACGTCAGCACGGAGTCACCCGGACGGGGCTTGACCGTCATCCCGGCCGCCGACGGCACGCCGGTGGCGGTGATCAACCTGCTCGGGCGGCTGTTCATCGATCCGGCTGTCGGCCCCTTCGAAGTCGTCGACGAGCTGGTCGACGAGGCGCGGAAGCACGCTCACGTCATCCTGGTCGATTTCCACGCCGAGGCGACGAGCGAGAAGGTGGCGCTGCCGCGCTGGCTCGACGGCCGCGTCACCGCCGTGATCGGCACCCACACGCACGTGCAGACGAACGACGCCCGCGTCCTACCCGGCGGCACGGCGGCGATCAGCGACGCCGGCATGACCGGCCCGCACGACTCCGTGATCGGCGTCCAGGCCGACCTCGCGATCGCGCGCATGCGCACCGGCATGCCCGTCCGCTTCAAGCCCGCCGAGGGCGGTGTCCGGATCGAGGGTGCCATGCTCGAATGCGAAGCCGACGGTCGCGCTACGTCGTGCGAGCCCGTCCGCGTCGAGGTATAGCCAGGACAAGGACGAGCGCCACGAGCACGAGGTCGCGCGCGAAGACGAGCCAGGACGCGATCGCGTCCTGGTGCAGCGCCAGCCGCCAGTAGCGATACGGGAACCAGAGCTGCGTCAGCACGAGCGCGAGGGCGAGCACGGCAGAGGCGGCGAGCCCGCGCCGCCCGCGGACGAGCGGGACGAGGGGCAACAGCCAGATCAAAAACTGCGGCGAGAGCACCTTGCCGAAGGCGATGAACGCCGCCACACCCGCGGCCGAGTAGCGGACGAGCCGCTCCGGCGTCGCCGGTCCGCGGGCGAACGCGACCCACAGTGCGACCACGACCAGCGCTTGGACGACGCTCTGGATCACCGCCAGCGCGTTCGCCAGCGAGCCGCCTTGGTTCTGCGAGCCGTGGCTCAGGTCGAGGTGGACTGTCCAGGCGCCGAGCTGGTGGGCGACGAGCAGGAAGCTCGAGCCGAGGCTCTCGATCTGCAGCGGCCGGTCCGCCTGCCGGTGCAGGCTGTCCCAAACGCCGCCGGGCGAGAGCCGCACGAACGGCAGGAAAATGATCGCGACCACGCCCGCGAAGACGGCCGCGCACAGGAGCGCCTCCCGCCGTCCGTGGCGCCGCCAGACATAGACGAGCGCGGGCGGCACGACGACGACCGGGAAGATCTTGGCCGCAGCGGCGAGCCCAAGTACGCCGAGTCCGGTCCGCCTGTGCTCCGCGAGCACCGCGGCCAGGCCGAGCACCAGGAGCGCCGTCGGCCAGAGGTCGAAGCGGGTCAGGATCACGGAACCGAGCGCGAGCGGCGTCAGCGCCGCGAAGCCGAGCGCGGCGAGCAGACGCTCCGGCTCTGCACGCAAGGCGCCGAGTGCGATCGCTGCGCCTGCGATCGCGAGGAGGCCGCAGAGCACCATCAGCCGCTCGAAGTTCCGCCGATAGATGGCTGGGTCGTGCCGATCGCCAATCGCCGGTAGGAGGAAGACCGGCAGCGCCGCCGGCGGGTACTCGACCCTGAAGTCCAGATAGGGCACTTGCCCGTCGAGCATGGCGTCGCCGTAACGCTGGTAGACCGGCGTGTCGATGATCTGGTCGCGCCGGTAGAAGCCGCGGTGGAGCAGCGCCCAGGCGGCGCCGAAGACCGCGAGCGCGACGAGCCCGGCCGCGAGCGCGATCCGGCGCTCAGCCGGCAGCGACCAGCGCTCTTGCGTCGTGCTCACGGGGTACAGGGGCCTCTTCGGGGACAGCCTCGCGTTCGACCGTCAAGGCCACGAAGGCAACGAAGGGGAAGAACCAGGGGAGATAGAGGTAGAACCAGTGCGTCAGCACGAGCTCGAAGCCGAGCAGTAGTGCTGCGGTCAGCGCCGCGAGCTGACGTGCCGTCTTGCGTCGCGGGACGAAGTAGACCGCGATCGCGCCGATCACGAGCGGCACCTGCAGCACCCGCTGGACGAGGTGCAGATCCGGATAGCCGGCGCCGTACTGCTTCCAGTCCCAGATCGAGAATGGGGAATGCCGGCCGACCTGGAACTTGATCGTGCGGTCGTAGAAAACGTGGACGGCGTGGAGCGGGCTCGGCTCGAGCAAAAGCACTGAGAACGCGACAACTGTTGCCGCGAGGAAGCCGCCGAGGAAGACGAGCTTCTCGCGCGGACGGGCGCGCGAGTCCGGGTACGAGGCCCACAGTGGCGCCACGAGCAGCGGCGCGAACTTCGTCCAGCCCGCGAGCGCGGAGAAAGCGCCGCGGGCAAACGACGAAGTCACCAGCCAGAAGCCCCAGATCAGAAAAAGCGGCGGCAGCGCGTCGTTCGTGTTCGAGCTCGACACGTACTGCGTGAACGGCCAGGCCGCCCAGGCGAAGACGAGGGTGACCGCGAGCGTGAGCCCGCCGAAACGCAGGCCGACCAGGGCCAGCCCGAGCAGGCAGAGCAGGTCGAAGGCGATAGTCGCGGCATGAGCGGCGGGCAGGCTGTCCCACTTGCCGCTCCACCCGAACAACCAGTAGGCCGGTAGGTACGCCTCGTAGGCGACCGGACCGTACGTGTCCCCCTGCGGATTGGCCGACTCGCAGCGCCCGTTCGTCTGGATTCGATCGCGGATCTCGCCGTCCTCGTCCGCCGGCCCGCAGGCCTTCCGGCTGTCCTCGACGGGAAAGTTGCCGTAGGGAGCCTCGCCCGACGAGATCCGCTCGGCACCGACGACGCCCGAGTAGCCGACGTCGATCACGTTCGAGTTCTCGACGTTGAGGCCGATCCGAAAGCCGACCAGGAAGACCGCCGCGGCGGCGAGCAGCCAGACGGGCCAGACCGGTCGCGTCGCCGGGACTGCTCGACCCCGCCGGACGCTCCACACCATCCGTCCGAGCAGGTAGACGAGCGGCGGGTAGACGAGCGGCATCGCCGTGAAGACGTGTCCCTTGTTGAAGTACCAGAGTGAAATGCTGAACGAGACGAGCGCGAGCAGGTCGAGATTCCGGAGCGAGAACGGCCGGCGGAAGTCGGCGAGCCCGAGCAGGAAGGCAGCACAGAACCCGAGCCAGATCGGCAGGCTGTTGATCTCCTTGCCGCCGAAGGCGCCCTTGTAGCCGCGCGCCATCTTCCAGGCGACCTGCGGGCCGGTCCAGGCCTCGGTCACCGAGCTTCTCGAACTGCGCGCTGTAGGTCGCTTCGGTCGTGCGGGTCTTCGGCGGGTAATGCCGCAGCCATTGCGCGACCTTCGGGTTAGCGAGGAAGATCGCGGTCGCCCGCTTCTGGGTCAGGATTGTCTTGGGCGCAGCTCCGGCGGCGGGCACGAGCAGCAGCGCGCAAAAGGCGGCGACTCCCAGCCGGCGCATGGAATCAGGTTAGTGGACGCGGCCACACGCCCACTACCGGGCGAACGACCAGAGTTTGTTCCCGATGAAATTCAGCGGCGTCACGAGCACGATCGCGATCGCCTGCGCGGCGACCTTGTTCATGCCGATGGCAATCAGTGCGCTGAGGATGCCGAGGTTGGCGGCGTAGGCAACGAGCGCGACCGCGAAGAAGCGGAGACCCTGAAACCCCACATGCCCGCGCTGGTCGCGGAACGTCCAGAGACGGTTCCAGAGGTAGTTGTTGGTGACGGCAACCAGGAACGAGACCGTAGCCGCGTAGATGTAGTGCCAGTCGGCCCCGCGCAGGAGCGCCGTGTAGACGGCGAGGTTGACGGCATAGCCTGTCGCGCCGACTGCGGCGAACTTCGCAAGCTGCATCCAGTTCGCGGGTTTGCGGAGCGCACGAACCGCTCGGGCGCGTGCGGCGAGCACGGCGGAAGGCGGCTGTGCCATCGGCGGGCGAGGCTATCAGCGCGGGGTGATTCCCTTGATCGACCCGTCGCGCTCGACGACGACCTCGCCGGCCTCTCCATTGAGCTCGCTCAGCGTCGTCGCCTGCTCGCGGTAGAAGCCGAACTCGCCGAAGTCGAGCAGCACGAGCGGCGACTCGATCTCGATCGCGTCGTCCTTCAGGTTCGCGACGGCGAACGGCAGGAACCGATGAGCGTGGTCCCCGCAGAGGATGTCGAAGCCGAGCGCGCGGGTCGCGTCGCGGGCAACGAGCAGATCGACGGAGCGGCCGAGCTCGATCCCGCGAAAACGCAGAGGCAAGCTCAAAAGCGCTTCCGCTGAGTATTCGTCAGCCAGCTCGAGACCACCTCCGCCCATCAATCGGGTCGATACGGCCGCAGGGGGCAAAGCCCGCACGGCCTCCAAGTCGATTCGCAAGCGACTCCTCGGCGCGCCGTCTCACGACGGCGTTCTTGCCCTTCGGCGGGTCCGCAAACGGGGTTATTCGCCGAACCCCTCGGCGCCGACAAGCGGCACGAAGCGACACGGTACGGAATGGATGACCGCCGGCCCTTCCGGGCTCCTGACTGCAACCTCGAGGCGCTGGCCGCGGGCGCTGCCGACCGGGACGACAAGGCGACCTCGCGGCTTCAGCTGATCGTAGAGCGTCTGCGGGAAACCGGGCGCCGCGGCGGCGACGGCGATGCCGTCGAAGGGCGCGAACTCGGGCAGGCCGAGGGTGCCGTCGCCGACATGCACCTGGACACGGCCGTATCCCGACTCCGTCAGCCGCTCTCGGGCGGCCTCCGCGAGCTCGGGGATCCGCTCGATCGTATGCACCTCCGCCGCGAGCTCCGCGAGCACGGCCGCCTGGTAGCCGGAGCCGGTGCCGACGTCGAGCACCCGCTCGCCGCCGGCCAGCCGAAGGGCCTCGCAGATGCGCGCGACCATGTAGGGCTGGGAGATCGTCTGTCCGCCGCTGATCGGCAGGGCGGCGTCTTCGTAGGCACGCCGCTGCTCGCTCTCCCCGACGAATCGCTCGCGCGGGACGGCGGCCATCGCGCGAAGCACGCGCTCGTCGACGATGTCGCGTCCGCGCAGCTGCGCCTCCACCATGGAGCGGCGCTGACGGGATTGCTCGTCCTCAGGCAGCATGAGCGAGAGCGCGGGTGTAGGCGGGAGGCTCGACGCCGAAGTGCTCGAGCGCCAGCGGCGCCAGGTCGGTGATGCTCCGCGGCGCTGCGTCGATGCCGACGGTGAGCAACGGCACCTCCGAGTCGGCGGCGGCGAGGGCGCCGTGGCTGCCGCCGCCGAGGTGGCTGCGACCGGCGAGGTCGGCGAACTCGATACCCTCGGCGGCCGAGACGATCAGCTCACCGGCGTTGGGATTGCGGAGCGCCGCCCACGCGCGTTCGAGCGCGTCCGGCTGCGGCAGGAGCGTCAGATCCCCGCTTGTTGCCCAGCCGCTCGCCGCGGGCGCGAAGCGGAGCTCCTCGCCGGCGCGGCGCGCGATGGCCTCATTCGCTTCGAGGAAGAGCGCTGCCTCGACCCCTGCCTCGGCATCGAGGCGCGCCGCGAGCTCGCGGGTGTCCTCTCGCGTCTTGCCCGTTCGGTAGACCATGCCGGCGCGGTTCGAAGCGGTCACGATCACACCCGCGTCCAGGAAGCGCTCCTCCAGCCGGACTTTCCGGTCGATCCGCGTCTGGCCGTGGTCGGCGCAGAGGAGGACCGCGTAGCGCTCGAGGAACTCGTCGGGCCCGCCGGCTGCCTCGACCAAGGCCCAGATCGCTGCGTCGCTTCGCTGCAATGCCTGCTCCGATGCCCCTGGGCCGGCCGCGTGCGAGGCGAAGTCGTAGTCCGGCAGGTAGTGGACGAGGAAGTCGAAGCCGTCCCTGGTGACCAGCCAGCGGCCGACCGCCGCCGCGTACGCGTCCACCGACCCTGCCGAGCGCCCGAAGACCGCGAGCGGGGCGCCGGTCACGTCCGACTCGAACAGATTGAAGAAGAAGAAGCGCTTCGGCCCGAAGGCCGGGCGGCGAGTAAAGGCGGGCACGGTGGAAGCGTGGCGGTTGCGGCCCCGGTAGCAGGTGAAATTGATCGCCGCGGTCGTGTAGCCGGCGTCTGACGCGTACCCGCGGCACGGACGGCGGCGAACGAGGACCCGTACTCAACTATCCGGTGCTCGCCGCGGTGATACCAGACGAGGTGGGGGACCCCGTGAACGTCGGGATGGGCGCCGGTCGCGATCGACGACAGGCAGACCGGCGTCAGCGACGGGAACGTCGAGATCCCGCGCGCGTAATTGCCATTTGCTGTGAGGAACTTCAACGCGGGTGTGCGGTCGTCCTCGGCCGCCAGCTCGAACGCGGCCGGAGTGAGGCCGTCGATCACGATCAGGATCAGCTTCTTGGGCACTAGTCCCGGGCGAGCGTGCGCAGGCCCGCATACCGCTCGGGCTCGCGGCGACGTGCGCGCGCGGCGAGCGCGGGCAAGGCCAGCGCTTCGAGGTAGCCGAGAAACGGCACGAGCGCGAGTGCGGCGATCCCGAGCCCGGCGAGGCCGATCAGGATTCCCGTGCCGCTGACGGTACCGCCTCGACGCAGGGTTCCGGCCGCGAGCGGGGCGCCACCGAGTCCCCCGAGCACACCGCCGACCGCACCGCCGACGGCGTCCTTCCAGTCACCGAGGGCGAAGCCGACGCCGATCCCGACGGCCACGCCGATCAGGATCGCCAGCAGCGCTCCGGGCCGCTTTCTGGCCAGCCAGCCTGCAGCGAGGAGGGCGATGCCGGCGCCGATGCCGGCTGCAACGCCAATCCGGTACCACTCCCACATTCGGTCCAGTGTAGTGCCGACCTGGGACCGGGAAACCGAACGCGTTCTCTTCGCGAACTACCGGCGAAACCACGTCATGGGAGGTTCTATGCGAAAGGGAATGCTCACGATCGCGGCGCTTGCCGCTGCTCTCGCCGCAGGACTCGTGCTGGCGGCGGTCGCGACCGCCACGGGCGGTAACCACCTACATGCACAGCTCCGCGGGACGAACGAGGTTCCGGCCGCGCCGGCCTCGAATCGCGGCAGGGTCGAGGTGACTCTGAAGCCGAGCGTCGGCAAGGTCTGCTGGGAGTTCACGATCACCAAGATCGACGGGAAGCCCACGGCCGCTCACATCCACAAGGGCAGGCCCGGCGTCTCCGGCCCCGTCTACATCGCGTTCGGGACGACTTTTAAGCGCCAGGGCTGCACGACGGCGCCGAAGGCGAAGATCAACGCGGTTGCGGCGAAGCCGTCCGCCTTCTACGTGAACGTGCACAACGCCAAGCATCTCGGCGGCGCGATGCGCGGCCAGCTGAAGGCCGACCTTTAGTTCGTCCCTCGGGGGCCCGGCGCTTTCTGCGGCGCGCCGGGCTCCATCCCAGTCTCCAATCGGCGGATCACCGCCAGGCCGAACTCGGCGGCCCGAGCGCCGTCGACGACACGGTGGTCGAAAGTGACGGCGATCGTCCCGGTCGGGCGAGCAACGATCTCACCGTCGCGGACGACCGGCCGGTCGGCGACCCGGCCGATGCTGAGGATCCCGACCTCCGGGTGGTTGACGATCGGCGTCGTCAGCAGGCCGGCGAGCTTGCCCGCGCTCGTGACGGTGAACGTCGAGCCTCGGAGCTCCTCGGGCTTGAGCTTGTGCGCGCGCGCCGCGTCGGCGAGCCGCGCGAGCTCGTCCGCCAGCTCGTCGACGGAACGCGAGTCGCAGTCGCGGACGACCGGGACGACGAGGCCCTGATCGGTCTGCACGGCGACGCCGAGGTCGTAGCGGTCGAGGTAGACGATCTCGCCGCCTTCGAAGCGCGCGTTCAACTCCGGCACTTCCTGGAGCGCCTCGGCCACGGCCTTGAGCGTCAGCGGGACGAGCCGCTTCAGATCGACGGCGCCGAAGTCGCACTCTTCGACCCAGGTCACTGGCGGCACCTCGGCGTGCGCGCGTGCCATGTGCTCGGCAATCAGCTTCCGGACTCCGCGCAGCGGCTCGCGGCGTCCCTCCGGGGCGTGTCCCGGTGCCAGGCGAGGAGACGCGGCCGCGGAGCGCACGTCCTCCTCGGTCGCTCGGCCCTGCGGCCCGGTTCCCCGCAGGGATTCGAGCTCGACGCCGAGCTCTTGTGCCAGGCGCCGAACGAGTGGCGTCGCGCGAACCCGCTGTCCGGCATGGGCGTGTCCCGGTGCCAGGTACGGGGACCGGTCCGAAGTGAACACAGCGGCCTGCTGCTGCGGCGCTTCCTCGGCGCTTGGCTGCCCCTCCGGCGCGGCGCCGTCGCCAATCACGACCAAGACCGTCCCTACCGCGACGGTCTCGCCCTCGGCGACCAGAATCCGGGCGACCTTGCCGGCGGCCGGCGAGGGGATCTCGACCGTCGTCTTGTCGGTCTGGATCTCGACGAGCGGGTCGTCCTCGCGGATCTCCTGCCCCTCGGCTACGAGCCAGCGGGCGACCTCGCCCTCGGTCAGCCCTTCGCCAAGGTCGGGCAGTTTGAACTCGTAAGCCACAAGTTGAATCTATCGGGGCCTTCCGACCCGGGGCGCCCGGCGACACCCGAGGCGTCGCTTGCGATGCCGCCTATAAGGCGTGTGCCGGCCTGGCCGGCGGACCCGCTCAATCCGCCCTAACGACGCGGCGCTCCAACCCAGGCATCGGCGGGCACGATCAGCACCCGCAGCCCTCCTTCGACGCGCCAGAGCGAGACGGCCTGCTCGTCGCCGGCGAGGTCGGCCGCGGTCTCGCGTGGGACGTAGCCGGCCTGGAGCGTCCGCTCCTCGTTCCAGATCGCGACTGCATTCGGATCGTGCTCGTTCTCGGGCTCGCGCAACAGCCCAAGCCGGCGGCCGGGATCGAACGAGGCGTCGTCGACGTTACCGGGCCTGAAGGTCACGCCGGCGACCGCGACGACCCGCAGGCGGGGGTCCTCCCAGCGAACCGGCTCGCCCGTCGCCGCGTCGCGCAGGTGGTAGCCGGCGCGGCCGCGCTCGAGCCAAAGTCTCAGCCGCTCGTTGATCAGAACTCGAGCGTCCTACGTACGGCTGCGACAACGCGTTCGACGGAAGGCATGTACGCGTCCTCGATCTGCCAGTACGGATACGGCACGTCGTAGCCCGTCACCCGGATCACGGGCGCGCGCAGGTCGAGCATCGCCTTCTCGGCGAGAATCGCGGCCAGCTCGGCGCCGTAGCCGGCGGTGCGCGGCGCCTCTTGAACAATCACGACGCGTCCCGTCTTCCCGGCTGACCCGAGGAGCGCGTCCTCGTCCAACGGCTTCAGGGTGCGGATGTCGAGCACCTCGAGCGAAGCCTCGCCCGCCAGCGCGTCCGCGGCCGCCTCGGCGACCGGGACCATCGAGCCGTAGGCGACGATCGTCGCATCCTCACCCTCCCGTGCCAAACGAGCTTCGCCGAGCGGGACGACGTGCTCGCCCGCCGGCACCTCGCCGCGCAGCGTTCGGTAGTGGAGCTTCGGCTCGAACACGATCACCGGATCGGGATCGCGGATCGCCGCCGCGAGCAGTCCTTTCGCGTCCGCCGGCGTCGAGGGAATCGCGACCTTCACCCCGGGCGTGTGCGCGTAGTACGCCTCGGGCGAGTCGTCGTGCAGCTCCGGCGCGCGCACGCCCCCGCCGTAAGGCATCCGGACGACCAGCGGAAACTCCATCCCGCCGCGCGTCCGCCAGCGGTAGCGGCCGACGTGGGTGATCAGCTGGTCGAGGCAGGGATAGGAGAAGGCGTCGTACTGCATCTCGCATACCGGCCGCCAGCCCGCCATGCAGAGACCGACGGCAGTACCGAGGATCCCGGCTTCGGCGAGCGGCGTGTCGACGCACCGGTCGGCGCCGAACTTGTCCCGCAGTCCAGCCGTCGCGCGGAAGACCCCGCCTGCCCGGCCAACGTCCTCGCCCATCACGAGCACCGAGTCATCGCGCCCGAGCTCGGTGTGGAAGGCCTCGTTGATCGCCTCGACGAGGGTCAACTCAGCCATCGAGCACCTCCCTCAGCTCGGCGAGCTCGGCCGCGAACGATGCCGGGGGCGCCGCGTAGGCATGCTCGAACAACAGCCCCACGTCGGCCGGCGGCTCGGCCTCCGCGGCCGCGATTCCGGACCGCACCGCCTCGGCCGCCTCGACGCGAGTCGACTCGGCGAGCTCATCGCTCAGCACGCCCGCCCGGCGCAGGTACGCCTCGTACCGCCCCAGGCATTCGCGCGCCTTCTCCTCCTCGACCCGCTCAAGATCGATGTAGGCGCGGGGGTCGTCGGCGGTCGCGTGCGGCGCGGCACGATACGAGACCGCCTCGATGAAGGTCGGTCCCTCGCCCGCGCGAGCGCGCGAGACGGCGTCGCGCGTCGCCTCGAACACCGCGAGCACGTCGGTCCCATCGACGCGGACGCCCGGGACCCCGTAGCCGACCGCCTTGTCGGCGAGCGTGTCCGCCGCGGTCTGGGCGGAGAGCGGCGTCGAGATCGCCCACTGGTTGTTATTGCAGAAGAGGATCAGGGGCGCGCGCATGACCGCCGCGAAGTTGGCACCTTCGTGGAACGAGCCCTCGGAGGTGGCGCCGTCGCCGAAGTAGGCGATCGCGCAGGCTGGCTCGCCGCGCAGCTTCTTCCCCCAGGCGAGCCCCGCAGCGTGCGGCACGTGCGTCCCAATCGGAACGCAGATCGAGGCGACGTTGTAGTCGAGCGGGTTCCACCAGCCGGCGGGATGGCCCCGCCACCAGGAGAGCACCGTCGAGACCGGCATCCCGCGCAGGAGGCCGATCGCCGACTCCCGGTAGCTCGGGAAGATCCAATCCTCGCGCTCGAGCGCGTAGACCGAGCCGGCCTGCATCGCCTCGTGGTTCCAGAAGATCGCGTAGGTGCCGATCCGGCCCTGGCGGTGGAAGACGACCGAGCGCTCGTCGTAGGTTCGCAGCAGGACCATCGAGCGGTAGAGCTCGAGCAGATCGCGCTCCTCGAGCCCTTCGACCTCTCCGTCCGGAATTGCCTCGCCGTCTCCGATCACGCGCCGGAGGTCGCGCTCGGCAGGAAGCACCGCGGTCATCGGCTGCGAAATCTACCGCTCCTGAGGGCGTTCGCTTGCGACGCCGACCTAGAGGACGGCGCGGCTTTGCCGGGGCGTCCGTCTAATCCCGCCGGGCAGGGCGGTAGCGGCAGTGCTGCTTGAAACGGGCTTTGTTAGTGCTGGTGATCGGTCTGCGCGAGCAGCAGGACGAGCGCTAGCAGTGCAACGGCGGCGGCGGCGCCGACCGCCTCGAGCAGCAGGCCGCCGCCGGCACGCAGGCCAAGTGCGGCGAGCGCGAAGGAAACGAGCGCGAGCGCGCCGGCGGCCCGGAGAGCGAGCCCGGCTGCTCGCCGCGCGAGGAGCTCAGGCTCGTCCGGGACCGACGCCTGCTCGAGCGACCAGTAGGCGAGCTCGGCCGCGACGAAGATTCCAGAGGCGGCGAGAATCGTCCCGCCCGGTGCCCCGGAGCCCCTCGTCCACGCCGACAACGACCACGAAGCGGCGATGCCGACGAGCGAGCCGACCAGGGCCGGCGGGCTCGGAGCCGCCAGGCCGAAGGCGAGCAACGCGACCGAGCCGGCGCCCAGCGCGAGCACCAGAAACGCGATGCGGTCCGCCTCGAACGCGCCGTAGACCGCGACCCCGGCGACAACCGCCACTGCCGCGACCGCCAGGGCTAGGCGCGTGCGTGCGCGTGCCGGCGAGATGCGCTCACCCCCTCGAGGATCGCTGTCAGCGGCACGCCTTCTTGCCATTCGACCACCGGCGCGCCGGCCCGCTCGTACTCGGCCCGGCGACCCTCGCGCAAGAGCTTCCAGAGCCGGAACGCCAGTTCTCCCGAAGCGCCCGGGGCCGGCTCGGCGAACGGCAGCGGCGAGATCTCGATCACGACGAGGTCGAATCCGCGCGCACGCAGATCGAGCAGCGCGCTGACGGCGCGGTCGTCCAGCAAGGGGGTCAGCGCGAGGACGAGCGCTTTCGCCGGCAGCGTCCCTCGCGGCAGGACGTCGATCTCCTTCCAGGCGTAGCTGAGCGTGATCTGCGTGTTCAGCAGCGCCTCGACGATCCTGTAGCGCTGTAGCATCGCCGTTCCGGGACGGAGCCAGTTGAGAACGCCGCCGAAGTTGACGAGGCCGACCCGGTCCTTGTCGACGAGGTAGCGCTCGCTCAGCGTCGCGGCTGCCCGGATCGCCTGGTCGAGTGTCCCCGTGCCGCCACGACGGGCGTCCGCGAAGCTGTCGAGGAACAGGATCACGTCGGCATTCCGCTCGGCATGGAACTCGTTCACCCAGAGGTCCCCGCGGCGCGCGCTGGCACGCCAGTTGATCCGTCTGATCCGGTCGCCGGGCGCAAACGGCCGCAGGTCCGCGAACTCGAGCCCTTCGCCCTTCTGCCTCGAGACGCGGTTCCCGGTGAAGAGCTGCGTCTCCCGCGGAGCCACGAGCTCCCGAATCTCCTCAGGTCTGGGGTAGACGCGAAGCGTCTCGGCCCGGGGAAGCGTCTGCTCCCAGGCCAGCAGGCTCGCGGCGTCGCGCGCTCGCAGATGGACGTCGCCGAGCCGGTACGCACCCCAGCGGGCGCAGCGGAACCGCAGCTCGAGCAGCCGTTCCTCGCCGGCCTCGAGCCGGAGCGCGACCGGATTCCTGCCGCTGACGAGCTCGAGCCCGCGCGGGATCTCGACCAAAAGCTCGAGCCGCGCCACGGAGTCGCGGGCATCCAACTCCACCTCTAGATTAATCTCGTCGTCCTCGAGCACGCGCTCGCGGTCGAGCTCGACATGCACGCGCACATCCGGCTTCCTCGCGTACGCGAGGCCGACTGCCAGCAAGACCGCGAACGGGATCGCGATCAGCGCCAGCTCAGGCCGGGCGAAGACCAGCGACGCCAGCAGTCCGAGCGCCGTCAGGACGACATAGGCGCCGAGCTTCGGCGTGGCGTAGCGAGTCACTCAGGGAGCCGCAGCGCTTCTTCGGCGGACGGCGTCGGCACCTGCTCAAGCACCTCGCGGACGACGTCGTCGCCGCTGATCCGCTGCACCCAGAGCTCGGGCTTCAGCATCAAGCGGTGCCCCAGCCCCGGTACGGCGACGGTTTTCACGTCGTCCGGCGTCGCGAAATCGCGGCCGTGCAGCGCGGCGCGGCAGCGCGACAGCTTCAGCAACGCGAGCGAGCCGCGCGGGCTCGCTCCGACCTGCAGCCGCGGGCTCGACCGGGTCGCCCCGACGAGGTCGACGATGTAGCGGCCGAGGCTGTCGGCGACGTGGACGTCCTCGACCGCGCCCTGCATCGCCAGCAGCGTCTCCCGGTCGACAACCGGGCTCAACTCGACTTCGTCCTCCCCACGTTCGAGCCGCCGCTCGAGAATCGTCCACTCGTCGTCCGCCGAGGGATAGCCGATCTGCAGACGCAGCAGGAAGCGGTCGAGCTGCGCCTCCGGGAGCGGGTAAGTCCCCTCGTACTCGACCGGGTTCTGCGTCGCGAGCACGAGAAATGGCCGCTCGAGCGCGCGCGTGGTCCCTTCGATCGTCACCTGCTGCTCCTGCATTCCCTCGAGCAGCGCCGCCTGCGTCTTCGGCGGCGCGCGGTTGATCTCGTCGGCGAGGAGGAGGTTGGTGAAGATCGGGCCCGGCCGGAACTCGAAGTCCGACGTGCGCTGATCGAAGATCGACGAGCCGGTGACGTCGCCGGGCATCAGGTCGGGCGTGAATTGAACCCGCGTGAAGCGCATCGAGGTCACCTGCGCGAACGAGCGGGCGATCAGCGTCTTGGCCAGGCCGGGAAAGTCCTCGAACAGGACGTGCCCGTCGGCGAGGACGCCGAGCAGGACGAGCTCCAGCGCGTCGCGCTTGCCGACGATCGCGCGTTCGAGCTCGACCAGGATCTCCTCGGCCTTTGCGGCGAGCTGCTCGATCGTCACAGCTGCTCCAACCGCGCGACGTGCGCGGCAAGCTCCGCCGATGGCAGGCCGGGGCCTGCGCGCCGGCCTACCTTACGGTCCGGCCGGACGGCCTCCCAGAGCTCGTCTCCGAGCAGCGGTCTCGCGCGCCCAGGATCTTGGTCGAGCTCGATGGCATGCAAGCCGTACAGGCGCTCGGCCGCAACCTGCCGGAGCACGGGCCGAAGGCGGTAGTGGAAGTCGAACTCGTTGGCCGCTCCCAGCACCACCAGCCGGTCGATGCGGTCGAGCTCGGCGATCGGCTGCGGCTGCTCCGGCTTCTCGGGCTCGCGTTCGAAGGGCGAGTGCATCCATGCCTCCGGCTCGAAGGTTCGAAAGGAACCGACCACGGTCCCGATCGCGATTGTCGCGAGGACGAGCTCGTAGATCCCGACGAACAGCGACTGCCTCCTCGGAACGAGCACGATGAGCGTCGCCAGGATCGCCGTCGCAACCAAGACAGCCGCTCCGATCCGGATCAGCTTGCCGGTCACGCAGCTTTCTCCGCTTCGTTGGCCGCGAGATCGGCCTGGAGGGTCTCGATCGCCTCGATTGCCTCGGCCTTCATCGCGGCGTCGATCTCATGCGGGCTGAAGCGGGCATGCTCGAACAAGGCGGTCAGCCGGGCGGCAGCGAGGCGGCCGCCGCTCAGCTCTCCCAGGACTCGCGTCAGATACTCGTGCGGGGCCTCGAACCGGCGCCTCGGGAAGCCGTGCGCCGCGAGCGCCCGCTCCATCCGGGCGTACGCCGCGATCACGGCGCGGCGCGGATCGGTCTCGGCCCGCAGGTCGTCCAGCGTCTCTTCCAAGACGTCGGAGAGCGCTTCCCGGACGTTGAAGTCGTGCGGCAGCCGACCCTTGCGCCGGCGCTCGGCGACCAGGAATGCCGCGAGCGCAGCTCCACCGGCGCCCAGAATGGCCAGCAGCGGTGCCAGACGGAGCTGAGCATGGTGCGCCGCCGGGCTCGCGGCAGCCTGCTTGTCCTTTCCGCGTTTCGCCGGGTTCCCGAGCGCCGGTTTTTCGATCGGCTGACGAGGGTGGGAGCGCAGGTGATAGCGCTCGGCGGCGACGGTGACGAGAGCCGCGGCGCCGAGGAGGACGAAAACCATCCTCAGGGTCCGCTGGCGTCGCGTCTGCTGCCGCGGGTAGCGGCGGAGCTCGAGCCCGCTCCAGAACATCACGATGACCACACCGACCGCGGCGACGATGTAGAGGGCGATCACGATCGTCAGGATCGTGTCGACTGCGTAGGGGTTGGGCCGCGAGGAGCTCGACCCCCCGAGCCGGTAGCCGCCGGCCGCCACCGCGACGAGCGCGACCAGCACGAAGGACGCCGCCACGAGCAGCAGCGCTCGCGTGTGGCGCGTCCGCGGGTCGGTCACGCCGTGAGCGTACCGGCGCCCGGCGCCAGAATCGACACCGCGTCCCGCTCGGCCTCGAAGACTGCCGAGTCGACGTCCCCGAGATCCTCGCCGTCGACCTGAAGCGCCAGCGGCTGGTCGCAGCGCACCTCGATCCGATCGAGATCGTGGCCGTAGAGGACGTCCTCCGCCCGGTCGGTACCACCGCGGAAGGCATAGCCGACGAAGCGAGGGATCGCCCGAGGCGCGAGCCGCTGCGGCGCGACGAGGTCGAGCCCAAGCTCGAAACGCGCCTCGGGCGCGACCCTCACAGGCCTCCGCCCAGCGTACGAGTAGGGGTAGCCGTTGGCGACGAGCGCGAACGCGGCACGGCCGAACCCCTCGATCTCGAGCACCGGCTCCCGATGCCCGCGCCAGGCCGTGAGCAGCTTGGCAGTCTCCCAGGCAAAGACGAGGTCACCGGGCCTGCGGCCGTCGCTTCGGCGGCCGCGCCGGTCGACTCGACGAACAAGCTCCGCATCGAAGCCGATGCCGGCGGCAAAAGCGAACCGCCTCCCGTTGACCCGCCCGAGCGAGATTCGCCTCA
>VAXH01000087.1:0-43358 GCA_005883955.1 Actinomycetota bacterium | reverse complement strand
CGTTCGACGCCCCCCAGCCCGAGAACGAGCTCGGTCGCGTGCGCGGGCCGCTCGGTCAGCGTCACCGCCAGCTCGACGCTCGGCCGCAGCTCGCGCTCGACGGCCGCAAGCCCTTCCTCGGTGACGCCGCTCGCAAACGGGTTGACGATCAGAGCCGCGCGGTTCATCGTCGCGAGCATGCCACGGCTCGACCACGCGGCCTTCGAAACGGACGACCCCGACTCGACGGCCGGCTTCTACGAGCGAATCCTCGGCGCGCGCGTCGTCAAGGCGGAAGGCCACCCCGTGATGGCATACCTGGGCAAAACCGGCTTGGCCTTCCATGATCGCGGCGGGCCGGGCGACCACGTCGCCGTCCGCGTCTCCGAGGCCGAGCGCGGGGAGATCAAACGCCGGCTCGACGACGCCGGGATCGAGCACGAGGAACGTGACCATGAGATCGCGGTCGGCCTCTTTTTCCGCGATCCCGAAGGGCGCCTGCTCGAGGCGATCACCTACGCCTCGGGAGACGATCCGCGCCGCTTCGGCCCGCCCTAGCCCGAAGCGATTGGGCCGAGGTCGTAGCCTTCACTGCGGATCTTCTCTGCCGCTTCGCCGATCCGCTCGATAGCTTCGTCTTGGGACAATCTCGCGTTGAACGCGGCCACGGCTTTCGCATCATGAGCTTCCGCAGCCCGTCGGAGCTCGTCGAGCTCGTCCGCGTAGTCGCGCATTCCCTCGGCGAGCTCGTGGTTCGGTTTCTCGACCCGGGACGGCGGCTTCGAATCCTCGAGCTTTCGCGCCGAGCTCCGTAACGCCTGCTGCGCCGCCACGATGCGCGCGGGCAGACGGGCTTCGCCGACCTTGGTCTCGCGGAAAGCCCGGCGCACGTTCTCGTAGACCGAGCGGACCTCGTGCTCGTACTGCGCTTTGGAGAGGCGCGCGCCGCAGCCGGCCAGCAGCGCTAGAGCCGCGGCCGCGAGAACAAGAGCACGTTGAGGTCTCAACGAGTGGGAGGAAGAGGCCGGCAGAGAACCGGCCTCTTCCGGTCGCTTGTCAGTCGTGGACCTGAATGTTGCCCTGCTTCAGGGTCCCGCTCCTCGAGCCTCCTGAGCTGAGCGTGAGCGAGAACGTGTCGCTTGGGCCTTTTCCGTTGTCGGCGACGTCGAGCGTGAAGCCAACGTTGTCGCCGTTGTTCCTCCCGCTTCCCTTGACGGTCGCGGTCGAGCCCGAGCAGCTAACCGATGCGAGCGTCGTCGAATGGAAGTCCGTGTTCGAGTCCGTGTAGGCGACGCCCCCCGTCGGCGGGACGGTCGCATGGGCATTGATGCTGAACTTGCCGCCGGTCGTGGCGAGAGTCCCGTTGCCGGACACCTTGCAGCCGGGGAAGGCGGTACCGCCCCCGCCCGCGCCGGACCCGAGGAGGAAGTCCATTGCCGGCGTGTTGTCGAGCGGATACAGGAACGACTGGACTTCCTGAACCGGCGAGGCGTTCCCGACGGAGAAGGCCGTCGCGTCGAAGAAGCGCGAGCCCGTCGTGGCCGGCACCTGGGTCGGCCGCCCGAAGGCGTCGTTCGGCCCAAGCGCCTGCAGCAGGTACCGCGGCACGCTGAGGCGGATCGTGCCGGTGCTCTGGTCGACGTCGCCCTGGATCGGCTGGTCGCCCGGGAAGATGACGCATTTCTCGTTCGTCACCGGCCCGGTCGTCTCGCACGGCGCCGATCCGAGCACGTAGTCGTTGTAGCCGAACGTGAAGCCCGCCGCGTTCCAACGCGCGCTCGCGGCAGCGTCCTGGTAGCCGTTCGTGAAGTGGAACACCCACAGGAGCGACTGCGAGCCCGTGTCGGCGGCCTCCTTGGCCAGCGAGGTCGCCGATAGGTCGGCGACCTTCATCGTCACCGTGAAGCCGCCGTTCGTGACCGTGCTGTTGTCGAGCAGGTCGAGCTCCGGGCCGACCGAGACGGACGTGAAGTCGGCTGCGGGCTCGTTCGCCGTCGGCGGGCCGACCGGTGGCGGCGTCACCGGCGTAACGAGGGAGTAGTTCGACAGTGCATCCCCGGTCGGATCGGACGAGCTCGTCCGCACGATTGGAACCGCAGGCGAGGTGCCGAGCGTCGTGCCCCCGTTCGTCGGGCCCGCGGTCTGCGTGACCACCATCGGCGTCGCGATGTGGCCCAGCGATTCGTCCGGCAGCTTGTTCGTCCGGTTGAAGACGACGCCGAGCTTCTTGGTCACGGCGTTGTAGTCGATCGAGAAGAAGTCCGCCATCGTGCGGTCACCCGGCGGCACCGCGAGGTCGCAGGCGAGTCCGTTCAGGCAGATCGAGTCGTAGTGGAACGGGTGCGTCGTCGCCTTCACCTGGCTGAAGGTCGCCGGATTGAGCGGGTCGGTCGAGAGGGCGTTCAGGGACTGGTTGACGTAGACGTCCCACGCGCCCTTGAACAGGCCGCTGTTCGGGTTGCCGTCGCTCGTGCTGCCGGCAAACGTCACCGCGACACGACCGGGCGCGCCGCCGGCCGTCACCCACGGGAAGACGGTCGAGCGGACCGCGTCGCGATCCACCTGGACCGGCTGTGAGAAGCCCGGATTGTTGGTGGGGTTCGGCCCACCCGCGACGACCGGGTTGTCGCACTTCGAGACGTTGGCGGCGGTCAGCGTGACGAGATACGTGTGGAAGCTCGCCTGCTCGCCGTAGACCAGATAGATGTTGCCGGCGTTGTCGCTGTCGGCCGTCACGAACCCGTTCGTGTTCGCCGGAGCGACTGCCGCGCGACAGTCGGTCCACGTGTTACCGCCGTCCTTCGAGACCGAGAGGTTGATGCTGTCGCCGCCACCGGTGGCCGCCCGGTCCCACGGGAAGAAGACGACCTTGTTGACGGGGTCATAGCGCATCGGCCCGGGGAAGCGCGTGCTCGGCGCGCCGACCTTCGCATTCGCGACGTCGTACGTGAGCCCGCTGTCCGTGGACTTGATCACGACCGTGTTGTGCGGCGCGGTCTGGTTGTAGGACATGAGCACCGTGTGGTCGTCGAGGAAGGTGAGCCACTGGCGGTCTGCGCCGCCGCCCTGGTTCGTAGCGCCGCCCTCGAGGTCGGCGCCGAGCGTTCCGATCCTGTGGCCGTTGTCCGGCGACGTCGCGGTCGCGAAGCCGCTGAGCGCGCCGAGACCGGCGTAGGCGTACTGGTAGTTGCCGTCCGAATTCTTCGTCTCGGCGGTTGCCCAGCCGCAGTCACCGCCTCCGGCGGCCGCCTGCTGGCCTCGTGGCGGAGTCCCGAGGAGGTGGAACTGGTTCCCGCCGTCGGTCGAGACCTGCGCGTAGTCCGCGGCCTGCGAGAAGCCGGTCGGCCCGCAGGTGTACTCGTTGCCGGCCTTGTCGATCGTGATCAGCGGCTCGGACTCGTCGCGCTGCAGATCGGCCGGAACCGAAGCCGAGAACTGCAGTCCCTGCGCGGGCGCAGACGGCAGCGAGGGCTCGAGCGCACTCGTCGTGACGACGAGCTGGCCGCTGTAGTTCTGTAGCAGCGCATTGATGAAACCGCAGGCGAGCACGCGATACGTGCCCCCGCCGAGGTTCATCGCGCTGACCGTCTCTGTCGTGCTGCCGCCATCGCTCGACCCGACCTCGTTCCCGTCGGGTCCGATCACCGTCAGGATCTCATCGGCCGTGTCCTCCGTTGGCGTCTGCGGTGTCCACGTGATCGAGAAGCTGAACTGCGCGTTGAGCGTGCTGTAAGTCCCGCTCGGGACCGCGATCTGGATGTCGTGCTCGTCGACCTGCGTGGACGGCAGGCCGCTGCAGTCACTCGTCGGGTTCGTCCCGACCGGAATCGTCCCCGTCCAGGAGTCGGATGCCGACTGCCCGGTGGCCGATGGGACCGTGACGCTGCCGGATGCCGGCGTCGACGCTCCCGTCGAGCCTGTCATGACCAAGAGAACAACCGCCGTCAAAGCGGCCGCTACTACGCCTCCATACCTCCGCATGTGTTGCCTCCCCGGGTTTCTGCAACGAATGGGCGATGCCGAAAACGGCGGAACTATACCCGGTTTTCAGCCAAATGCAACATGCCGATATTTCGTATCGTTTACGACTCGGAGATTGACTGATCAGTCAAAAGTTGTCTGAGAAATCAACGAACGGAATTCAGCGCGAAATCGGCAGAAAAAACTACTCAACCCTTCACTCGGGTGTCGCATAGCCGCGCACGCCGTCCACGAGCACGGCCCAGAAACGGTCCGCAAGCTCGTCCGTGGCGCGGCCGGGCTGGAGCCACGTGTAGGCCCAGTTGACCGCCGAGAGCACGAGCAGCGCCGCCGTCGCGTCGTCGAGGTCGGAGCGCAGCTCGCCGAGATCGCGGCCCTCGCGGAAGAGGGCGCGGATGCGCTCCTCGTAGCGGCGCCGTTCGCCGACGATCTCCTCGCGGCGATCGCCCTCGAGGTAGCGCCATTCCTGGACGAAGACGGTCGCAACATCGAGTTGGTCGGCGACGACCTGCAGGTGCGAGCGCAGGGCCAGTCTGATCTTCTCGGTCACCGGCGCCTCGTCGGGGATCGCGTCGAGGCCGCCGTGGAAGGCGCGTGCACCTTCGGCCATCGTCTCGTAGAGCAGGTCCTGCTTCGAGCTGATGTGCGCGTACAGCGAGCCCTTCTGGACGCCCATCGCCTCGGCGAGGTCGCCGATCGAGGTGCCGTGGTAGCCCTTCTGCGCGAAGAGCCGCGCCGCCTGACGGGTCAGCTCGTTTCGCCTGGTCACCTGGGGTACCCTAACGATCGTTAGGGTCGAGCAAAGGAGCCTCGTTGGACGCCAGAGAGCAGGAATTCCTCGAATACGTGCAGGGCGGCGGCCAGGTCGAGACCGACGACTGGATGCCGGACGAGTACCGGGCCAGGCTGATCAAGTTCATCGAGATGCACGGCAACTCCGAGTTGATGGGCGTCCTGCCCGAGCGCGAGTGGATCCTCCGCGCGCCGACGCTGCAGCGCAAGCTCGCGCTGACGGCGAAGGTTCAGGACGAGGTCGGGCACTCGCAGCTGATCTACCGCGTCGTCGAGGATCTCGGCAAGCCGCGCGAGCAGTGTCTCGACGACCTGATCTCGGGCAAGTCCAAGTTCCACAACGTCTTCCATTACCCGACCAAGACGTGGGGCGACGTCGGCTTGATCGCCTGGCTGGTCGACGCCGCGGCGATCATCAGTCAGAAGGCGCTGCTCAAGTGCTCCTACGCGCCGTACGCGAGGATCATGAAGAAGATCTGCTGGGAGGAGTCGTTCCACATCCTCCACGGCCGCGACGTGATCCTGACGATGATGCTCGGCACCGACCAGCAACGCGAGCTCGTGCAGGAGGCGCTCGATCGCTGGTGGGGTCCGCTGATGCAGTTCCACGGCAATCCGATCGCGCGCGACGAGGATCCGATGTATGTCTGGCGGATCAAGTCGCAGGGCAACGAGGAGGCGCGGCAGCAGTTCCTCGACGGCTACGTGCCACAGATCTGGGAGCTCGGGCTGACCGTGCCCGATCCGACACTGCGTAAGCGGGACGACGGAGCCTGGGAGTACACCGAGCCCGACTGGGACGAGCTCAAGCACGTCGTCACCGGCCACGGCCCGAAGACCGCCGAGCGGCTCGAGCTGCGCCGGACGACCCGCGAGGAGAACGCCTGGGTGCGGCGCGCCGTGCTCGCGGAAGCAGCGTGATCTACGAGGTTTTCCGTCAGGAGCGGAAGGGCCAGGCGTTCGCACACGCCGGCTCGGTCGAGGCTCCGAACGAAGAGTTCGCCGAGGCCTACGCCCGCGAGCAGTATGGGCGCCGTGGCGAGTCGACGGCGCTCTGGGTTGTCCCGCGCCAAGCCGTGCACGAGATCGACGACTTCGCGGACGAGCTGCAGAAGAACTACCACCGCGTCGACGGCTATCCGCTGAAGGAAAAGCTGGGAAGAGCGCGTGAACTAGCCGCGAAAAGTCCTGGCGGACTTTCCGCGGGTGCGGGTTAGGACTTCGCTCCGCTCGTTGTCATGACGGATCAGGTTCAGAAAATCGTAGAAATCGCCGACGACGAGCTGGTCCTCGGCTGGCGGAACTCGGAGTGGACCGGGATCGCGCCCTTGCTCGAGGAGGACGTCGCCTTCTCTTCGATCGCCCAGAACGAGATCGGACACGCGCGCGCTCTCTACGAGCTCGCCGCGCGTGAGCTCGGCACGACCGCGGACGAGCTCGCTTTCGACCGGCAGCCGGACGAGTACCGCTGCTCACGGCTCGTCCAGCTCCGGCTCGTCCCGGACTGGGCACGAACGATCGCTCGCCACTGCATCTACGAGCGCGCCGACCAGGCACGGATCGAAGCGTTGAAGCGATCCGACGATGCCGAGCTCGCCGGCCTGGCGGCGAAGATCGATCGCGAAGAGGCGTACCACCGCATGCACGCGGAGATGTGGTTCGACAGGCTCGAGGACGAGCAGCGCTTCAAGGCGGCGCTCGAGGAGCTGGAACCACTGTTCGACGTCAGGGACGAGCATATCCCCGAGTTCGCCGAGCTCTGGGAGGAGATGACGATGGTGCGCCGGTCGGTCGCGGGGGCGACGTGGTAAAGCGTGGCTGAGGACTCAAAGCACCCGACCGGTCAACCCAGACGGACGCACGGGCAAAGCCCGCGCGTCCTGACAGCGGGCACCGCAAGCGGCGCCCTCAGCGAGGCGCAGGTCTGGGACGCGCTCGCGGAGATCCCGGACCCGGAGATTCCGGTGATCTCGCTCGTCGACCTCGGCGTGATCCGGTCGGTGGACGTGTCAAAGGATCACGTCCGCGTGAAATTCACGCCGACGTTCC
Source organism: Actinomycetota bacterium (assembly GCA_005883955.1). GTDB lineage: Bacteria > Actinomycetota > Thermoleophilia > Gaiellales > Gaiellaceae > 13-2-20CM-68-14. Next base: position 36,557 of record VAXH01000087.1, on the reverse strand, counting down.
TCGGCTGCCCGGCGCTCGAGGTGATGCGCGACGCGATGGCGGCGAGGATCAGCGCGCTCGGCGCCGATCCTCAGATCGAAGTGGTCTCGGACGACTCGTGGTCGACCGACCGAATCACACCCGAGGGGCGGGAGAAGCTGAGGGCCGGCGGCTTCGCTCCTCCGGCGCCGCGCGAGATCGGCGGGCCGAAGTTGGTTCAGCTGCAGTCGAACGCCTTCCGGTGTCCGTATTGCGGCTCCAACGACACGGCGCTGGAGAACATCTTTGGCCCTACGCCCTGTCGCTCAGTGCGCTATTGCCGGAGCTGCCGGCAGCCGTTCGAGCAGTTCAAGACCATCTAACCGGCCCGCGGCCGCGCGAAGTGTCGCGATCAGACTGTCGATCGGACAGCCCTTGAACAGGTAAGCGGCGGCGCCGGCCGAGCGAGCCCGCATCGCTGTTTCCGCGTCCGTCAGCGCGCTCAGCACGACAACTCGCGTGTGGTCGAGTTTCTCAGTGATCTCGTGCGTGGCCACGATCCCGTCGAAGCGGGGCATGTCCACGTCCATCACGACCACATCGGGGTGCAGATGTGATGCGAGCAAGACGGCTTCGGCGCCGTCGGCGGCGCGGCCGACGACGTTGAGATCGGGATAGGCGGCGAGCAATTCGGCGAGGCTCGACGCGAACAGATCGTGATCATCGGCGATCAAGACCGTAAGCGGCTGTGAATCGAGGGGGAGAGGTGTCATGGACCGAGAGGTCGCACCGCGGTCCGAAACTTGCGGCACCCCGCGACGGAATCACTCGTTCGGGCGAGCGGCTACTCGCTGACGGCGACGTTGAAGCTCGGGTAGCGGCCGGTGAGCAACAAGGCATAGCCGGCGGTCTGCTGCTCGTAGCGCAGCGCGAAGGCCGCGAAGTTCCGCAGCCCTTCGGGCACCCGGCCGATGACCAGCGCGACGAACCAGCTGAACACCGCCAGCGCTCGGTTCAGGTAACCGAGGATCGACGAGACGATGAACGCGGGGATGGCCAGGACCAGGCGAAAGGCGACCGTCCAGCGGTTCTGGGGCTGCGGCGGGTCGATCTCGAGCTCGACCGGGTAACCCGGCTGGCCGCCGAACCCCGGGAAGGGATCAGCGATCAGCAGCAGGTACGCGGAGACCTGGGTCCCGTAGCGCAGGAACGTGGCGAGGAAGTTGTGCAGGCCTTCCGGCGACTGTCCATTCACGAGCGTCGCGAACCAGTTGGCGATCACCGCCAGGGCGGCGACGACTCCCCAGAGCGCGAGCCAGATCAAGTGGGGGATCGCAAGGAGCGCCCGGAAGAAGACGGTCAGTCGGTTCCGCCGCAGATCGTCGTTGACGACAAGCCGGATCGGATGGTGCGCCTGCTCGGTCATGGTGCCCGCCTGCTCCATGCGGCGATCCTAGTGGTTGGCCACGAACAGCGTCAGCGTCCGTGGAAGTCGGGCGGCCGTTTTTCGAGGAACGCGGCGACTCCCTCCCGGAAGTCCTCGGTCTGAGTCGCGGCTGTCTGAAGCTGCGCCTCCCATTCGAGCTGGTCGTCCAGCGTCGCCGTCGAGGCGCGGTCGAGCAGCCGCTTCGTCATCCCGATCGCGCGGGTCGGCAGAGCGGCGAGCTCGCTCGCGACCTCGGCGGCGCGGGCGGCGAGCGCGTCGGCCTCGACGACTTCGGAGACGAAGCCCCATTGCTGCGCTTCGACGGCGGTCAGGCGCCGGCCGGAGCAGAGCCATTCGAACGCGCGCGCCTGGCCGACGAGGCGGGTGACGAAGAACGTGCCGCCGGAGTCCGGGACGAGCCCGATGTTCACGAACGCGGGGACGAAGTTCGCCTGGTCTGAGGCAATCCGCAGGTCGCAGGCGGAGGCGAGAGAGAGGCCCGCCCCGGCGGCGGCGCCGTTGACGGCGGCGATCACCGGTTTTTCGAGCGCACGGATCGCTCTGATGTTCGGGTGGTAGTTGCCGCGGAGGCGCTTGCCGATGTCGCCTGGTTCCTTGCGAAATTCAGTCAGGTCCTGGCCGACGCAGAAGCCACGGCCGGCGCCGGTGATGACGACGGCGCGGACGTCGTCGGCGCGGCTGTCCTTCAGCGCCGCCGCGAGCGCCTTGTGCGCCGCAGCGTTGAGGGCGTTGAGCACGTCCGGACGGTTGAGCGTGATCGTCACGACGGCGCCGTGGCGGGACGTCTCGACCTCGGCCATGCGCGCGAGCCTAAATCACGCCGCGGGCCGACACGGCGTTGCTAGCTTGGGCCAATGCCGGAGCTGACCTTTATCGCCTCCTCTTCCAGCGCCGAGGAAGACGAGCCGCTCGACGCGTACTCCAAAGCCGTCACCGCGGTCGCAGAGCGTTTGACGCCGTCGGTCGCGAACCTGCGGGTCTCCCGACGGGTCCGGGGAGGTCGCCGCCTGGACGGCGGCGGCAGCGCTGTGGTGATTACGCCCGACGGGTTCACCCTGACCTCCGCGCACGTGATCGAGCGGACCGACGGCGGCCGTGCATCGTTCGTCGACGGCCGCGAGCTCGACTTCGAAGTCGTCGGCTCGGATCCGATGTCCGACCTCGCGCTACTTCGAGTCGACGCCCGCGACCTGAGACCGGCCGAGCTCGGCGACGCCGAGCGGCTGCGGGTCGGACAGCTCGTCGTCGCGATCGGCAATCCGCACGGCTTTGCCGGCTCGGTGACGGCCGGCGTCGTCTCCGCTCTCGGGCGCTCGCTGCCGACCCGCGGCGGACGCGTCGTCGACAACGTGATCCAGACGGACGCGGCTCTCAACCCCGGCAACTCAGGCGGCGCGCTCGCGGACGGACGCGGCCGCGTGATCGGCGTCAACACCGCCGTCGCGGGAGTCGGGCTCGGGCTCGCGGTGCCGATCAACCAGGCGACGCGGACCATCGTCGGCGCGCTCATGACCGAGGGGCGCTTTCGCCGCGCCTACCTGGGGATCGCCGGCGGAACCAGGCCGTTGCCGCCCCGGGTCGCGTCGCGGCTGCGGCGCTCGAGCGGCGTCGAGGTCGTCGAGGTCGTCGACGGCAGTCCCGCCGCTCAAGCGGGGCTCCGTCCGGAGGACCTGATCGTCGAGTTGAACGGCGTTCCCGTGCAGACGGTCGACGACATCCAGCGCCTGATGGTCGGCGAGCTGATCGGCTCCCAGGTTCACGCTCGCGTGCTGCGCGAGGGCTCCGAGCGCGAGCTCGATCTCGTGCCGGTCGAGCTCGTCGGCTAGTCCACTCGGGTCAGCAGACGTCGGACGCAGGCGCTAGCTTGGCGCGTAACACTTTTCGCAAGCGGGTACTCGAGCGACCGGGATCGAATGAAAATGCGCGTGTTGACAATCGGCTCTGCCGTCGTGCTGCTCGCCCTCGCGGCGGGAGCGGGCGGTCTCTACGCCTATGACTCCTCGCGATCCGACGTGATTGCGAAAGGGGTTACCGCAGGCGGTGTCGACGTCGGCGGGCTCAGCGCGGCGCGGGCGCGCGACGTGCTGCAGCGCAGCCTCGGCCCGAAGCTCGGCCAGGGCGTCGTCCTGAATTGGGGCGCGCGTCACTGGACCCTGCCTGCGGCAGACATCGACGCGAGGCTCGGGGTCGACCGGATGGTGCGCGAGGCGCTCCAGCGCAGCCGGGAGGGCAACTTCCTGGGCCGGGCCGTGCGCGACCTGCGTGGCGGCAAGGTCCAAGCCGCGGTGCCGTTGCGAGTCGCAAACTCACGCCAGAAGCTCTACGGGTTCATCGACGTGATCGCGAAGCAGATCGACAAACCTGCCGTCAGCGCGACGATCCACCCGACCGCCTACTCGCTCAACGTGACCTCGTCGCACGACGGCATCGCGGTGCAGAAGCGCGTCCTCGCGGCGCGGATCCTGCGGCAGCTGCGCGACCCGTCCTCCAGCCACATGGCCGTGATCCCGACACGAATACTCCGCCCGCACGTCAGCAGCGCGCGGCTGGCCTACGAGAACCAGACGTTCATCACGATCGACCGCGCGCACTTCACGCTGCGGCTCTGGAAGAACCTCCACCTTGTCCACTCGTACCGGATCGCCGTCGGCCGCCAGGGTCTCGAAACGCCCGCGGGCCTGTACGAGATCAACGACCGGCAGGTGAATCCGTCGTGGCACGTCCCGAACAGCGCGTGGGCGGGCTCCTTGGCGGGCCGCGTGATCCCGCCGGGCCCCGACGATCCGATCAAGGCCCGCTGGCTCGGCTTCTACAACGGCGCCGGGATTCACGGCACCGACGAGATCTCGTCGCTCGGCACTGCGGCCTCCCATGGCTGCATCCGCATGTCGATTCCGGACGTGGAGCAGCTCTACCCGCAAGTGCCGCTGCACACGCCCATCTACGTCGGCTAAGCCGACAAAGTCCGGCTCGCGCTGCGCGGCCGGGCGAAGCCCGCCGCTCCGCCAAAAAGCACGGCGAGCGACTAGCGCCCCTTGAACTCCGGGTCGCGCTTCTCTATGAACGCAGTCAGGCCCTCCTTCGCGTCCTCCGACGCGAAGGCGAGATACAGCGCTCGGCGCTCGGCCTCCAGACCGGCCTGCAGTGTCGTCTCGTACGCCCGGTTGACGGACTCCTTGGCCAGACGGGTCGCGACCGGGCCCTTGGCGGCGATCTCGCGCGCCAGCCGCTTCGGCTCCTCCAGCCAGGCCTCGCGGGCGACTACGCGTGAGACAAGGCCCGCCGCGAGCGCTTCCTGCGCCGTCAGGCGGCGGCCGCTCAGGATCACGTCCATCGCCAGCGCCTTGCCCACTGCGCGGGTGAGGCGCTGGGTGCCCCCGGCACCCGGGATGATCCCGAGCGACGTCTCGGGCTGGCCGAACTGCGCGGTCTCGGAGGCGACGATCAGGTCGCACGACATCGCGAGCTCGCAGCCGCCGCCCAGGCAGAAGCCGGAAACGGCCGCGACCAACGGCGTCCAGAGCGACCGGATCGTGTCCCAGCGTTCGACGCGCCGCTGGTAATAGAGGTCGATCGCCGAGGAGCGCGACAGCTCACCGATGTCGGCGCCCGCCGCGAAGGCTCGCTCGTTCCCGCCGAGCACGATGCAGCGCACGGCCTCGTCGCGATCCAGCTGCGCCAGGGTGGCCACGAGCTCGTCCATCAGCTCGTCCGAGAGCGCGTTCAGCGCCTGGGGGCGGTTGAGCAGGACGACGGCGACCTGCCCGTCGCGCTCGGCGAGGACTAATCCTTCTCCAGGAATCCCCGAATCGCCCCCTTCGCCTCGTCGCCGAGCATCGACAGCGCCAGCCAGTCGCGCGCGTGTCCGACCGTCTCGTGCCAGGAGATGTCCCGCCACCAGTTGAGCTGCTGCTTCGTGTAGCGGATCGTCTGCGGCAGCTTCACGGCGAGCCGCTCGACGTAGTAGTCGACCGCTGCGTCGAGCTCGGACGCCGGCACGGCTCGGTTGACGAGCCCCCACTCCTCGGCCTGGCGCGCGGGGATCTCATCGCAGAGCAGCAGGATCTCGCGCGCGCGGCGGTCGCCGACGAAGATCGGCAGCCACTGAGTCGCGCCGCCGGCCGGCACCGAGCCGTGCTCGGGCCCGACGTGCCGGATGAACGCGTCGTCGACCATCACCGCCAGGTCGCAGGCCATCTGGAGCTCGTTGCCACCGCCGACCGCGATCCCGTTCACCCGGGCAACGGTCGGCTTGCCGATCTCGCGAAGCCGGTCGTGCATGTCCTTGAACGCGCCGAACCACTTCCAGTACTCGCCCGGGTTGTCGAGCAGATCGGCACCCCAGGCCTTCAGGTCGGCCCCGACACAGAAGGCGCGGCCGGTGCCGGTGACGACCACGACCTTGATCTCGTCGTCCCAGGAAGCATCCTCGCAGGCGCGCGCGAGCTCGCGCAGCATCCGGAAATCGAAGGCGTTCAGCACCTCGGGCCGGTTGAGGGTGATCGTCGCCCGAGGCGGCGACTTGTCGTAGACGATCCGCTCGAACCCGAGCTCGTCAGGCGAGACTGGCCGCGGGGCATCGGGCTCGCTCACGGGCGCGAGCCTAACGGAGGCGTCTAGCATCCGGCCGATGTCGGGAGGGAACGCGCTGGCCGTCAGCATGAGTCTCGTCGCGGGCCTCGCCGGCACGGTGCAGATCGCGGTGATGGGGCGCTTGGGCGACCGGATCGGCGTCGTGCCCGCGTTCGCGTTCGGGGCGGCGGTCGCGGCCGGCTTCGGCGCCCTGGCACTCCTTGCCGCCCGCCGCTCCTTCGCAGGCTACGCGGACGCCGTCCATCAGCCCCTTTGGCTCTGGCTCGGAGGCCTGATGGGCGCCTTCGTCGTGCTGACGATCACCTTCGCCGGACCACGGCTCGGGACGACCGCCACGGTTGCGGTCTTCCTCGTCGGCCAGTTTGCCGCCGCGGCCGTCGTCGACCGCTACGGCCTCTTCGGACTCGACCGCATCCCCGTGGGCTGGCCGCGGGTGCTCGGGCTCACCCTGCTCGCGGTGGGTGCGGCCCTGACGCTGAAGAAATAGCCGGCTGGTGGCTAGTCGAGCTCGGCGAAGTAGACGTGGAACGGGATGCCGAGCCCCTGCGCATCCGCGGCCGCCTTCATCAGCCCGTCTTGAGCGGCCTTCCAGGTGTCGCGGTCCGGAAACTCATACTCGAAGTAGTAGGCAAAGTTCGACTCGCCTTGCATCGCGCCGAGGATGCGGCCGTGGCGGATCGTCGCGCTCGGGACCTCGCGGCGGGAGAGCTCGACATGCTGCTCGTAGCGGTCGGGCTCGGGCGCGTCGGGGTAGAGGACGAAGACGCGGATCACGGCACGGCAGCCTAACGGGACGACGCGAGAGGTCAGACACGTTATGACCAGGGTGAGTCACAAGGCGAAGACCTGGATCGCCCTCTGGACGGTCTACATCGTCTGGGGCTCGACTTACCTCGGGATCGAGCTGGCGGGTGAGACAATGCCGCCGTTCTTTGCAGCCGGCACGCGCTTCCTGATCGCGGGGACACTCATGCTCGGAATCGTCGCCTGGCGGCGCGGCACTACGGCGCTGCGACTGACCAAGGCAGAGGCCGCGGCCTCGGCTGTCGTCGGCGTGCTGCTTCCCGGCGCCAACTCGTTGCTCTTCCTGACCGAGCGCCAGGTGCCGATCGGGCTGGCCTCGCTGATCATCGCAGCGATACCGCTCTGGGTCGTGCTACTTCGGTTCGCCGCGCGCGAGCGGCCGGATCTCGTCTCCGTCGCGGGCCTCGTCGTCGGCTTCGCCGGGATCGCGCTGCTCGTCCGTCCCGGCGGCGGCTCAGGGTCGCTGCTCTACCTGCTGCTGACGGTGCTCGGGTCGTTCATGTGGGCCTTCGGCTCGTTCCTCTCTCCGCGCCTGCCGGTTCCGCGCGATGCGTTCGCCGCGACCGCCTACGAGATGCTCGCAGGCGGTGCGGTGCTGATGACCGCGGCGCTGATCACATACAGCCCGCACCAGCTCAACCCGGCCCACTACTCGGCGCGCTCCCTGTTCGGGCTCGCGTACCTGGTCGTCTTCGGCTCGCTGATCGGCTACAGCGCCTACGCGTGGCTGCTCGCGAACGCGCCGATCGGCCAGGTCGCGACCTACGCCTACGTCAACCCGGTGATCGCGATCGCGCTCGGGGCGATCGTGCTCGGCGAGTCGATCACCTGGCGGATCATCGGTGGCGCGCTACTGATCATCGCGGCGGTCGCGATCGTCGTCCGTCGCGAATCGCGGCAGGAGGGCCCGGCCGCCCTGCCGGCTTCAGTCGAGCCCGACGATCTCATCCGGGCGGACCGGTACTCGTGTGAGCTCGCGCCCGGTCGCGTCGCGGAGCGCTGAGACGACAGCGGCCGTCGAGACGACCGTCGGCGGCTCACCGACGCCCTTGACTCCGTAGGGCGCATCCGGCTCCGGCTCCTCGACGAGCTCGGCGTCCACCGGCGGCATGTCGAGCGTGGTCGGGATCAGGTAGTCGGTGAAGCTGGCGTTTGTGATCAGGCCGTCCCGGGTCTGGATCTCCTCCATCAGCGCGAGGCCGAGTCCCTGTGCGGTGCCCCCCTCGATTTGGCCGTAGACGGCCTGCGGGTTGACAGCCTTGCCGACGTCCTGCGCGGTCCCGATCCAGACGACGCGGGTAAGGCCGAGCTCGACATCGACCTCGGCGACGACGCGCATCGCCGCGCAGATGTAGGCGACGTGGGCGCCGTCGCCGCTCACCTGGCCGGTCTCGGGATCGAGCGGAGTCGTCGGGCGGTGGTGGTAGACGCGCTCGACTTCGATCTCCTCGCCCGGGCCAAGCCGGCCACCGCGGCGCGCGAGCTCGTCCCTGGCGGCGCGGGCCGCGAGCTGGACGGCGCCGGCTGCCATCCAGGTCATCCGCGAGGCAGAGGCCGAGCCGGCGGAGCCGACCGAGCTCGTCGTCGCCGAGCCGAGCACGACGTCGTCGAGGTCGAGCTCGGTCCGGGCGGTCTGGAGGATCACGTTGACGACGCCCTGGCCGACCTCCGCGGCGGCGCAGTGAACTTCCGCCGCGAGGCCATCGCCGCTACCGGTCAGCCGCACACGGGCCGCGGTCGAGTCGTCGAATCCTTCCGAGTAGCAGACGTTCTTGAAGCCGACGGCGAAGCCGACGCCGCGCTTGACTCCCTCGCCGCGGGTCGTGTTCCCGGAACCGCCGGGAAGCCGCAGCGGGTCGCGCGGCAGCTCCTCCGGCTCGGGCACGGGCAGGGCGGCTGCGCGGCGGATCACTTCGGCCGCGGGGAACGAGCCGGTGATCCGCTGGCCCGTGGGCAGTGAGTCGCCGGGCGCGAGGGCGTTCCGGAGTCGCAGCTCGACGGGGTCGATGCCGAGCTCGGAAGCGAGCTTGTCCATCTGCGCCTCGTGGGCGAAGCAGCTCTGCACGGCGCCGAAACCGCGCATTGCCCCGCACGGCGGATTGTTCGTGTAGACGCAGGTGCACTCGACGAGCGCATTCTCGACCGCGTACGGGCCGCACGCAAAGGCCGACGCGTTCGCCGTGACGGCGGCGGAGCTCGAGGCGTAGGCGCCGCCGTCCAGCAGGATCTTCGCGCGGACATTGACGAGCTTGCCGTCGCGGTTCGCCCGGTGCTCCATCCAGATCTTCGCGGGGTGGCGGTGGATGTGTCCGACGAAGGACTCCTCGCGGTTGTAGACCATCTTCACCGGGCGGTCGGTGTGCAGCGCGAGCATCGCGGCGTGAATCTGGATCGAGAGATCCTCGCGGCCGCCGAAGGCGCCGCCGACGCCGGCCAGGTGGATCCGGACCTGCTCGGGCTCGAGGCCGAGGCATGGCGCCACCTGATCGCGGTCGATGTGCAGCCACTGCGTGGCGACGTAGACGTCGACGCCGCCTTCGGCGTCGGGGATCGCGAGGCCGGACTCCGGGCCGAGGAAGGCCTGGTCCTGGATGCCGAGCTCGTAGACGCCGGAGACGCTGACCTCCGCCTGCGCGTCCGGATCGCCGTGGCGGATCACGATCGTGCGGACGACGTTCGGACGATCGTCGTCGCGGAAGCCGTGGCCCGCGGTCGGGCGGCCCTCGTGGATCGGTTCTCGCTCAGTCGCATGCTCCGGCTCGACGACGGGCTCGAGCGGCTGGTAAGCGACCTTGATTTGTTCCGACGCTCTACGCGCCTGCTCCGGGTGCTCGGCCGCGACGATCGCGACCGGCTCGCCGAAATAGCGGGCGCGGTCGAACGCGAGCACGGGCTGGTCGGGGAACTCGAGCCCGTACGTCTTTGCGCCCGGGACGTCCGCGTGCGTGAGCACTGCGTGGACACCCGTCATGCCGACGGCCTCGGAGATGTCGATCTCTGCGATCAGCGCGTGCGCGTGCGGGCTGCGCAGCGTGTGGCCCCAGAGCATCCCAGCGGCGAAGAGGTCGCTCGAGTAGGCGAACTCGCCGGTCACCTTCGGGATCGCGTCGATGCGCTTGACGCTCTCGCCGACGCGGCCGAGCTCGAGCCTGCGAGCCGTGGTGGTCATTCGGGACGTGTCCTCATGCCTGGCACCAAATCGGGACACCCCTGTTGAGGCCATGTCGCCGGGACGTCGGCAACGATTCTCGTGCCAGGCACCGGGGCATGCCCCAAAAGAACAGTCACGAGCCTGCCGCCAGCCGAACCGCGTCGAAGATCTTGGCGTAGCCCGTGCAGCGGCAGAGGTTGCCCGACAGGGCCTCGCGGATCTGGTCCTCGCTCGGATGCGGGTTCCGCGCCAGCAGATCCGCTGCCGCGACGACAAAGCCGGGCGTGCAGAAGCCGCACTGAACCGCCCCAGTCTCGGCGAAAGCTTCTTGCACGGGATGCAGGCCTCCGTCCTCGCCCAGCCCCTCCACCGTGACGAGCTCGTGCCCGTCGGCCTGAGCAGCCAGGACGAGGCAGGCGCAAACGAGCCTGCCGTCGAGCAGCACCGAGCATGAGCCACACTCACCCTGCTCGCAGGCGTTCTTCGAACCGGGGAGGCCGAGCCGCTCGCGAAGGACGTAGAGCAGGCTCTCGCCGGCCCACACATCGGCCTCCCGGCGCTCGCCGTTGACCGTCAGCTCGATTCTCACTGGAGACAGCGCTCGACAGCGCGCGCGGTTAGGACGCTCAGGGCACGACGGCGGTAGGCGGCGCTGCCGCGTACGTCATCGATCGGGCGCGCCGCCGCCGCGATCCGCTCCGCGAAGCCGTCGAGTTCCGTCAAGGGCGTGGTTACAAGGCCGGCCACGGGCCCTGCCGAGCCGAACGCGGCACGAACCTCGTCGCGCTCGCGGTCGACAGTCAGCGCCAGTGAGACGACCGAGATCACCATCGCGTTTCGCGGGCCGACCTTCATGAACGTCTGCGGCCCGGCCGCTGCCCGGACGCGCGCCGCGACGATCAGCTCATCATCTGCGAGCGCGTTCCGCTTCGGCCCCGTCAGGAACTCCGTCAGCGGCACCTTCCGCTCGCCGCGGACGCTCGCGAGTTCGATCTCCGCGTCACCGATCAGCAACGGCGGCAGGGCGTCGCCGGCGGGAGAGGCGGTGCCCAGGTTGCCGCCGACGGTGCCGCGGTTGCGGATCTGCGGGCCGCCGACCGTGCGGGAGGCCTCGGCCAGGGCCGGCAGGGCCTCCGCGAGCTGCGTCTCCATCGCCTCGCTGTAGGTCAGACCCGCGCCGAGCAAGAACGACCCGTTCTCGCGCGACCAGCCCCGCAGTTCGCCAACCTCGTTCAGATTCAGCAGCGCCGCCGGCCGCGCCCGGTCGAAGTTGAGCTCCACCATCACGTCGGTGCCGCCCTGAATCGGGACGGCGTCAGGGCGCTCCGCCTTCAGGCGCAGCGCCTCGTCGAGCGTCCGGGGAGTCAGTACTTCCACGAGGGCAAGCGTATTGCGTGCGCCTCAAAGCTGAAAGCCCTGCACGCCGCCGAGTATGGTCGCCGGATGGACCTGGCGCGACGACTGGCGGTTGCGCGCGGCGACGAGGCTGCGGACCTCGTCATCGGCGCCGGACGTGTGCTCTCGGTCTTCACGCGCGAGTGGCTCGAGACCGATGTCGCAATCGCGGACGGCTACGTCGCCGGGCTCGGCGACTACGAAGGAACTGAGGAAGTCGACGCGGCCGGCCATTTCGTCGTGCCCGGCTTCATCGATGCACACATGCATCTCGAGTCGCCGAAGTTGCTTCCGGACGAGTTTGCGCGGCTCGTCCTGCCACTCGGGACCACCGCCGTCGTCGCCGACCCGCACGAGCTCGCGAACGTGCTCGGCACCGACGGCGTCCACTGGCTGCTCGACTTCTGCGCGGAGCTGCCGCTCGACGTCTATTTCATGGCGTCCTCGTCGGTGCCGGCCTCGCGCTTCGAGTCGCCGCGCCGCGCTCTCAACGAAGGCGACCTCCAGGGACTGCTCCGGCGCCGCCGCGTCCTTGGCCTGGCCGAGATGATGAATTTCCCCGGGGTGATCGCGGGCGACCGGGCGGAGCTGACGAAGCTCGGCCTCACCGGGTCGACCCACGCCGACGGGCATGCGCCCGGGGTCGTCGGGAAGCAGCTGAACGCCTACGCCGCCGCCGGGATCCGTTCCGACCACGAAGCGTTGACACTCGAGGAAGGACGCGAGCGGCTCCGCGCCGGCATGTGGCTCCTGATCCGGGAGGCCTCGATGGCCCGGAACCTGCAGGCGCTGCTGCCCCTCGTCGCGGAGTTCGGAACCTCGCGGATCGCCTTCTGCACGGACGACAAGGACCCCGACGACATCGCCGAGAATGGCCACATCAACGGCATGGTGCGAGAGGCCGTCGCGGCCGGGATCGCGCCCGAGGACGCGCTCGTGTTGGCGTCGCTGAATCCGGCGCTCTGGCACGGGCTCGACCACCTGGGAGCGCTCGCGCCCGGCTACCAGGCCGACGTGCTGCTCCTGCCGGACCTCGAGAGCTTCACGCCCCAGCTGGTGCTGAAACGGGGCAGTCAAGTAGAGGAGATCGCGCGCTCCGAGGTGCCCGAGTGGGTCAAGCACACGGTGCGGATCGGGCCAGTCGCCGCGGAGCGCTTCCGGATCGACTGGCGCGGCGAAGGGAGCGTGCGCGTGATCGGGCTCGTCCCCGACCAGATTGTCACCGAGTCTCTCGTCGAGGCGCCGACCGTCCGCGACGGACAGGCGGTCGCGGACGCGGAACGCGACCTGGCGAAGATCGCGGTCGTCGAGCGTCACCTCGGCACGGGACGGATCGGCCTCGGCTTCGCGCGCGGCTTCGGCCTCGAGCGTGGCGCCCTCGGCTCCACGGTCGCCCACGACGCCCACAACCTCGTCGTCGTCGGCATGAACGACGCGGATATGACCCGTGTGGTCGAGCGCCTGGCCGAGCTCGGCGGCGGCATCGTCGCGGTCGAGAGTGGCGAGGTGCTCGCCGAGTTGCCGCTCCCGGTCGGCGGACTGCTCTCGGACCTGCCGCTGGTCGAGGTCGTCGAGCGCAGCCGCGCCTGCACCGAAGCGGCGGAGCGGCTCGGCTGCGGCGGCGCGACGCCGTTCCTGACGATGTCGTTTCTCGCGCTCTCGGTGATCCCGAGCCTGAAGATCACCGACCAGGGCCTTGTCGACGTCGACCGCTTCGAGCTCGTGCCGCTCGAGGTCGAATGACCGTCCTCGCCAACGCGCACGTCGTCACGATGGACGACGCGGGGACTGAGCTCTCCGGAGGGTGGATCCGGATCGAGGACGGATTCGTCGCGGAGGTCGGCTCCGGCGAGCCGCCCGAGCCGGGCGAGGACCTCGCCGGCGCAGTAGTCACCCCGGCGCTGATCAACACCCACCACCACCTGTTCCAGACGCTGACCCGGGCGCGGGCGCAGGAGGCGGATCTCTTCACCTGGCTGAAGGAGCTCTATCCCGTCTGGGCCTTGATCGACGCCGAGGCCGAGTACGCGGCGGCCCGCACCGGACTCGCCGAGCTTGCGCTCTCGGGCTGCGGCACCGTCTTCGACCACCACTACGTCTTCCCGCGCGGCGAGGACGGCCTGATCGAGGCGGCGCTCCAGGCCGCGCGTGAGCTCGGCGTCAGAATCGTCGCCTCGCGCGGCTCGATGGACCTCGGTGAGTCGGACGGCGGCCTGCCGCCCGATGGGCTCGTCGAGGAGCTCGACGCCGTGCTCGCGGACACGGAACGGCTCGCCGCGCTGCACGAGACCGGACCGGGCGCGCGCGTGCAGCTCGCCGTCGCCCCGTGCTCGCCCTTCTCGGTCACCGGCCGGCTGATGAAGGAATCGGCGGAGCTGGCGCGCAGGCTCGAGCTTCCGCTGCACACGCACTTGGCCGAGACGGCCGAGGAAGAGGACTACTCACTCGAGCGCTACGGCTGCCGCCCGGTCGAGTACGTCGAGCAGTTCGGCTGGCTCGCGGGTGACGTCTGGTGCGCGCACTGCGTCCACCTCAGCGACGGCGACGTCGGCAAGCTCGCCGCCACAGGCACCGGTGTCGCGCACTGCCCGACCTCGAACCTGCGCCTCGGCGCCGGCGTTGCGCCGGTGCGGTCCCTACTCGACGCAGGCGCCCGCGTCGGCCTCGGCGTCGATGGCTCGGCCTCGAACGAGCGTGGCGACCTGCTCTTCGAGGTCAAGCAGGCGCTGCTCGTGGCGCGCGGCCGCGGCGGCCCCGGCGCGCTCACCGCTCGCGACGCGCTTCGGCTTGCCACGCGCGGCAGCGCCGAGCTCCTCGGCCGCGGCGACCTGGGCGCGATCGCGCCCGGCCGCTGCGCCGACCTCGCCGTCTGGCGAACGGACCTGCTCGAGCTGGCCGGGACCCGGGACCCGGTCGCGGGGCTCGTCTTTTCGGCTCCCCACCGCGTCGACCGGCTGCTCGTCGGCGGCGAGGACGTGGTCCGCGAGGGGCAGCTGGTGCACGCATCCGAGCAGGCGATCGCGCAGGAGCACCGCCGCCAGGCGGAGAAGTTCAACCCGTGATCTCGACTCACGTCCTCGACACGAAGCAGGGAAGGCCGGGAGCGGGCCTCAAGGTCAGCCTCTACCGCGGCGACAAGCTCGTCTCCGAGCAGGAGACCGACGGGGATGGTCGCATCGCCGAGCTCTCGCCGCCCGCGCTCGATCCCGGCGTTTATCGCATCGTCTTCCACCCCGACAGCGGCTTCTTCGAGAAAATCGAGGTCAGCATCGTGATCGCCGACCCGAGCGAGCACTTCCACGTGCCGCTGCTGCTTGCCCCCTACTCGTGCGTGATCTACCGCGGCAGCTGACGGCCGACGAGCTCGCGGACCTCTTCGAGGGCCACACGAGGCTCGTCGAGCTACTCGCCGAACGTGAAGACCCGCTCGGCTCGGCCGAGAAAGTGCTCGGGGAGCTGACCGAGCAGGAGCAGCGGCAGGCTCTGAACGCACATCCCGCGATCGGGGCCCGCAACCTCTCCGAGCGCTCGGCGGCCGAGCAGGGAAGCGGCTCCAATCCGGCCGTCCTGACCGAGCTCGCCTACCTGAACCAGGTCTATGAGGAGAAGTTCGGCTTCCGCTTCGTGGTCTTCGTGAACGGCCGCCGCAAGTCCGAGATTCTGGAGATTCTGCAACAGCGCCTCGAGCGGTCGCATGAGGAGGAGCTCCAGACGGGCCTGCGCGAGCTCGTCGCAATCGCGCGCGACCGCTGGCTGAAAGGCTGATGGACCCCTACGCGAACGAGTGGCTCGACCTGCTCGTTCGCTGGCTCCACGTGATCGCCGCGATCGCCTGGATCGGCTCCTCGTTCTACTTCATCGCGCTCGACAATCATCTGCGGCCGCCCGAGGACGAGGCCGACACCGAGCGGGGAATCGGCGGCGAAGCCTGGGAGATCCACGGCGGCGGCTTCTACCAGGTGCAGAAGTACCGGGTCGCGCCGAGAACGGTGCCGGAGCCGCTGTACTGGTTCAAGTGGGAGGCCTACACGACCTGGCTCTCCGGCTTTGCGCTGCTGATCGTCCTCTACTACGTCAACGCCAACACGTATCTGATCGACAGGTCGGTCGCCGACCTGCGCCCGTGGCAGGCGATCGCGATCAGCGTCGCCTTGCTCGCCGCAGCCTGGTTCGTCTACGACGGCCTCTGCCGGCTGCTCCGGAACGACGTCGCGCTCGGCGCGGTGCTGCTCGTGCTGGTGACGCTCGCGGCCTGGGGCGTCAGCCACCTGTTCGCAGGCCGGGCCGAGTACATCCAGATCGGGGCGATGCTCGGGACGATGATGGCCGGCAACGTCTTCTTCACGATCATCCCGGCGCACTGGGAGCTGATCCGCGCCAAGCAGGCGGGCCGTGAGCCGAGCGCCGCGGCCGGGCTCCGCGCCAAGCAGCGCTCGGTGCACAACAACTACCTGACCCTGCCGGTCGTGTTCACGATGATCAGCAACCACTTCCCGATCACGTACGGCCATTCGCACTCCTGGCTGATCCTCGTCGCGTTGCTCGTGATCGGCGCGTGGGTGCGGCATTTCTTCAACCTGCGCCACACCGGCCGCACCGCCTGGTGGATCCCACTCAGCGCAGCGCTGGCGATCGCAGCCGTCGCCATCGCGATCCGTCCGCACGGCTCCTCGGGGGGGACGCCGGTGCCCTTCACGCGCGCGCAGGCGATCGTCGAGGAAAGGTGCGTGCCCTGTCATTCGGCCCACCCGACGAAGGTCTCCGTCGCGCCGCTGGGGCTCGTCTTCGACACGGCCAAGCAGATTCACGCGCAGGCGAGCCTGATCGAGCAGGTCGCCGTCCGAACGAAGGTGATGCCGCTCGGGAACCAGACCGGGATGACCCAGGCCGAGCGGGACGCCCTCGGCGCCTGGATCGAGCAAGGCGCAAAAACGAGGTAGGTTCCGCGGATGCTCGAGATCGAGGTCGGGGGCGCACGCTTCGAGGCGCGGTTCGAGGAGAGTGCAGCGCCGCAGACGGTCGCGGCCTTTCGGCGCCTGTTGCCGCTCGAGAGCAAGCTGATCCATGCGCGCTGGAGCGGCGAGGCCTGCTGGATCCCGTTTGGGGAGCTCGATGTCGGAATCGGGCCGGAAAACGCAACCGCGCACCCGGCGCCGGGCGAGCTGCTGCTCTACCCCGGCGGCGTCAGCGAGATGGAGCTTCTCTTCCCCTACGGGCCGACACAGTTCGCGAGCAAGGCCGGCGTGCTGGCGGGTAACCACTTCGCGACGATCGTCAAAGGCGCCGAGCAGCTGCGCGAGCTAGGGCCGCTCGTGCTCTGGCAGGGCGCCCAGTCGATTCGCTTCGACGAGCGCTAGGGCCGGTCCGAAACGGCCCTGTCGGGGGTCAGACCCCGGCCGCGGCCGAAGCGGAGAGCCGCGCCAGCGTCTCAGTCAGCGCATCCACGGCGAACGCGATGTCCTCCGCAGCCGAGAGTTCCTCCGGGCAGTGGCTGGCGCCGCCGTTCAACGAGCGGACGAACAGCATCGTCGTGGGGACGCCTACGGCGGCGAGGATCATCGCGTCGTGGCCGCCGCCGGAGACGAGCTCGGGCGCACTAGGAAGCACGGCGCGGAGGGCCTCCAGCGGCGGGCCGCCCATCGCGACGGGGTCCGAGCTCCAGGTCGGCTCGAAGCCGATCGCCTCGATCAACGCCGCGAGCCCCTCGGCGGTCGGTGCCCGCGCATCGACAGCTACCGTGACGCGTTCGGGAACGACGTTGGTCGCCCCGGGCTCGACCTCGATTGCCCCGACAGTCGCAAGTGCGCCGTCCCGCGCGCATTCGCGCACGTGGAGGATGAACTTCGCCGCCTCGACGAGCGCATCCGTCCGCTCTTCCATCGGCGTCGTCCCGGCATGCGCCGCGCGACCCTCGAAGGTGACCGCACCCCGCGCCTGACCGCTCACCGCGGTGACGATGCCGAGCGGCTCTCCGAGGCGCTCCAGCACCGGTCCCTGCTCGATGTGCACTTCGATGAAGGCCGCCGGCAGCAGCTTCAGGCGGCGGCTGCCCATCGGCCCGGTCTCCTCGGCGCGGAAAGCGACCACGGCGAGCTCGGCGTCCGGCAGCCGCGCCGCTGCCTCGATGCCGGCGACGACACCGAGAGCGCCGTCGAACTTGCCGCCGTTCGGGACCGTGTCGAGATGGGAGCCGGTCCAGACACGCGCGGCGCCGCGCCGGCCGATCAGGTTGCCGGCCTCGTCCGCGGCGGGCTCGAGCCCCGCTTCACGCATCCAGACAGCCGCGAGCTCGTGCGCGACATCTTCTTCCGGCGAATACCCGGCTCGCGTGCCGCCGCCGATCGCGTGCAGCTCTTCGAGGCGCTCCATGATCCGCACCGGGACATGATTGCCGCTCATTCAGTCAGAGCAGGTTGAAGTCGCGATTCCGGCGGAGCGGAGCTCCGCGGGCCGAGGCGGCTACAGCCCGAAGGGGTTGAACGGCTTCGGGCTCGTCGAGACGAGGACGCTCTTTGTCTCCAGGTAGAGCTCGAGTGTCTCGAGGCCGAGCTCGCGGCCGAAGCCCGACTGCTTGTAGCCGCCGAAGGGGATCCCCGGGAAGGCGGTGTACGGCGTGTTGATGCCGACGGTGCCGGCCTTGATCCGCCGGGCGAGCCGGTGCCCGCGTGCGGGATCACCGGTCCAGACCGTGGCCATCAGGCCGTACCTGACGTCGTTGGCAAGCCGCGCCGCGTCCTTCTCGTCCTCGAACGGCGTGATCGTGACGACCGGCCCGAAGATCTCCTCTTGGGCGACGGTCATCCGGTTGTCGACGTTCGCGAGCACCGTCGGCGGGTAGAAGGCGCCCCTGCCCTCGAGCGGCTCGCCGCCGGCGACGACCTCGGCGCCTTCCTCGCGGCCCCGCTCGACGAAGCCGTGCACCTTGTCTCGGTGCTCGGCAGAGATCAGCGAGCCCACCTGCGTCTCGGCCTCGAGCGGGTCGCCGACCTTCAGCCGCTTCGCCGCGTCACTGAAGCTGTCGACGAACTCGTCGTAGAGCGGCGCCTCGACGAGCACGCGGGAGCGCGCCTCGCAGCTCTGGCCCGCCGAGTAGTAGATGGACCAGACCGAGCTCGGGATCGCATCCGCCAGGTTCGCGTCTGCGAAGACCACGTTGGGACTCTTGCCGCCCAGCTCCAGCGTCAGCCGCTTGATCTTGTCTGCCGCGAGCCGCATGATCTCGCCGCCTGTCGCCGTCGAGCCGGTAAAGGCGATCTTGTCGACACCAGGGTGGCGGACGAGGTGCGCGCCGACGGTGATTCCAGGCCCCGGGACGACATTGATCGTTCCCGGCGGGAAGCCGACCTCGCCCGCGAGCTGGGCTATCCGCAGCGCGGTCAGAGGGGTTGCCGAGTCCGGTTTGAGGACGACGGTGCAGCCGGCCGCGAGCGCCGGCGCCAGCTTCCACGTCGTCATCATCAGCGGGTAGTTCCAGGGGACAATCTGGCCCGCGACTCCGACCGGCTCCTTCAGCGAATAGAACAGCAGCGAGCCGCCGATCGGGTTCGAACGGCCCGCGATCGACGCGATCGCCGAGGCGTAGAAGCGGAAGTTCTCAACGCCCTGCGCGAGCTCAGCCTTGACAGAGGAGATGGCTTTACCGACATTGCGGGCCTCGAGCTCGGCCAGCTCTTTGCGATTTGCCTGGATCGCGTCCGCCAGCGCGTGCAGCAGGCGGGAGCGCTCGGTCGGCGGGGTCTTGCCCCAGTCACCGGCAAGCGCAGCCTGCGCGGCCGCTACGGCGCGACCGACGTCTTGCTCTCCAGCCGAGGCGACGCGGGCGAGAGGCTCGCCGGTCGCAGGCTCGCTCAGCTCACGCGTCTCGCCAGAGGCAGGCTCGGCACTCTCGCCGTTGATGAAGAGCCCGTACTCGCGCTCGGTCGCGACGGCCATCGCGTCGGACGATATCGACTCCACATGGATGAGCGAGGCGCCTCCAGCCGCGGTCGGGGGCCGGAGGCGCCTCGGTTACTTATCGGGCTAGCCCGCCGTGATCGAGCCGAACAATCCGTCGTTCTCGTCGTTTGGTCCAGCCGTGAAGAAGAGCGTGTTGGGTGAGCCGTTCGCGCCGGCGTTCCCGAACTCGAGCGCCCAGAGACCGTCGATCACGATCGCGTTGCCGTCGTCGTCGCGAAGCTCTCCGCGACCCTCGAACGTGCCGTTCGGTTGCTCCTCGTACGCATTGATCCGGCCGCTGCCGAAGTTGCCGACGAGCAGGTCACCCGCGAACGGGCCGAAGCTCGCAGGGGCGAGCGCCAGGCCCCACGGTGCGTTCAGATGGTGGTGCATCGCCACGCGCCCGAGCAAGGTGCCCGCCGTGTCGTAGACGTCGACGATCCCGAGGCCCTCGGCATGGAGCTCGTCTTCGGCTCCCCTGCCCTGCTTCGCATATGTGACGAAGATGCGCGTCCCAATCGTCTGGATTCCGAAGGGCGCGTAGCGAGCCGGAAGCTTCGGGTCGACAAAGGCGCCGGGAGTGTTGATCGGGGCCCAGTTTCCGCCGAACACATCGACCTTCCCGTTGTGAAAGTCCGTGGCGTAGAGCTCCGGTCCGGCGGGCCCCGTCGCGATCGCGAGGCCCTTGTAGATCGCGTGCGCCGCGGAGTTGTCAACGGCAACTAGGGCAGTCGTCGCCGACGACGCCGGGTTCCAGCCACGGATGGTCCCGTCCTCAGCTGCCCAGAGGAAGAGAGCGGGACGGGCGGTGGCACCGCTCCCGACGACGAACGACGTCGTCAGGTTCGCAACCATGCCGGTAGGGCCCCCGTCGACCGAGACAACGAGCGCTTGCTTGGCGCCCGTACTGTCGTAGAGCGTCGAAAGGTTGGTGGCGTTGTCGGCGACCCACCAGGGTGAGGTCGGTCGGGCTGTCAGGCCCCATCCGTTCTTCAGCTGCGTGTCGGTATGTGCTGCCGGAACGGCACCGTCCGAAACGAGCGGGTGGACGACATAGGGCTGACTCTCCGCGGCGCCCGCCGACATCGGTAGGGCGATTAGGGCGACCGCGAGCAGTGCGAATGCCCAGGCAAGCCGCCTAGGGGTGTACTTGCGCATGCCTGTTCCTCCTTTCCCTCCGAGGGGACTACCCAGGTCGAAGCAGCGCGAATTCCTGACCGCGACCGGCTCCTGCAGGAGCTACGCGACGCCGGACTCGACGCGCACCCCGTCGACGAGGTCTGCATCAACGTGCCTTGCGGCAACACCGATGAGGTTTGCGACGAGCTGCTCGCACTCGCCGAAGACGCGATCATGAGCATCGGCGCCCCGTTCGTGCCGATCAAGCACAACGGCATGATCTACATCAGGCCGCCGCTCTCGTAGAGCTCGGCGGCCGCGTGAGGTTGCCCCCTAGCGGCGCTTCGCTCGCGCCCCCTTCGCTCGCGGCCCGGTAAATGTTCACGCGCGCGCCCACGGGGGTGCACGAGCACCCCTACCGAAACGCTAGCGAGGCAAAGCGCGCGTGTCTGTACCGCGGACGCGCCGATTGCGTCACGAAGCTGGGCGCTCGAACAGCGCAGCCTGGCCCTGGCCGACGCCCACACACAAGGTCGCCAGGCCATATCGCCCACCGCGGCGCCGCAGTTCGTGCAGAAGCGTCACGACGAGCCGCGCGCCGCTCATCCCTAGCGGGTGGCCGAGTGCGATCGCGCCTCCGTTGACATTCACCTTCTTCGGATCCAGGCCCAGCTCACGGATGACCACGAGGCTCTGCGAGGCGAAAGCCTCGTTCAGCTCGACGAGGTCGAGTTCAGAGACCTCCACGCCCCCGCGCGCCAGGGCTTTGCGCACGGCCGGGATCGGCCCGATCCCCATCACGCGCGGGTCGACACCGGCAACGGCCGAGCTCACGAACGACCCGAGCGGCTGCACGCCGAGCGTCCGCGCCCTTTCCTCCGATGCGACGACCACGGCCGCGGCACCGTCGTTGATGCCCGCCGAGTTGCCCGCCGTGACCGTGCCGTCCTTGCGAAAGGCAGGCTTCAGCGCGGCCAGCTTCGACTCGTCCGTGTCCGGCCGCGGATGCTCGTCGCGCACGGCCTCGCCGACCGGAACGAGCTCGTCCGCGAAACGCCCAGCCTCCTCCGCCGCGGCCCACCGTCGCTGCGACTGCAGGCCAAAAGCATCCTGCTCCCCGCGCGAGACCCCGTAGCGTTCAGCCACGTTCTCTCCGGTCTCGCCCATCGACTCGAGCGGAAACAGCTTCTCCAAGCGCGGGTTGGGGAAGCGCCAGCCGAGCGTCGTGTCGTAGACGGTTCGGTCGCCACGCGGAAATCCGTGCTCGGGCTTGGCGAAGACGAACGGCGCGCGGCTCATCGACTCGACTCCGCCCGCGACGTAGATGTCGCCTTCGCCTGCGGCAACCGCATGACAAGCGGAGACGATCGCCGAGAGCCCCGAGGCGCAGAGCCGGTTGACGGTCACGCCCGGAACCGACTCCGGCAGTCCCGCCAGCAGCGAAGCCATCCGAGCGACGTTCCGGTTGTCCTCGCCGGCCTGGTTGGCGCAGCCGAAGTACACGTCTTCGATTTCGGCGGCGTCGACACCGGCCCGATCGACCGCCTCGCGGATCACCAGCGAAGCGAGATCGTCCGGCCGCTCGCCGGACAGGACGCCGCCGTAGCGCCCCACCGGCGTGCGAACGCCGCTCAGGATCACAGCTTTGCTCACGAGCCCGAGGCTAGCTCACGGGCCCGGAGCGCCTGTCCACGCAGCCGACAACGGGCGTCACCAGCGGGGAGCGAGTGGGAGGTTCCCCAAGGAGCTATGCGACGAAGTCAAGGTGGACCGGAGATCGGAAAGCGCCCAGCTCCTCGCCGCGCCGCAGCAGCTCCGCCACGGCCTGCCGGCCCTCCTCGCCGTAGTCGCACGTGTACTCGTTCACGTACATGCCGACGAAGCGATCGGCGAGATCGGTGTCGAGCCCGCGCCCGAAGCCGAGCGCGTACTCCATCGCCTCCGACCGGTGCTCGAGGCCGGCCTGAATCGACTCATGTAGCACCTCGGAAAGCTCGTGCAGGACATCTGGGCCGAGATCGCGCCTCGCGACATTGATCCCGAGCGGTAACGGCAACCCGGTCTCGAGCAACCACCACTCGCCGAGATCGACGGCCTTTCGCAAGCCCTCCGCTTCATAGGTGAGCTGACCTTCGTGGATCAGGAGTCCGGCGTTCGCGCGCCCCGACTTGACCTCGTCGAGAATCTGGTCGAACGGCACTTCGCGGAAACGGAAGTCGCCGAGGTAGAGCCGCAGGACGAGAAATGCGGTGGTCATCCGGCCGGGCACGGCGATCTCGAGCGACTGCAGCTGCTCCCGCGTGAGCTCGTCACGAGCGACCACGACGGGGCCGTAGCCCGAACCCATGCTCGCCCCGTGCGGCAACACCGTGTATCGGTCCTGGACATACGGGTACGCGTGCAGCGAGATCGCGGTCGTCTCGAGCCTGCCGTCGACCGCCCATTCGTTCAGCGTCTGGATGTCGCGCAAGACATGCTCGAACTCGAACCCGCGTGTGTCGATCTGATTCGCGGCGAGCGCCCAGAACATGAACGCGTCGTCGGGATCGGGACTGTGTCCGAGCCGGATCAGCACGTGCGCGAGGTTACAGCGTCGACCCATCCGAAGAGCTAGCTCGGTCTCGCAGTCTTCTGCCGGACCGGATCGAGCGGCCTCGCCCGCAGGTCGGCGCTGCGTTTTTATGCAGGCATCGCACGCGACGGCCTAGACTTGCTCGCGGTGGCCGGCCCGGCGCTCACCGACTCGATCCAGGATTACCTGAAGGCGATCTACAAGCTCCAGGAGGGCGAAACGCGTGTCTCGGTCACGGCGCTCGCCCGCGAGCAGGGCATCGCCGCGGGGTCGGCGAGCGAGATGGTGAAGAAGCTGGCGGCGCTCGAGCTCGTCGACCACGCGCCCTACAAAGGCGTCCGCCTCACGCCCGCGGGCGAGCGCGTCGCGGTCGAGGTGATTCGCCATCACCGCCTGCTCGAGCTCTACCTCGCCGAGACTCTCGGTCTGCACGTCGACGATGTGCACGACGAGGCCGACCGGCTCGAGCACGTCCTCTCCGAGGAGCTGGAGGCGAGAATCGACCGCGCGCTTGGCTTCCCGACACACGATCCGCACGGGGACCCGATCCCGAACGCGGCGCTCGAGTGGCCGAAGTCGCGGGCGGGGTAGCGTCTACTCGCGGCCGAAGAACCAGCGCTCGAGCGGCTTGAGCAGCTCCTCGCGCTCGAAAGGCTCCGCGTCGGCCGAGCGCCCGTCCTGCGCCGAAACACGAGCGTCGTCGTCGAGCGCCGCGTTCGCGCATTCGAGCGCGTCCTCGAGCTCGTAGCCCTCGAAGACGTAGTCGTCCGGGTGCGCCTGCTCGCTGCGCCGGTGCTGCGGATTGATCGCGCGGCCTACTGCCCACACCGCGCCCGGCTTTCGCTCGATCCAGATCACGACGCGCTCCGCCACGCCGGCATCGTCGACCCCTTCGAGCACCCGCTGGGCGAAAACCGCGCTCGATTGCCTTCCGTGCCGTTTCAAGATCTCGCGGGGCTTCTCAATTCGGGTTTCTCGGCGGCGCGGGCAAAACCCGCACCCCTCTTAGACGGCACCGCAAGCGGTGCCTCGCACGGCGCTTCACGCCGCGGACCCTAGCGCGAGAGACCCATAGAATCGAACCGTGCTCAGGTTCCGCAGCTTCGTCCGGAATCCGTTCTCGTTCCTGTTCGCCGGCTCGTCGAAGGAGGAGCGGATCGCCGCTTACCTGATCCGCGAGCACGACCGCGGGCGGAGCCTCACCGAGATCCTCGACGATCCTTACATCCGTAACCGCGTCACCGAGAGGGAGGTTGCCCGGTTGCTCGAACGGCCCGAGGTGATCGAGGCGCTCGGCCGGGCGACGGTAAGCGAGGCACAGAACGAGCTGGGCTAGAGCTTCTTCCCGACCTTCTTCTTCCGAGCTTTCACCAGCGCGACCGCGCCGATGGCGACGTCCCAGGCGGCGAGCCCGTTCGACTTGAAAAGGACGATGTCGTCGGCGGACTGACGGCCCTCGAGCTCGCCCGCGACCACCTCCTGCAGCTCGTGCACCTCGAGCCAGTCGAGGACGCCTACCTCGACCGGCTCGATCAGGTCACCCGACTCGATCCGCGCCTGCTCGCGCGAGTCACAGCAGACGAACGCCGCACGCTCGAGGACGACGTTGTCGAGCTCGCGCGCCCTCGGATCGTTGGCGCCTACTGCGCAGACGAGCGCGCCCTGCTGCAGCCATTCGCCCCTCAGCACGGGGTCCCTCGATGTCGTGACCGTGACAACCACGTCGCACCTGGCCGGGTCACGGTGCGACTCGCCGGGCTCGGCGCCTGTCTCCCTGCAGAACTTGGCGAGGCTCGCTGGCGTCCGGCAGTAGGCGACGACGCGCTCGATCCCAGGCAAGGCCTCACGAATGCAGGCGACCTGGCTACGCGCCTGCCAGCCGCAGCCCAACACGCCGAGGGTGGCAACGTCCTCGCGGGCGAGGTACTTCGCCGCTACGCCGCTGGCGGCGCCCGTGCGGAGCTGGCCTAGCTTGTCCGCCTCGATCACGCCGGCAAGCTCAGCCCGCCCGGTGTCGAAGAGGACGACGACGAACGGCGTGCCGCCGGGTAGCCATGCGTAGGTCTTGACGCCGGCCAGCCGCAGCTCGCGGTCGACCGCCGCCATCACGGCGAAGGCGCCGTCCTCGAGGCGCAACCGTTCGCGCGGCCGGTTCTCGACCTCGCCCGCGGCGAGCCGCCGGAGGCAGCCTTCGACGGCCTCGAGCGCGTCGGCGGGCGTCAGCAGCGAACCGACGTTTGCTTCCGTCAGATAGAGCGGCAAGACGGAGAGTCTAAGAGTCGCTTTTCGTGAGGAAGCTGATCGCGCCGCTCGTCTCGAGCACGGCCCACTGAACCTCTTCGAGCGAGGCGATCTGCTGCTGGCGCATCTCCTCGGTCAGCTCCTCGACGGAGATGCGCTCTCGATGCAGATTCTTCCGGATCGGTTTGCCGTCCTCGACGACGACGATCGGCAGGCCGTCCAGTACCGGACGCAAGCGCGGAACACGGAAGCTCAGATACGACGTCGCAACCTGGAGGATGGCGATCATCCCGACGACGATCAGCGCACCGGTGACGGAATAGTCGTCCTGGGTCAGCCCCTGCTGGATCGAGTCCCCCAGCACGATCAGCAGGATCAAATCGAACGGCTGTAGCGACGAGAGCTCGCGCCGCCCGACGACGCGCGTGAGGACGAAGACGAACGCGTAGAGGACGATTGCCCGGATCGCGAGGTCCACTAGGGCCCCCTCCAGCGATGCCGCCGAGCTTCTCGGTCGCGAGCGTTGAGCACTATGGGAAGATCGTCACCTTCTGGTGGACCGCCGCCAGCTTCGTGCTCCCGTCGAAGAGCGTCGTCGAGCGTGAGCGATGGCCGACGTTCGTCGGGTTGACCTGGAACTGCATGTAGAGGACGAAGGACTTGTGCGCCGGGATGTGGCCGAGCGTGAACTCGAGCCTGCCGTTGTCGCTCGCCTCGCCCGTCGGGCTCGGCTCGATCGTGTTGATCGACATGCCCTCCGCCCAGCTCGAGCTGAGGACGAGGATCGCATTCTTGATCTCCTGGTGGGCGGTGATGTGAATCCGCCCCTCCCAGAGTAGGCCGCCACGGAGCTTTGTCGGCGCGTAGACGCTCAGGGTGGCCGCCGGAACGGCCGCCTGCGAGGTGGTCGGATGCTGGCCGAAGAGGTTGAAGAGCGCGAGAATCGGCACCAACGCGACGAGCGTCATCAGGGACCGGCGAACCCAGGCGTCCTTTCGCCTGCCTTGAAGGTCGCGATCGCGTGCGAGGTCGATCTCGTCGGGAACGGCCATGGCGCCGCTTTCGGCGCAGCCGTGGTCGCTCCTCTCCAGGATTAGGAGGGTCTGGCGAAATACAGTCTGTGCCGCCGGTGCGCTGCTCGCCCCCTGGCAGCGTCCTCAGTCGCGCCCATATCTATGGATATGGACGCTCCCTGCGTCCTCCCCAGGAAACGAGCATCGCACCCCGGCGACGAGCAGCATTCCGCCAAACCCTCCTAGCCGCGGGACGATCCCGGTAGTACTTTCGGCGGATGCAAGCGAGCGTGGCGGCATCCGGTGAGACTGGCCCGACTTTCCAGGCACGCCTTGCCGCCCGCACTCGCGCCGCCGCGCTGATTCCAATCGTGATGGATCTGCCCGGCCTCGCCGGCGCGGCGCGCGCCGTGACCGCCGACCCGAGAGTCGAGCAGTTGGAGCTTGAGGGCGTCCCGGTCACGGTGACGCGGCCGGCGGCCGAAGGGCCCTTCCCGGCGTGGGTGTTCGTGACGGGTGCCCACCCCCTGCGGCGGCGAGAACCCGTCGTTCAGCGGCTTGCCGAAGGCCTCGCACGCTCGGGCTATGTCACGCTCGTCCCCGACCTACCCGGGCTCGGCGACGGCCAGCTCATGCGGCGAACGCTCGATGCCGCCGCGACGGTGATCGAAGCAGCTGTCGCGAGGCCCGACGTCCGTGGCCGGACGGCTCTGATCGGGGCGTCCGCCGGCGCGAGCATCGCGCTCCTCGCAGGGGCGCGGCCGGAGCTCGCCGACCGCATCTCGGTCGTGGTGGCCATTGCACCGTTCGCCGATCTGCGCAAGATCCTCTGCCTCGCCACGACCAGCCGTTATGAGCACGAAGGCGAGTTCGCAGAGTACGAGGTGCCGACCCTGCTTCGCCGCGCGGTCGGCCGCTCGGTCGCGGCGGCGCTATCCGAGTCGCCCGAGCGTGAAGCGCTCCTGAGCCGGTTGGGCGCGATCGAAGACGATGACCAAGACCCGTTTGAGACCCTCGGGCTCGAGGACAGCTCTGCCGAAGTAACCGCGCCCTTGGTCAAGCTGTTCGCCAATCGGGAGCCGGCGCGGTTCGACGAGCTCTACGGCGCCCTTCCGGCAGAGGTTCGCTCCGCGATCGAAGAGCTCTCGCCACTCGCTGCGGCAGGCCAGGTCAGAGCGCCGGTCGAGCTCGCGGTTCCGCCGGAGGACCCGTACTTCCCGTCCGGCGAGGCCCGCGCGCTCGCTGACTCGCTGCCGAACGTCCGGCTGACCGTCACGGCGACCCTCGACCACACCCGCCCGATGGCCTCGCTCCGGCGCCTTGGCGGGCTGCGGAAGTTCGAGGCGTTCGTCGTCAGAGGCCTGGCCGCGGCGCGCGGCTAGCGATGGCCGGGGCGCAGGAAGTCGGCGCAACACCTCCGCTCACGAAAGCGCTGCTGATCACAGCTGCTGCCGCGACCGTCGCCGGGATCGTCGGCTTCACACAGGCCCGCTCGAGCTCAGCGATCGATCCGCAGCTGGCCGCGGGCTACCTGTGGTTCTACTCGGCCCTCTTTCTCGTTCGCGTTGCTGGGCAACTCGTGGTCAGAACGCGGCGGCCTGGGTGGCTCCCGCCAGACGACGAGTGGAACCTGACGCCCTACCGTTACCTGCTTCCGGTTCAGCTGACGATCCTCGGCCTGATGGTGTGGATCGACGTCGATCTCTCGCGCAACGCCGGCTTCTGGGCGGCCCCGAAGCCGAACTTCGGCCAAGCCCTGCGCTGGTTCGCGTCCGCCTACGCGGTCTCGATGCTGGTTCGTTATCTCGTCCGCACGTGGCGTTACCGGGATGAACGCTGGTTCGGCGGAACGATCCCGATCGTCTTCCACTGGGTGTTGGCCTCGTACCTGTGGGTGCTCGGCAGCTTCCACGCTTCCTACTGAGAGCACGTGCGAGTTGCCGAACCTGCCAAGTTCGTGCTCGTCGGAACCGGCGGCTATCTCGTCAACCTCGGCATCTTCTCCGCCCTCTACGGCGCGGGCATGACCTATCTGCCGGCCTCGATCGTCGCGTACTTCATCGCGAACACGCTCATGTATGGCGGCAATCGCTACTTCACGTTCCGGCTCGGCCACGCGGGCTTCTGGGCGACCTACCTGCGCTATCTCCTGACCGGTGCCGTCGTCGGCGGACTGAACGTGGGCATTCTCGCGGCGCTCGTCGAGGGAACAGGGATCGATCCGCGGCTAGGCCAGGCGATCTCGTTGCTGCTCATCACGCCGGTTGCGTTCGTGCTCTTCAAGCGCTGGACGTTCCGGATCAGGCCGGCGTAGCCGTCTCGCCGAGCGCGTCCGCGAACATCGCGCGGTAATGGCGATACCACTCGCTCTGAAACCGCTCGTCCGGATCGAATCGCCGCTTCAGCCGTAGGAACTCGGGGAACTGCGGGTAGCAGGCCTCGACCTGCACCCGCGTCGCCCACCGGTGATAGGTGAGGTAGTACTTGCCGCCCCGCTCGATGCCGCGGTTGATCAGCCGCCTGAAAGCCTCGGCTGAGCTCTCGATGCCGGCCGGAGTGTGCGTCGTGCAGATGTTGAAGATGATGCAAGCCCAACGCTCGGTCGCCCAGGCGAGGAAGGTCTCCTCGTCTCGCTCCACCAGCCTGATCGTCCCGTAGACGACGTTCGTGCCGTGCTATCTCCGTCGCGGCGTCGGTCGCCCCGAGCCGGACGTCAAGGGCCCGGTGGTACGCGTCGGAGTAGTCGGCGAACTGGTGTGCGTCCGAGTAGTAGAGCTGGCCCGAGGTCGCGACGTAGTGGGTCGAGTACAGCTCCCAGGCGCGCGCCTTGTCGGTGTGGGCGAGGTAGATCAGGTTCTGCCAGTCGTCCGTGGAGAGCGCTCGCTGCCCGGCCGGTGGCGCCTCGCCGCCATCGACGGGCCGGTAGCACGAGAAAACACCCCGGCGCAGGAAGTCGTCGCTGGCTGGGTCGATCGCGAACTGGAAATCGCCGTAGAGGAACCCGTCGGCAATGCGCCGGTCGAAGAGCGTTATCAGCTTGTCGAGCGAACCGATCTCGACCACCCGCTGCAGGACGCGGCGCTGGACGAGCCTCAGCTTCACCGAGTAAACGCAGCCGAAGAGCCCGTAGCCCCCGATGGCGAGGCGAAAGAGCTCGGGGTTCTCCGTACGGCTGCAGGTGATCGACTCGCCGGCTGCGTCGACGAGCACGAGCGACTCGACGTCGGCCACGATCGGCGGGAGCGTCAGCCCACGGCCGTGGACATTCGCCGAGACCGCTCCGCCGAGCGAAAGCCTGTCTGCACCCGTTTGCTTCTGTGCAATCCCCCACTGCTGCCGGCCGGCCTGCTGCTCGGTCGTCAGCCATTCGATCAGCCCCGGCCACTGGAGCCCGGCCTCGACCTCGATAGTTCCACGCTCACGGTCGAAGTCGAGCACCTGGTCGAGACCGCGAGTGTCCAGTAAGCGCCCGCCGGCGCAGAACTGCTGGCCTCCCATCGCGTGACGGCCGCCCGCGATTGCAAGCGCCGTTCCAGCCTCGGCGGCGGACCTGACTGCCGCTTGGATCGAGTCGAGCGAGTCGAGGGCGACAACTTCCTCGACGACAGTCTCGTTGAGCTCGGAATGGATGTCGTTGACGGTCGCGACCGCCATCGCGGCAAGACTCGCACTTCCCGAGTGGCGGTTCAATACGACTAATGGACGCCGAAGGCTGGCTCGCATCGGGCGAGCGGGTGGAGATCCAGCTTCCGTCTGGTGCCTGGGACATCTTCGTGCGAGCCTCCGGCTCGGGCCCGTGGCTGACGCTGCTGCACGGGTTCCCGACCAGCTCCTGGGACTGGGCTCGGGTTGCCCGGCGCCTGGAGCCGAGCTTTCGAGTGCTCGCCTTCGATTTCCTCGGCTTCGGAAATTCGGACAAGCCCCGCCGTCACGAGTACTCGATCGCCGAGCAGGCCGACCTGACCGAGGAGATCTGGCGGCGCCTCGGTATCAACGAGACGGGTCTCGTCGGCCACGACTACGGCGCCACCGTCGTGCAGGAACTGCTCGCGCGAATCGAGGAGCGGAAGCTGGAGGCGCTGGTGAAAGGCATCGTCCTGCTGAACGCGGGGCTCTATGCAGAGCTGGCGCGACCGCTGCTCATCCAGCGCGTGCTCGCGGCGCCGCTCGCCGGTCGCCTGCTTGCACGCCTCGTCACCGAGCGGACGTTCAGCCGCAGCCTCTCATCGGTCTTCTCGAGCGGCCATCAACCGACGACCGCTGAGCTCCAACAGCACTGGCAACTCGTCCGGGGGCGGGACGGCGTTGCCGTGACGCCGAAGCTCCTCCGCTATCTGGCCGAGCGCCGGGCGAATGCCCCACGGTGGGAAGGCGCCCTGGAGCGAGCCGCGCTCCCACGCCGGCTCGTCTGGGGCATGGCCGATCCACGGTCCGGCGCCCGGATCGCCGAGCAAGCACGGCAGCGGATTCCGGACCTTGGCGTCGTCGCGCTGGACGACGTCGGCCATTACCCACAGCTCGAAGCCCCGGAGCACGTCGCGACGGCGATCGAAGCCGCCTTCATTTAGCTCGGCGGGGAGTGCGCCCGGCATGATTCGAACATGCGACCTCTGCCTCCGCAGGGCAGCGCTCTATCCCCTGAGCTACGGGCGCGCGGGGCCAGTGTAGCCGTGCGACCCTGCGGAGCGACGTCGCAGTTCGGACGCCTAGTGACAGACTGTTACGAGGTTTGACAGGTCCCGAACAAGGGTGGCCACTGGTCAAAGTCCGCTTTCCACAGCGCTCTTCGCGCCCCGGAAGCGCAAGTAACAGACTGTTACTTACTCTCGAGCAGACGCGCGCTATCGCCGGACGGAAGCGACAGCTCAGCTCCCGCCGGGACTTCCGCTCTCACGTAGGCAAGCGCTCGGCCGGGCACGGCGCTCGTAACGCGACCGACCACCTTGCCTTCGTGAGTGAGCTCGTCGCCTGGTGCCGCTGACTCGGCCTCCAGGACCCCCAGCCGCCGGTTGACGTGGCCGCGGTAGTGGAGGCGCGCGATCGGCTCCTGCCCTGGGTAGCAGCCCTTCGTGAAGCTGATGTGCGTCTTGTCGAGCCCGGCCTCTGCGGGGAGCACGCGGTCGTCGAGCTCGTGCCCGTAGCGGGGAGTCCCGGCTTCGATTCGCAGGCGCTCGAGCTCTGCCTCGGCGAGCGTGGGCTCGAGACCCGCGTCGAGCACCTCCCGCGCCGGCCGTCCGTACTCGTCGGTCGGGAGTCCCTCGTCGCCGCCGAAGACGATTGCCGAGGTGTGCTGCTCGGGCTCGATCTCACACTTCGCCGCGAAACGCATCTTCCCCAACTCGGCGAGAACCCCGTCTTCCAGCTCAGGCTCGGTCAGCAGCAGGAAGTCGTCCTCGCCGCGGCGCCAGATCCGCAGCGTCGCGATCACGCGCGCTTTCGGCGTCAGCAGGAGCGCGTCGCAGGCGTCGCCGACCTCGAGTGCCTCGACGTCGTTCGAGACCATCCGCTGCAGGTAGTCCTCCGCATCCGGACCTGAGACGCGCACGAACGCGCGCGGGCGAAGCGCTACAGGGGGCTGAGAAGTCTGGGCAACCACCTCGGACCAGTGTAAGTACCGAGGCACCGCCGGCTGAGCCGTCTTCTAGCTGCCGATGCGGTAGCGGAGGTAAACCACGCCGTTGCCGAAACGGCGTTCGTCCAGCAGCTCGAGCCGTAAGCGAACACCGTCGGGCAGCGCCTGTTTGCCGCCTCCCACCACGACGGGCGTGAAGAACAACTGGAATTCGTCAACCAGCCCCGCCTCGATTGCCTGGGCGGCGAGTTCGGGACCGCCCACCGTGAGGTCACGTTCCGCTGACGCTTTCAGCTGCCGGACCGCCTCGGGGTCGAAATCCCGCTCGATCCGCGTCCGGGAGCTGGACGCCTGCTCCAGCGTCCTGGAGAACACGATCTTGTCCGCCGCCTGCCAGATCTCCGCGAAGTCCCGAATCACCGGTGGTTGATCGGCGGCGGTGTCTGCCGTCTCCCAGTAGGCCATCACCTCGTACATCCGGCGCCCGTAGAGGTAGGTGCCGACCGGCCGCTCGAGGTCGTTGAGGAAGCTGTGCACCTCCTCGTCCGGCGCCGCCCAGTCGAAGTTGCCGTGTTCATCCGCAACGTATCCGTCGACCGACGCGAGCGCCGAGTAGATCAGCTTCGCCACAGGCTCACAGCGTAGATCCTCGCTGGCTGACGAGCGCCGTTGCGTATAAGTCCAGGAATCGTGTTCCGCTCCAAGGCAGAAAAGAAGGTCGCCGACGCCGGCTACGACCCCGCGCGGCTTCCCCCGGGCCAGTACCTGACCGAGAAATGGCCGGTGCTGCACGCGGGTGGGGTGCCCGACACCGACCTCGCGAGTTGGGACTTCAAGGTCTTCGGCGAAGTCGAGAATCCAATCACGCTGACATGGGAGCAGCTGCACGAGCTGCCGTCGACCGAGATCATCATCGACATCCACTGCGTCACCCGCTGGAGCCGCTTCGATACGAGCTTCCGCGGCATCCAGTGGCGTGATCTCGCCGAGCTGGTCAAGCCGAAGCCGAGCGCCCGCTTCGTGGTCGCCCACGCCGAGCAGGGCTTCACCTCGAACGTGCCGCTCGAGGCGCTCGAGCACGAGCAGGCGATGATCGCTTACGAAGCCGACGGCGAGCCCCTCGAACCCGAGCACGGTTGGCCGCTACGCCTCGTCGTCCCGAGCCGGTACTTCTGGAAGAGCGCCAAGTGGCTGCGCGGCCTGGAGCTCCTCCACCTTGACCAGCCGGGCTTCTGGGAGCGCTACGGCTACCACAACGACGCCGATTATTGGCAGGAAGAACGTTACGCCTTTTAAGTGAGCCCAGAACCCGAGGGCGCGCAGCTGAAGAATTGGTTGGGGCGACGGAGGCGGACGCTGCGGCACCCCGCGTGATATCGAATCGTCTTGTAGGCTCTGCGCGAATATCCAGAGAGGGGTCTCTGCGACAACTTAGATAGGAGGGGAGAGTTGTGAAGAAAGCCTTCATTGTCTGCGCTCTCATTTGCCTCGCGGTGTTCTTCGCGGTCGGCGGGGCGGGCGCATCGACACCTGGA
The DNA here is from genome assembly GCA_005883955.1 of Actinomycetota bacterium. Taxonomy (GTDB): domain Bacteria; phylum Actinomycetota; class Thermoleophilia; order Gaiellales; family Gaiellaceae; genus 13-2-20CM-68-14. Next base: position 3,222 of record VAXH01000087.1, on the reverse strand, counting down.
GCAGACGCTCGGCTGACGAACGACTGCCATCCCACGGCAGGTTGTGGCGCCGGCTACATCAGCGCCTACACCCTTGCAACGGGGAACCCGTATACCGACGCGACCCTCAATGAGTGCACGATCTCGCACGGGCGCCAGAACGAGCCAGCAGTCGCCGTCGACCCGCGCAACACAAGCTTGTTGCTCGGCAGCTCGAACGACTACTGCCCTGTCTACAACCGTGGCATCGCCGCCGGAGCGATCGGGCCGATCTGGCTGGGTTATTACCGCTCGCTCGACGCGGGGCACAACTGGACGAGCTCGCTCGTCCCGGGCTACCCGGACGACGCGTCACCGTATAGGGCGCTCTCGCAAGCACGAACGGCGACGGCCGGCGACCCCGTGATCGCCTGGGACGCGCACGGCCGCGCATTCTTCGGCTCGGAGAGCTCGAACAACATTCCGAGCATCACGAAGACACAGGGCGACGTCTGGGTCGCGCGCTTCCGGAACCCTGGCGGCCCGGACGCGGCCGACACGACGAAGGACGGGCTCGAGTACTACGGCACGACCGTTGTCGCGTCCGGCTCGTCGGCGCCGAACCTGCTCGGGAAGTTCAACGACAAGACGTCGATCGAGGCAGATCGCACCGGCGGGCCGTGCGACGGCAATGTCTACTTCTCGTGGTCACGCTTCAACGGCAGTGGGGCGAACGAGATCTACTTCGTCCGCTCGACCGACCACGGCGTCACGTTCAGCCAGCCGATGAGGCTCGAGTCGTCGCTCAAGAGCCTGCAGTTTCCCGACATCTCGGTGACGCACAACGGGCACGTCTACGTCACGTTCCGCTCGTTCTCGGCTGTCGGCCCGTCGACCGACGCGATCTACATCGTCAAGTCGACCGACTGCGGCAGGACGTTCTCACCGCCGCAACAGGTGACGACGTTCATCCCGAACGACGCGCAGGATCAGTCGTCGCCGCAGCCGGTTCCGACCCAGGCGATCAGCGACGACCCGAACTTCACGGAAGGGACGGACGCGCAATCCGATCGGGCCCGCGACTGCGGCGACTTCGCAGATGCGTGCACCTCGGGCTACACGTTCTTCCGCCGCGACACGCAGGTGCGATCGACGGCCGACCAGCTCGACGCCGCGCACGAGTGGATCTACATGGTCTACGACGCGACGAAGCCTGGCACGGAAGTCCCGACCGGCACGACGTACGGCACGGACGGCCGTGGAGTGGCCGGCCAGGCGGGCACGTTCTTCATCCGCTACGACGGTGCGACCGGGGAGCACACGGCCCCGGCCGTGATCGACAGCCAGGCAACAGGGGACCAGGTGTTCCCGGACGTCTCGGCGGACGGCGGCGTCCTGCACGCGATCTGGTGGGACAGCCGGAACGACTCGTGCTACAGCGTCACCCGGCCGATCGGGAACTGCGCCGACCGGAGGACGGTGGCGTCGCTCGACGTCTACGGCGCGACGTCGACCGATGCCGGCGCGACCTGGACCGGCAAGTCGCGGGTCACCGACGTCTCGACGAACCCGAACTACGAGCAGTTCGACAACCGAGCGGTGCCATTCGCGGGCGACTACCTGTGGGTGACGTCACTCGGGAGCTTTGCGTACACCACGTGGACAGACTGGCGGAACACGGTCCAGGGCACGGATCCGAGGGAAGCGACGGAGGACGCCGACGCGACTACGGCCGACGTCCACCAATGCCGGACGCTCAACACGATCCAGACGAAGAAGGGACCCGTCAAGTTCTGGAGCGGAGACCTCTGCCCGCACGACGGAGGAATCGACCAGAACATCTACGGCGATCTCGCGCCCTAGCGATGGTGTCATGGGGGAAACCCGGTTTCCCCCATGATCCCCCTCGTTGAGATGCACAGCAGGAGGGCCGGCACAGCCGGCCCTCCTGCTTGGCAACGAGCCCGGCAAAGCCGGGCTCTTTCTGGCTATTCCCCCTTTTGAGTGAGAGGAAGGAACCTGCGAGGGCCGATAGAACATGCGACCCACCTCCCCATCCCCCTCGCGCGAGACGCCCTTTCGGGCGTTTCGCCGTTTCTGGGTTCTTTTCTTCCTGCACAAGAGCGGCCGGCTTTGCCGGCCGCGTTGATAGGCAAAAGGGCCGGCTAAGCCGGCCCTTTTGCTGCGCCACCCAACGAGGGGGCTCATGGGGGAAACCGGGTTTCCCCCATGCGACTTACATCATCCCGCCCATGTCCGGCATGCCGGCGCCGGCGCCGGCCGGGGTCTTCTCCGGCGGCTCGGCGACGACTGCCTCGGTGGTGAGGATGTTCTTGGCGATCGACGCGGCGTTCTGCAGCGCGGAACGCGTGACCATGGTCGGATCGATGATCCCGGCGGCGAAGAGATCCTCCACCTGCCCGGTCTCGACGTTCAGGCCGTGGCCCTTCGCGGCCTCGCGAACCTGAGCGACGACGACGGAGCCCTCGAGGCCGGCGTTCTGGGCCAGCTGGCGAATAGGCTCCTCGAGCGCCCGGACGATGATCGCAGCGCCGGTGCGCTGGTCGGGGTCCTTGATCCCGTCGAGCTTGATCGCCTCGACCGCGTTGACGAGCGCGACGCCGCCACCCGGGACGATGCCCTCTTCGAGGGCCGCCCGCGTGGCCTGCAGCGCGTCCTCGACGCGGTGCTTCTTTTCCTTCATCTCCGTCTCGGTCGCGGCGCCGACCTTGACGACGGCCACACCGCCCGCGAGCTTCGCCAGGCGCTCCTGGAGCTTCTCGCGGTCGAAGTCGGAGTCGGTGTTCTCGATCTCGGCCTTCAGCTGCTTGATCCGAGCCTTGATCGCATCCGAGTCGCCTGCGCCGTCGATGATCGTCGTCGTGTCCTTGTCGACGACCACGCGGCGGGCGCGGCCCAGCTGCGAGACCTTCGTGTTCTCGAGCTTGAGGCCCATCTCCTCGGTGATCACCTCGGCGCCGCTGAGGATCGCGATGTCCTCGAGCATCCGCTTGCGGCGGTCACCGAAGCCCGGTGCCTTGACGGCGACGGCGGTGAAGGTGCCGCGGAGCTTGTTGACCACGATCGTCGCGAGCGACTCGCCCTCGACGTCCTCGGCCACGATCAACAGCGGCTTGCCGGCCTGGATCACCTGCTCGAGAATCGGGAGCAGGTCCTTGACCGCCCCGATCTTCTGGTTTGCGACCAGAATGTAGGGATCCTCGAGGACCGCCTCCATGCGCTCGGCGTCGGTGATCATGTACG
>VAXH01000086.1 GCA_005883955.1 Actinomycetota bacterium | reverse complement strand
CTTGCGGTTGTGCGCGATCGCCCGCCAGAGGTCGGCGCCGATTCTGCGCCGGGGGTCCGCGAGCGGCGGCCCGGAGCCGACGGTCGCGCCGCTCGGCTCGGGTGGCTCGGCGACCGCCGGCAGGCTCACGAGCGCTCCCGCGTCCGGGGGTCGAGCGCGGCCGTCGCCACGTCGGCGGCGAGGATCGCGACCAGCACCGCAACCGTGATCATCAGGAACAGCCCCTGCATCAAGGCATAGTCCTGGTTCTCGACCGACTGGAGGAACATCCAGCCGACGCCCGGGTAGTTGAAGACGAACTCGACGAGGATCGCGCCGCCGACGACGAAGCCGAGCGACATCGCGAAGCCGACCAAGTTGGGCAGGATCGCGTTCCGACCGGCGTACGTCCACATGATCCGCCAGGGCTTCAGCCCCTTGGCGCGGGCCATCCGCACGTAGTCCTCGGTCAGGACCGTGATCGTGTTGTTCCGCATCGTCAGGATCCAGCCGCCGATCGCGGTCAGGAGGATCGTCAGCGCAGGCAGGATCGAGTGGCGGACGACATCGACGGCGAAGGTCCACGTCCACCCGACCGTCGTCGCGGTGTCGTAGCCGCCGCTCTCGGGGAACCAGCCGAGCTTGATCGAGAACAGCCAGATCGCGAGCAGCGCGAGCCAGAAGTACGGGAAGGCCGAGGTGATCACGAAGATCGGCGGCAGCAGCCCGTCGAGCACGCCGCCACGCCGCCAGGCCCCGACCAGCCCGATCAGCGTGCCGAGCACGAACGCGAGGATCGTCGTCACCCCGACGAGCCCGAGCGTCCAGGGCAGCGCCTGGAAGACCTGGTGGCTGACGGAGTCCGGGAAGAAAGTCAGCGACGTCCCGAAATCGCCCCGCGCGATGTTGCCCAGGTACGTGAAGTAGGCGCTGACGAAGCTCTGGTGGTTGTCGACTCCGAACGCGATCTCGAGCGCATGCATCGCGTTCGGGTTCACGTGCCCCTTGAAGCGAGACATCATCGCGATCACCGCGTTCCCGGGCATGAGGCGCGGGATGAGGAAGTTCAACGTGACCGCCGCCCACAGCGTGACCACGAAGAACCCGAGTCGCCGGAGGACGAACCTCATCGATCGCGCCCCATGTGCCTCTCCAGGTATTGCTGCCTTGCTTCTGGGTCGCGAGCACCAAGCCAGGGGCCGCACTCGTCCGCAGCCAAGGCTGGTTGCCTTGGCAAGGGCGAGGGTGGTTCCTGGCGCCGCGTGATCGCGGGCCAGAAGCGGGCGTGTAGTGCCTGGAGAGGCACTAGCTCACGTCTTCGGCTTCAGGTTCATGAGCACGACCGCCCAGTCCGGATAGACGTATGCGGCCGGCTGGGCGTACGGGTTCTGCTCCGTGACCCAGCCGGTGATGTCCTTGGTGTTGTACTGGTACCAGTCGACGCCCTCGGTGACCGGGATCACGGGGATGTCGGTGACCATCGCCTTCTGCAGCCGGCGCACGATCTCGTGCTGCTTGGCCGGATCCGCCGTCGCAGCGTACGAGTCGATCAGCTTGTCGACGGCCGGGTTGATGTACCGCTCCCAGTTCGTCGACGCGTTCTTGCCGATCGGCGCCGAGTTCTTCGAGTAGAGCAGCTGGCGAAGCTCGTAGTACGGAGCGGGCCCGCCGCTCAGGTTGCCGTTGTAGCTGAGCTGGAACTTGCCCGAGTAGTTGTCCGCGTCGTAGGTGGTGCTGGAGAGGTTCTCGGGCGTAATCTTGATCCCGATCGCCTTCAGGTTCTGCTGCACGATCTGCGCCGAGGCGACCCAGTCGGAATAGCCGCCGATGTTGATCATCGTGAACGAGAGCGGCTTGCCGTCCGGCGTGTAGAAGAGGTCGCCCTTCTTCTTGTAGCCCGCCGCCTGCAGGATCGCGATCGCCTTCTGCGGGTTGTAGGTCACTTGCTTCGCGAGGGTCGGGTCGAGCCAGCTCGCGAACGTCGGCGTCACGATCCCGGTCTGGTTGGACGCCGGCTCGTAACCGTACTCGCCGACCTCGGCGACCTTCTGCCGGTCGATCGCATAGGCCATCGCCTTGCGGACGGCGACATCCTTGAGGATCGGGTCGGTCAGGTTGATGAAGACCGAGACGTTGACCGTCGGCGGGAACCAGTAGTGGTTGTTCTTGCTCTTGTTCAGGTAGAAGGCCTTGATGTTGGGGATGAACTGGCTTCCCCACTGGGCCTTGCCGCTCGCGAGCTGCTGGTTCGCCGGGTCGTTCGACGTGAAGGCCGGGTAGTAGACCGTCTCGATCGTCGGCTTGCCCTTCTGCCAGTAGCCGCTGTTCTTCTGGTACTTGATCACCTGCGGCGAGCACGAAGCCATCTTGAACGGCCCCGAGCCGGTCGGATGGGGATCCTTGTAGGTGACCGGGTTCGCGATCTTCGACCAGATGTGCTGTGGCACGATCGGGGTCTGGTCGGCGATGTAGTAGAAGTACGGAACGGCCGCCGTCTTGAACTCGACGACGATCTGGTCGCCCTTCTGAGTGACGCTCTTCAGCACCGCCCACGAGGCGTTCAGGTCGAGCGCCGGGAACTTCTTGATCAGGTTGAACGTGAAGAGGACGTCGGCCGCGGTCAGCGGCTTGCCGTCCGTCCACTTGACGCCCTTGCGGATCGTGAAGCTGAGCGTCTTGTTCGCGTTGCTCCACTTGTACGACGAGGCGAGCCAGTTCGTCGTCTGGCCGCTCTTGAGGCCGTTCACGAACGTGAGCTGCTCGTAGACGGTCCCGGCCGAGAGGAAGTTGACGTCCGAGTTGAACGGATTGAACCCGCAGGTCCAGGTCGTCCCCTGCTCGTTCGAGATCGTGACGGCGCCCTTCTTCCCGGCGCTCGATTTGTGGCCCCCGCAGGCGGCCGCCGTCAGGGCCACCGCCAGCAAGAGCACCAGCACACGCTTCATCTTCGACTCCTTCCCGGCCGCTTGCGACCGTCGCCTTCCGGTTTTTCGACCCCTCTGAATACCTCTGCGAACTCGCGCCGCAGCCTCTGTTGCGCCTCCGGGCCGGCGTCGAGCTCGTCCAGGCCGAGCAGGGCGGCCCCGACGATCGGCGGCGAGCTGGTGACGTGCAGCGTCGCCGCCGGCGCGATCTCCTTGATCCCGGCTTCGATCGCGCCGATCAGGCCCGGGTCGCCCGACTGCATCAGCCCGCCGCCGAGCGCGACCTCGACGGGCTCGCCGCTCAGCTCTAGCCGTTCGAGCGTGACGCGGACCATCGTCACGACCTCGTCGGCCAGGCGGTCGACGATCGCGGCAGCGACTGCATCGTGGCCGGCCTCGGCGAAGACGACGGGCGCCAGCTCGACGACCCGCCGCTCCACGATCCGACCGCTGTGGAACGCCTCGGCCAGCGTGGACGGCGTCGCCTGGCCGAAGTGCGCCGGCACCGCCTGCTCCAGCGTCGTCCGCTCGCCGCGGCCGTCTTCGCTGCGGGCCGCGGCCTCGACCGCCGCGATCCCGACATCGTGGCCACCGCCCCAATCGCCGGTGCTCCAGCCGAGCGCGGGGAAGCGAGCCTGCCGGCCGTCCGGAGCGACGCCGACGCAGTTGATGCCCGCGCCGCAGACGACACCGACCCCCCAGCCGCGCTCGGTCCCGGCACGTAGCACGGCGAACGTGTCGTTGCCCACGGAGATCCGGGTCGCGAGCCGCCGGGCGCTGGCCGCGGCCTGCATCTCCTCCACCTCGGCGGGGAAATCCACGCCGGCAAGCAGCAGCTGTCCGACCTCCGCGGCCGGCCCGTCGCCGTTCGGCAGGCCTGCCTCGTCCAGCGCCTGAGCCAGCAGATCGCCGAGCACGAGCAGCGAACCGTCCAGGCCGAGGTGGTGAGGCGAGCTCTGAGGGCCTCGAACGAGTGCGAGCACCCTGCCGTCGGCTTGGACCAGCGCAAGGTCGGTCTTCCAATTGCCGCCGTCGATCGCAAGCACGAGCGGACGGCTCATCGGACCGCCTCCTGCGACTCGAACTGCGGCAGATGTTCGCGTCCGGCAGCCAGAAGCTCCTCGGTCAAGCGCTCGGCCTGCGGCGCCTGGCCGACGAGCGGGTGCGCGAGCAGCGCCTTGTAGACGAGCTCGCGTTCGCCGGTAACCGCCGCCCTCGCCGCGAGCCGCTCGTAGGCCGCGACGTGCTGGACGAGGCCGAGGAGCTCGGGCGCGAGCGGCGGCTGCGGCAGCGGCGCGGGACCGTCGGCGCCGATCCGGGCCGGCACCTCGACCGCGTCGTCGTCCGCGAGCCCCGCGAGGGTCCCGGCGTTCCGCACGTCGACCACCTGGACGTCGCCGCTTCCGGTCGCGAGCGCGGCGACGAGCTGCGTGGCCGCCTCGCTGTAGTAGGCGCCGCCGCGCCGCTCGAGCAGAGCCGGCTTCGTCGTCAGCGCCGGGTCGCGGTAGAGCTCGAGCAGCTCGCGCTCGATCTCCGCCACCTCGGCCGCCCTCGGCTTCGCGCTCCGCTGCTCCTCGAGCACCCAGTCGTGCAAGTAGAAGTAACGCAGGTAGTACGAGGGAATCACCCCGAGCCGCTCGAGTAGCGACGGCGGTAGGTCGACGCTCTCGGCCAGCTCCTCCACGCGCTCCGCGAGCAGATCCGGCAGGACATCGTCGCCGTCGACGTGCAGACCGCGCACCCAGGTCAGGTGGTTGAGGCCCACCTGGTCGACCAGCACCCGCTCCGGCTCGACGTCGAGCATCCGAGCCGCGTACCGCTGCACCCCGATCGCGACGTTGCAGAGGCCGACGGCGCGATGGCCGGCGTCGAGCAGACCACGCACCACGATCCCGACCGGGTTGGTGAAGTCGACGATCCAGGCGTCGTCGGCGGCGAGCTCACTCGCCCGCTCGGCGATCTCGAGCACGACGGGCAGGGTGCGTAACGCCTTGCCGAGGCCGCCGGCGCCGGTCGTTTCCTGACCGATGCAGCCGCACGCCAACGGGATCGTCTCGTCCGTCAGCCGCGCGGCCTGCCCGCCGACCCGCAGCTGGATGAGGACGAACGAAGCCCCGTCCAGGGCTCGCTCGAGCTCGTCGGTCACCACGAGCTCGCCGTCGTAGCCGGCCGCCGCAAGCATCCGCCCGGCCAGCCCGCCCACGACCTCGCGGCGCTCCGGGTCGATGTCATGCAGGACGAGCTCACTCAGGTTGAGGCGCTCCCGTTCGCGCGCGAGGCCCGCCACGAGCTCCGGCGTGTAGGTGGAGCCGCCGCCGATAACGGCGAGCTTCATCGGAGAGAAGAGCTGCTGGTCATCTGGTTAGGAACCTAGACGAGATGACTCTTTCAGGTTCCCACTCGTCCGTCAAGCCGTGGGAAGTCAGGCTGGATTGCGTTAATGTCCTTCACGAGATGACCACAAGCAGCCGCGCTACGCCGACGCTCCTGCGCGACCTCAATGAGCGCACCGTGCTCGAGACGATCCGGGCGGGCTCGCCGATCTCCCGGGCCGAGATCGCCCGAAGGTCGGGGATCTCGAAGCCGACCGTCTCGCTCGCGCTCGAGTCCCTCCTTCAAGCCGATCTCGTCCGCGAGGCGACGGACCGCCCCGACGGCCCCGGCTACGGCGCGGTCTACTTCGAGCCCGTCGCCGAGGCCGCGGCGGTGCTGGGGCTCGACCTCGGCGCGCGCTTCGTGCGGGGGGCGGTCTGCGATCTTGCCGGCGAGGTTCGCGCGCGTCAGGACGTCGAGCTGACCGTCGCCGAGGTTGAGGGAGCGGTGGAAGCGATCGAGCGCCTGCGCTCGTCGCTGCTCGAGACCTCCGGGCTCGACCGAAACCGCGTCGACGGGGTCGTGGTCGGCGTGCCTGGGGTCGTCGAGCAGGGCACCGGGCTGTTGCGGCTGGCCGAGAACGTCGCCGGCCTCGAGGGACGGGCATTCGCGAGCGAGCTGCAGAGCGCTCTTGGCCTGCCGGTCCGGCTCGAGAACGACGTCAACCTTGCGGCCCTCGGCGAGCAGTGGCGGGGGGTCGCGCGCGGCGTCGACGACTTCGTCTTCCTCTCGATCGGAACCGGCGTGGGCGCGGGCGTCGTCCTCGGCGGCGAGCTACACCGCGGCCGCCACGGCGCCGCGGGCGAGATCGACTTCGCCTTGATCGCGTTCGACGGCGTCGATCCGGCAGCGCCGAAGGTCTCCGAGCTGGCGACGGAGCTCGTCGGCCGCTCCGAGGACCCGCGGACGATCTTCGGCGCCGCACGCGAAGGCGACGAGGGCGCGCGCGCCGTCGTCGGCGAGGTCGCACGCCGGATCGCCCTGCACATCGCGCCCTTCGCCGCCGTTGCGGATGTCGAGCTGGTCGTCCTCGGAGGCGGCATCGGTGCCAACGGCGACCTCCTACTCGACCCGGTTGGTGGCCAGCTCGCCGAATGGCTTCCGTTCCCGCCCCGGCTCGAGGTCTCGACCCTCGGCGAGGCTGCCGTCCTGACCGGAGCCCTCGCGGTCGGCGTGCAGGCCGCCCGCGAGAATGTGTTCAGTCGCCGAAACCGCGTCGGGCGCTGAGAGAGCGCCGCGCGTGCCGTGGGCTCGCGCGCTACGGTCCAAGCGTGGAGCGAGGCCTCATCCAGCGAGTTCACAACCCGCGAAACCGAAAATGCGGCTGTGACCCCGACTGCTGGTGCAGGAGGACGGCGCTGGGACGCGCGGTCAAGTGGTGGTTCCCTGCCCGCTACTTCGGCCTTCACCACAAGGGTGGTGGCTCGGCCGAGTGGAAGCGGGTTCAGGACGCGACGCGGTAGTAGGAACGAAAAGCCGGCGCGCCGCGTAAGCTCCGCGGAGAGGTGGGGCCCGTCACCTTCGCCGGTCGGTTAGCCAAGCGAGGAGGTCGCGTGGCCAAGCGAGTCGGGCGTTTGGCGAAGCGGGCCGCTCGCGTCGTCTTGTCCCGATGACGGCAGTACGACCTAGGGGTTCTCGGTTGCTCTGAGGGCGCCGTCCATGATCGTCACCGCGCGTCCTCAGGGATTCTCAGAGGACCGTCCGCAATCGTCACCGCGCGTCCGCTCAGGATGACGCGATCGCCGATCAGTTCGACGCCGACGAGTCCCGAGCCCGCGGATGCCTGCAGGCCCACGAGCGCTTTTCGACCGAAAAGACAGTGCGCGGCTGTCCGCAAACGCGTCGACTGTCCTTCGCCGCACCTCAGCCATCGTTCGAGCCTAACCGACCTGGAGCGCGAAACCGTCCGCCTCCCCGACTGTGCTCGGCGGCGTTGAGCCGATTAGGCTCACCACGATGGGCAGGATCGACACTCGACTCGACCCATTGAACGTCCCGGTGATCGTCGACGCGATCGCGGCTGTCGTGTAGTGGCAGACAATCCCTTCGACTTCACCGGCCGGACGGCGCTCGTCACAGGCTGCGGCAGCGCCAAGGGGATCGGGTTCGCGGCGGCCCGGCTGCTCGCGCGCCTCGGGGCGAGCGTCACGATCACCTCGACGACCGGTGAACGGATCGAGGCCCGCGAGACGGAGCTGCGCAGCGACGGCGCCCGCGCGTTCTCGCAGGTCGCGGACCTCACCGATCGCGGCCAGGCTTTCGGGCTCGTTGCCGCGGCGCAGGAGGCCCTCGGGCCGGTCGAGATCCTCGTCAACGCCGCCGGCATGGTTCAAACCGGAACCCCGGCGGTCGGCGCCGCTTTCGGCGAGCTCGAGCCCGAGGACCTGCAACGAGAGCTCGAGATCACGCTGAAGACCGCCTTCCACACGACCCAGGCGGCGCTGCCGTCGATGGTCGAGCGACGCTACGGCCGGATCGTGATGGTCTCGTCGGTGACCGGTCCCTACGTGACCGCGCCGGGCTCGACGGCCTACGCGATGGCGAAGGGCGGGATGGATGGGATGATGCGGACGATCGCGCTCGAGTACGGCCGCTTCGGTATCACCGCGAACTCCGTCGCGCCGGGCTGGATTGCGACCCATTCGTCGACGCCCGACGAGCTGACCGCCGGACACCACACCCCGATCGGCCGCCCGGGAACGCCGGACGAGGTGGCCGGCCTGATCGCCTACCTTGCGTCCGAGTCGGCGAGCTATGTCACCGGGCAATCGGTCGTCGTCGACGGCGGCAACATGATCCAGGAGCCGCACGGGGTCGATCTTTACGACGCTGACTAGCTAACGTCGAGCCTTCGGTAGAGGCGGAACACCAACCGCTCGACCACGTCGACCGGCCCCGCGGTCGACCGTAGCCGCCGCTCGAGCTCTACCGACATCCACTCCTCTTCGTCGTTCGACCAGGTCTCGAGCAGGTCGTCCGGGTCGTCATAGTGCTCGGCGATCTCGTGCGTCCGCGAGGCCACGGGTTCGAACAGACCGAGGCGCACAGTCTCGGCCATCCCGCCCTCAGTCGCGCGCAGGTCGTCCAGGAACTGCTGGTAGCGAAGCTCGCCGAGCTCGCCGCTGCGCGCGACGACGCGCGGCCACGGGGGCGAGATCGGGTGGAAGTCGAGCAGCAAGCCGCCGGGAACGAGGGCTCGATGCGTATCGCGGAGGACGTTCACGACGTCCTTCGGCTCAATTCATCACAACGACCAGGAGAAGAGCGCGAGGTCGAAGGGCCGTCGGGGCGGGCTAATCGTCTCCGCCACCCGGAACCGGACGTGCTCCGCCAGCGCCGCCGGCCGCGCGCGGCGCGCCTCGTCGATCCGTCCGCGCTGCGGGTCGATCCCGAGCACGTACGCCGAGTCGTCCGCGTAGAGGTATGTGAAGCGGCCATCGCCGCACCCCATCTCGACCACGCGCTTGCCCGAGACCTCTACGAGCTCGCGGACCGTCTCCAGCTCGAGCCTGTTTACCTTCACAGGGCGAGCCTACAAAACGGGACTAGGGAATCAGCTCCGCCCTGGGAGCCGCGTCGGCGAGCCGCCTGTCGGCGGTGACCAGTGTCGCGTCGACGACGTCTGCGACGACGACGTACAAGGCGTCATACACGGTCAACTTCAACCTCAGCGCTGTCTCCAGGGCAACCGCGACAAGCGGTTCCGTCGGGTGCAGCGTCAGCGGCAGCTTCAGTAGGAGCTGCAGTGCCTGGCTCGCATCGCTGCGCCGCAGCGCGTGTGCGAGAAGCTGACCCCGGAGCGCATTGGCAACCTCGGGCCAGATGAGGTCCGGCGCGACGCCGTCAACCCCCCGATCGAGCCGTCGAATCCAATCGAGCGCTCTTGGATGCCTCTCGATTGCCGCACGAACCAGGACGCTGGCGTCGAAGACGGCTCTAGTGACTTTCGCGGTCCTCACGGATCAGATCTTCGACACGTGGCGCGTCCGCCGGCAGTCCGATTCGCGCCGCGAGCGCTTCGAGCCGCTGGGCGATCAGCTCCGCATCCTCGCGGCCCGTCACCTCGTCGAGGATCTCCAGCACCTCGGAGTTGACGGAGCGGCCGTTCGACCGTGCCCGTGCGCGCAGCAATCGGAGGGTCTGCTCGGGAACATCCCGGACGTAAAGGGTGCCCACGCCATCTATGCTAGCACTATGCAAGCATGGCACCACCCCTCGGTGGCCACGGCTCGAAGCCCATCTTCAGGAAGTCGCCGCGGGCGTGATCGTCGAGCTGCCGCCCCAGTCGAAGAACGACCGCCCTCGCGACCGTGCTCCGCCCGCGGCGCTCGTCGAGGTCGGCAAGCGCCTCGGGTGCGAGCGGCACCCCGCGCTCGACCGCTCGCTCGAGCGCGAGCCGGAGCGGCTGCTCGAGCCCTTCCGCCCAGAGGTCGGGCGTCATCCGGTTCACCTCGCGGCGGATCTTGCGCTCCTCGCCGGAACGGATCGCGATCAAGACGAAGCTCAGGCAGGCGAGACAGATCGGGACGTCGTGCACGTCGAGGTCGAGTTGCTCCGCCAGCTCGGCCGCTATCTCGGTTGTCAGTCGCGAAGTCATCCTCTTCACAGAACCACAACCGCTTTGACGCGTGTGTGACGGCTCTGTGCCGAGTGTGAATCTTTAGGCTCGCCGCATGAGCGAAGGTGTCCTCGAGGCCCCGCCGCCGCGGTTCACAGCCGACGAGGTGGCGGTCATAGCCGCCGCGCTGTTCGGGCTCGAAGGCGGCGCGACCGACCTCGGCAGCGAGCGCGACCAGACCTTCCTGATCGACGACGGCGCCGCGGGCGGCGTGCTCAAGATCTCCAACCTCGGCGAGGAAGCGGCCGTGCTCGAACTCGAGATCGAGGGCATTCTGCACATCAAGCGCATCGATCCCGAGCTGCCGGTCGCGGCGCCGCGGCTGAGCCTGAGTGACGAGTACTGGCCGACCTGGGACGGGCCCGACGGCCCGCACTTCGTTCGCCTCTTCGAGCGCCTCAACGGCCGCCACGGCGGGCCCGAGCTCGACGAGCGCGCGCTCTTCGCCTACGGACGGACGCACGCGCGCCTGAACCTCGCCCTCTGCAGCTATTTCCACGCGGCGGCAGGACGAAAGCTGCTCTGGGACGTGCGGAACGCGGCCGACCTCCGCCAGCACGTCGAGACGATCCCGGACGCCTCGCGGCGCCGACTCGTCGAGAACGTCCTCGACCGCTTCGACGAGCGCGTCGCCCCACGCTGGCCACTGCTGCGCGCCCAGGTCTGCCACGGCGACCTGAACCTCGACAACGTGCTCCTCGACGGCGAGGGCCGGATCTCCGGGATCGCCGACTTCGGCGACATCAATTTCACCGCGCAGGCGGCGGACTTCGCGATCGGGCTCGCCTCGCTGCTACGCGGCCGCCCCGCCGAGGACGTCTTCCGCGCCGGGCGGATCGCGACCGATGGCTACCAGTCGCGGCTCCCGCTCGAGCCGCCGGAGCTCGAGCTGCTCGGCGACCTGGTGGCGGCGCGCTTGGCCGCGATCGTCACGATCAGCGCCTGGCGCGTCGAGCGCTACCCGGAAAACGCGGAGTACATCCAGAACTGGGACGACGACTCGTGGGCGCTGCTCGAGCAGTTCGACGCGCTCGGCTACGACCAGGTCGCGCGAGAGCTCGGCGCGCCGCGGCCGCTGGCGCCGGCGCCCCAGCTCGCCCGCCGCCGCAACGCGGTGCTCGGTCCTGCGCTGACCGAGCTCACCTACGACGACCCGGTGCACGTCGTCCGCGCCGAGGGCGTCTGGCTCTACACCGCCGACGGGCGACGGCTGCTCGACGCCTACAACAACGTTCCCGTCGTCGGCCATTGCCACCCGCGCGTGACCGAGGCGGTCGTCCGCCAGACGCGCCTCGTGAACACGCATGCGCGTTACCTCTACGAGCCGCTGATCGAGCTCGGCGAGCGGTTGGTCGCGACAATGCCCGAGGGCTCGGGCCTCGACACGGTGATGCTCGTCAACTCCGGCAGCGAGGCGAACGAGCTGGCGTGGCGGTTCGCCCGCGCTGCCACCGGAGGCCAGGCCGCGATCGTGACCGAGCACGCCTACCACGGCGTCACGACCGCGATCGCCGACCTCTCGCCCGAGGAATGGCCGGCCGGCTACCGACCGGTGAATGTGGAGACGATCGCCCCGCCGGGCACCGGCGGCACGAGCCTGCAAGCCGCGCTCGAGCGGCTGCTGGTGCCGCTGGCGGCGACGTTCCTGGACGGCGCCTTCACGAGCGACGGCATCCGCTTTCCGCCGCCCGAGGAAGTGGCCTCGATCGTCGACAGAACCCACGCGGCCGGAGGCCTCTTCGTCGCCGACGAGGTGCAGGCCGGCCACGGCCGCACCGGCGACCACCTCTGGTCCTTCGAGCACTACGGGATCACGCCCGACCTCGTCACACTCGGCAAGCCGATGGGAAACGGCTATCCGGTCGCCGCCGTGATCACACGCCGAGAGATCGCCGAAGCCCTCGCCGCGACGGCGCGTGTCTTCAGCACCTTCGGAGGCAACCCCGTGGCAGCCCAGGCGGCGCTGGCCGTGCTCGACGTGATCGAGGACGAGCGCCTGGTCGAGCAGGCCGCGCGCGTGGGCTCGCGCCTGGCCAATGAGCTCGCGCAGCTCGACGCGGAAGTCCGAGGCCGCGGCCTGCTCGCGGGCGTTGAGCTCGCCTCCAGTGAACAGGCCGAGCGCGTCGTGAACGAGCTGCGCGAGAAGGGAATCCTGATCGGCCGTACCGGCCGCGACGACAACGTCCTGAAGATCCGCCCACCGCTCGTCTTTGCGGACGAACACGCGGACGCGCTCGTGACTGCGCTCGCCGGCAGCGTCTCGCCGACGTAGAAGAGCCCCAAGACGAGCTTCATTCGAGACGCCGCTTCTTTGTTCGGCCACGCAACAAGTGACCGGCTACTAACGTGGGGCCCGATCGAGCTGCCGCAGCTCCGCGAGACGCGCGCGGACCCGCTCGGCCATGACGAGGTTCTCCTTGCGCTCGTAGCGGGTCAACCCCTCCTCGAGCGCACCAGTCGCCTCTTCCGGCCGGCCGGCGAGCGCAAGCACCTCGCCGAGGTCTGCGTGAGCGTCGGCCGTGTCGTCGAGCATCTCGGTCTGGCCGCCGATCGCAACGGCTTCGCGCGCGAGACGCTCGGCCTCGGCATGCCGGCCGCGGCGCGCGAGCACCCTCGCACGCGCCTGCCGCCACAGCATCTGCGTGATCGTGTCGTCGCTGGCGCCGAGCTCCGCCGACCGGCCGGCCCAAGCGTCGGCCTTGTCCAGGCTCCCGAGTTCGACATACGCCTGTGCGAGCCGTCCGGCCACGGTCGAGAGGGACGACGGCTGGTTCTGTTCGTCGAACAGGCGGCAGGCTTCCTCTCCCACCGCGACCGCGGCTGTGGCATCGCCGGCGAGAAGCTCGATGTCGATTGCGACGTCTCCCCTGACCCCCGCGACGGCGAATCCTCCACCCCGCTCGGTCAGCTCCGCCAGTAGCTCAGCCATGATCGTTCGCGCTTGATCGAAGCGGCCGAGCCTCGCGAGCGTGCCAGCCCGATAGGCCCGAATCCACTGATCCCGAAGCTCCGCTTCGTCCAGTCCATCCTCCCACGCGAGCAGCTCGGTCGCCGGCATCGAGCCGTGGTAGCGCCCCATGGTCCGAAGTCCGATAAGCGAGTTTTCGAGGCCGGCCCGCTCGGCGTGCACGGCAGCGCGTTCGTACGCCTCGACGAGCTTGTCCATCTCGGAGCGCATGTTCGAGACCTGCCCGAGCGCGCGGTAGGCGACGTAGAGCCCGAGATCGTCGCCGGCTGCCTCCAGGACCGGAAGTGCTTCCGCGAGGAGCTCGGTCAACTGCTCGGTGGCGCCTTCGGGGTCGAGCCAGGTGCGCAGGGCGGCCTCGTCGATCCGCCCGCAAAGCTCGCCGATCTCGTCGCCGGCTGTAGCTGCGCGCTCGGCGAGCGAGACCGCTCTGCGACGTGCGCGGCCGGCCTCGCCTCCCCAAAAGAGCGCCTCGATGATCTGGATCTCGAGGGCGAGGTCAAGCTCGTCCGCGGGCAGAAGCGCCGCGGAGCGCTCGAGCAGCGAGGCGGCCGCACGAAGGTCCTGACGGTGGCGTGCTCGGCGGCCGGCGGCGGCCAGGCGGCTGCACGCCGCCTCCCGCAGTTCTTCGGCGACCGGAAGGCCGAGCTCGAGCCGATAGCCCCACGCCTTCTCGAGGTGGTAGCCGACGATCTCGTCCAGCTCGACGAGCGCTGCGCCGTGCTCCGCGAGCCAGCGGGCGAACCGCTCGTGCAGCTCGGCGCGCGTCGCCTTCGCCAGCGAGTCGTAGGCGGAGTCCCGGACCAGCAGGTGGCGAAAGCGAAAGCCGTCCTCGCCCGGGAGCTGCGGCGCGTCCGGCCTGATCAGCTCCTTCCGGACGAGCGCGGCGAGTCGAGGAGTGACCTGCGGCTCGTCCGCGAGCGCTTGCACGGCGCCTCGATGGAAGATCTCGCCCTCAACTGCTCCGCGCTCGAGCACGGCCCGCTCCGGTGGCTCGAGCTGGTCGAGACGGGCGGCGAGGAGGGCTTGCAGAGTCGGCGGGACGACGATCTCGCCGTCCGCCTCGCCGCTCATCGCCAGCATTTCCGTGACGAAGAGCGGATTCCCTCCGGCGGCGCGGGAGATCCGCTCCCGGAGCTCCGGGTCGACCCGCTCGGGGATGAGCTCTTCCAGATCGGTGGCGGGCAGCGGGTCCAAACGGAGACTCGCGGGCCACTGCGGGCGGCGCTCGACCAGCTCCGGGCGCGCCATGCACACGAGCAGGAGTGGCGCGCCGGACGAGAGAAGCGCGACGTGCTCGAGCAGGTCGAGGAACGTCTCCTCGCCCCAGTGGATGTCGTCGAAGACGCAGACCAGGGGCGCGACCTCCTCGAGCAGCTTGCGGAACGCCCAGGCGATCTCCTCGGCCGAGGTGCCCGCCTCCGACTCGCCGAGAAGCGAACGAATCGCGGTGGCCGCGGACTCGTCGGGGGGAAGCGCGTCGAGCTGCTTGATGACACCGACGACCGGCCAGTAGGTGATGCCCTCGCCGTAGGGCAGGCAGCGGCCGGATACGACCCGCGCCTCGACGGCAGTGAGCGCCTCGGCGACCAGGCGCGACTTCCCCACCCCCGCCTCGCCGACGATCGTGATGAGCTCGCAACGGCGCTCCGCGAGCGCCCGGTCCCAAGCCTTCCGGACGGACGAGAGCTCCTGCTCACGGCCGACGAACCGCGTCTCGGGCGGCCGCTCGCCGACTTCGCGCAGCGCCTCGAGCCGGTAAGCCTCCATGGGTTGCGCCTTGCCCTTGAGGCTGAGCGGTTCGAGCGCGTCGGCTTCGACAGCGTCGTCCACGAGCTCGAGCGTCGCCTTGCCGAGCAAGATCTCGCCCGGCTCGGCGGCCTGCTGGAGGCGGGCGGCGACGTTGACGGCGTCGCCGGTGGCCAGGCGCTCTTCCGTGCCGGTGACGACCTCGCCCGTGGTGACGCCGATGCGGCCCTCAACGCCGAGCTCGGCGAAGGTGTCACGCATCTCGACGGCGGCCCGGCACGCCCGGAGCGCATCATCCTCGTGCACGAAGGGAACACCGAAGACCGCCATGACGGCATCGCCGATGAACTTCTCGACCGTGCCGCCGTGGCGCTCGACCGCTTCCTTCATCCGCTCGAAGTAGCGCGCGAGCAGCGCTCGCAGCGCCTCGGGGTCGACGGATTCGCCGAGCGCGGTCGAGCCGACAACGTCGCAGAAGAGGACGGTGACAACCTTGCGTTGCTCGTGAGCCACGCGCGCCACCTCCGCTCCGCATTGCGGGCAGAACCTGAACGCGTCGGGGATCTCGAAGCCGCAGACGGCGCAGGCAGTCATCGGCGCGAATCTAAGCTGGGCATCGCATACTGGTTCAAGGGAGGACGCGGAATGCGGTGGCCGGATGCAGCTCCGCATAGTTCCGCGCGTGCCCCGACTGGCCGTGCGGGGAGTCGAAGAAGAGGACGCCGGCGACGCGGACCCGCAGGCCCGGGTGGATCCAGGACTCGCCGACGTGGCCGCCGACCACTCGCTCGAGCGCAGCCCGCGCTGTCGCCATCGCAGAGCGATGCTTGGCGCCCACCGTGCAGCCGGCGAAGGGCATCTCGGCGATCATCGTCGCGCCGCCCGCCGAGAGCATCAGGTGGTAGTCCGAATCCTCCTCCCGCTTCACGCCGACCAGCCAGGCCCGGACGCCGAAGACGCGTGACTCGAGCGGACCACGGGAGTCCTGCCCGCCTGCGTTCGCCCTGAGCAAGCCGAGGTAGCGAACGGTCGCGGGATGCGCGACGAAGTCGACCAGCCGCGCCCCGGGATCGGAGAGCGTCTTGACCGGCCAGCGCTCGACGCCGCAGGTCGCCCGCCCGATCGTCCGCGTCGCCTCGTGCTCCTCGCCGGCCTCCGCCCCGGCCCGAATGCGAGCGCCGTGACCCGGTCGCGGGACGACCACGGCCGAGACCGCTGCGGCGATGACCGCCGCGACGATGATTATTCGGGACATGTCTTGATCTTACGAGGCTGATCAGAGGAAGATCCTTCGCGATCACAGACGCCGCCGAACCACGCGACGCGCTGCGAGTTCTCGTAGGCGCGCACTCGTTGAGCGTCCGATTCGCCTCGCTTGTACTTAAGCGCAGCCTCCATGGAATAAGCCGTTCGATGGGCGAACCCAGGCTTTTCGCAAATTCCATAAAACGCTACGTTGAGCACATGCCGTCAGAGCCGCCCGACGACGTTTCCGCTCACCACCAACGCGTCGAGCACGATCTGCGGCGCAAGGCCGAGACCGCGCAACTTCTCCTCGACGCAGCTCGCTATCTCGGCGAGACCCTCGAGATCGAGCGCGTCTACGACCGGTTTCACGAGTTGCTCGCGGACGCGATTCAGCACGACGGGGTCGTCGTCTCCTCGTTCGACGAGCGCGAGGGGCTGATTCGCGCCGAGTACGTCTGGGTCGAGGGCGAGCACGTCGATCCGGCGACACTGCCGGAGCTCAAGATCTCAAAAGCCGGCGGTATGCAGAGTGAGGTCATCCGCACAGGTAAGCCGCTGCTCGAGAACGACGTCGGCGGCCGCGTCGCCGGCGACGAGGGCGGAACCTTCTACGACGTCGACCGCGAGGGGACGGTCCGAAAGCTGCCCGACACGGGGCCGACCCACGTGCAGGCAGCGATGATGGTGCCGGTCAAGCACGAGGGCCGGGTCGTCGGAGTCGTTCAGCTGATGAGCGACGAGCGGACGTACACGGAGGAGGATCTCGAGCTCGTCGAGGGCCTCGTCGGGCAGATGGGCGCCGCGGTGCGGATGGCCCGGCTCCATGCCGAGCGGGGCCGCGCGGAAGCTGCCGAGGCTGCCGCGCAGGCCGTCGCCGACGAGCGCGAGCGGGCGGCACGCGTGCTGGAAGCTGTCGGCGACGGGATCTTCTACGTCAGGCGCGACGGCGTTATCCGGTTCTGGAACCGCTCGGCTGAGCTGATCCTGGGGCTGCGTAGCGAGGACGTTCGCGACCGGCCGGCTGCGGAGGTCGTCCCCGGCTGGCCGGCGATCGCCGAGCACGTCCTGATCACCGAGGATGACAGCGTGCCGCACGTCGCGCGCGTACCGGTCGAGGTCGGCGGCCGGGAGCTCTGGCTCTCCTTCGTCGCCGTCGGCAGGCCCGAAGGGGTCGTCTACGCGTTTCGCGACCTGACCGCCGAGCGCGAGCTCGAGCAGGCGAAGAGCGACTTCATCGCGACCGTCTCGCACGAGCTGAGGACACCGATGACCGCGGTCTACGGCGCCGCCCGCACGCTCCTCCGGCCGGAGCTCGACCTGTCTCCCGACCAGGCGCGCGAGCTACTGGAGATGATCGCGACGCAGTCGGAGCGGCTGGCGCAGATCACCGAGGAGGTGCTGCTCGCCAGCCGGCTCGACCGCGGCGAGGTCACCGTCGAGCGCGACCGCGTCGACGTCGCTGAGCTCGCGCGCGGGACGGTCGACGCGATGCAGCCGCAGCTCGGCGCGGACGTGACTCTCGACGCACCCCGGCCCGCCTTCGCCATGGGCGACCGCGACCGGATCGAACAGATTCTGATCAACCTGCTCGACAACGCCGGCAAGTTCTCGCCCGAAGGCGGCACGATCACCGTCTCGGTCGGCGTCGACGCCGGGCACGTCCACCTGGCCGTCACCGACCGCGGCGTGGGCATTGCCCCGACCGAGCAGCACGCCATCTTCGAGAAGTTCTACCGGGTCGATCCGCACCTGACGCAGACGCCGGGCGGAACCGGCCTCGGGCTCTACATCTGCCGCGAGCTGGCCGGTCGGATGGACGGCAGGATCGTGGTCGAATCCGAGCCGGGCCGCGGCTCGACCTTCGCGCTCGAATTGCGGCGAGGACCGGCAGAGTAGAGTCAGGGCCACGTGGATATCGGCAGCGTCCTCGGCGAGGCCTGGAGCCTCTACAAGCGGTTCCTCGGCCGCTTCTTCATGACGGCGCTTGCCGTCTTCGTCGTGCTCGACCTGCTCACCGCGCTGGCCGACCGCGCCGCCGGAGGCAACGGGGGCGCAAACGTCTTCTGGCTTCTCGTCGGTGCCCTGATCGGCGTCATCGGCTACTTCTGGGTTCAGGCCGCGCTGGTCGAGACCGTCAACGATGTCCGGGACGGACGGGCGGACCGGTCGATCGGCGAGACCTACACCGCAGTTCGGCCGCGGCTGGCCTCGGCGACGATCGCGGGTGTGCTGGGTGCGATCGGAATCGGTATCGGGCTCGTGCTCCTGATCGTGCCCGGTCTCTACCTGCTCACGATCTGGTCGATGCTGATCCCGGTGATCGTGATCGAAGGCCGCTCGGCCGGCGAGGCGTTCACGCGTTCGCGCGAGGTCGTGCGCGGCAACGGCTGGAGCGTGCTCGGGCTGGTGATCATCACGTTCCTGCTGGTCGCGATCGCCTCGACGATCATCCGTCTGCTCTTCAGCCCGCTTCCCAACTTCCTCGATGTCTGGCTCGGCTCGCTCGTCGCGCACAGCCTCACCGTGCCGTTCGCCGCGGCTGCGCTGACGACGGCGTACTTCCGCCTGGTGGCGGATAGGCCTGCCGAGTCGGGCGCCTCGGCTGCGGTTCTCTAGC
The DNA here is from genome assembly GCA_005883955.1 of Actinomycetota bacterium. Classification (GTDB taxonomy): domain Bacteria; phylum Actinomycetota; class Thermoleophilia; order Gaiellales; family Gaiellaceae; genus 13-2-20CM-68-14. Next base: position 4,667 of record VAXH01000086.1, on the reverse strand, counting down.
CGCCTTCCACCGCGAACAGCCGCCACTCGCCCGGAACACCCTTGAGCTCCGCGGCGCCGCGGTCGCGGAAGGCGATTCCCGAGCCGGCGACGAGGTCCTTGACCGTGCTCGACACGACCACCTCGCCCGGGCCGGCCTCGGCTGCGACCCGCGCGCCGATGTGCACCGCGATGCCGCCGACCTTGGCGTCCATCCGCTCGCACTCCCCCGTATGGAGCCCGGCCCGGACCTCGATGCCGAGATCGCGGACGCTCTCGGTGATCGCACGGGCGCAGTGGATCCCTCGCGCGGGCCCGTCGAACGAAGCGAAGAAGCCGTCGCCCGCGGTGTCGAGCTCCGTGCCGCGGTAGCGGAGCAGCAGCCGGCGTACCGTCGAGTGGTGATCCTCGAGCAGCTCGCGCCAGCGCGCGTCGCCGAGCTCCACGGCCTTCGCCGTCGAGCCGACGATGTCGGTGAACAGGATCGTCGCGAGCACGCGGTCGATCTCGGGCTCGGCGCTGGCCTCCTCGTCCCACACGCCCAGGAGGAACTCTTCGAGCGCTCGAGCGTAGGACTCCCAGTCGGCTGCGGAGATCGCATGGTCGGCGCCGGGCAACTCGACGTGCCGCGCTCCCGGGATGTGCTGGGCAAGATGGGCCGATCCTTGACGGATGAACGGGTCCTCTGCGTCGCGGTTGAGCACGAGCGTCGGCACCCGAATCGCAGGTAGGACATTGCGAACATCGATCTCGTGGTTCATGCGGCTGAGCGCGAGCGCAGCGCCTGGGCTCGCGCTCTGCCGGATCATCGTCGCGAGCGCCTGCTGCTCCTCGGCGGACGCACTCGGGGCGAGCGATTGCGCCGCGGCCGCCGCGTCCTCCGGCGTCCCCCAACTGCGCTCGATCTCCTCGTCCTCGCGCCGTGCCTCCTCGTCGCGAATGCCGAACGGGTAGTCCGGCGCCCAGCGTTCGCGAGGGAAGGTGCCGCAGAGGGCGAGCGCCCAGGCCCGTTCCGGATACGTCGCGGCGAAGAGAATGCTCATCGGGCCGCCCTCCGAAACGCCGATTAAGGCTGCGCGTTCCGAGCCGGCGGCGTCCATGACTGCTCGCACATCGTCCATGCGCGTCTCCAGCGTCGGCATGCCGCTGACGCGGTCGGACATCCCTGTTCCGCGCTTGTCGAAGCGAATCAGTCGGCAGAACGAGGAGAGCCGACGGTTGAAGGCCGCTATTCCCGGCACGTCCCAGGCGAGCTCCACATGCGAGACGAAGGGCGGCACGTGCACGACGTCGAACGGGCCGGCTCCCGTGACCTGGTAGGCGATGCTGACGTCGCCGCTTCGCGCATAACGGGTCTCAGCTTCCACCGTCGTCCCCCAGGCCTCGCTTGATCGCAACGGAAGCGATCCGCTCGTAGCGGATGTACTTCTCGCCCTCGACCTTGACCCAGCCGAGCTCATAGGCGTGCGTCCTCCTCAAGAAGTGCACGAGCTCTTCATCGACCGTGACGCCCTCGCGCGCGCGGATGTACTCGTACCGCTCCTGATCGATTACCTGGAGCTCAAGCGCGTCGTAGCGGGTCTCGGCCTCCACACTCACATTCTTACTGGCTCCTTAGGCGGCGTTGTCGCTCTTGGTCGACCGGACGACGAGCACCGCGAGTAACGCCGCCACCAGCGCAAGCGAGAGGATCGTCAAGACCTGGCGCTGCCGGGAACGCCGTTGCGCCCGTTCCATCAGCTGCTCAAGTGTGACGTGACGCCGGCTCCTCCGTGAGCTCGACTGCGTACAGCTCGTACGGGAGCCGCTCGAGCACGGCCTGCCGCGGGTCCGAAACGGCGAAGAAGCGCCGTAGCGCCTTCTCCGCGAGCCAGCCTAGCTCGGGCCTCCTCGCCAGCACGCGATCGACTGCGGCTCGGTCCCCGCCCAGTGCCGCAAACTCGACGCGGTCGCGCCAGGGCTCGAGCACGCGGACTGCGACCTGCGCCGCTTCGTCGATCAGCGCGCGGGCCTGCTCGTCCCGCCGCCGGCGAAAGCGGCTGGACGACGAGCCGCCCTTCTTGTGCTGCCCCTTGACGAAGCGGGAGCCGACCTTCGAGGCAACCAGGCGCTCGCCGCCGAAGACCCCGGCCGCGTAGCCGCCGAGGCGGACGAGCAGCACGGCGACGAGGCGATCGGCCGCCAGCGCGTCGAACAAGGGCTCGAGGCGCACGACCTCGTATTCGCCCTCGTGCTCCAGCCCGAACGCCGGGCGGACGGTGATGACCTCGCCGGCGGCCTCGATTCGGGCCGCCCCGTCAGCGTAGACAGTTCGCCCCGGCTCGCCTTCCAACGGTGCCAGGCGCTTGCGGACGTTCTCGCGACCGATGAAGCGCGGCACTCAGTCCTCGCCGCGGCTCACCTCGGCCGCCCACTTCGGGTGGTGCTTCAGCGCCCAGTCCTCGCGCACCCAGCCGCGGGTGATCCCGCTCAGCGAGTGCCGCGTCGAGGGATTGACCAACGACAGGTACAGGTGGCCGAGCACGAGGAAGAACGAGATGTACATCAGCCAGTCGTGGACGACGAGCGCGTTCTGGAGCCGAAAGGCGTGGTTCCGTTCGCCGTACCAGAGGAAGAAGCCGGTCAGCGCAAAGAGGAACGCGAGCGCCGCAGTGACGATCACGTTGAGCTTCTGACCGGCGTTGAAGCGGCCCTGTGGGTTGCCGCGCCGGCGTAGCCAGCCGAGGTCGTCGGCGTCGAAGACGTCGATCTCGCGCGCGTCCGCGAGCAGGCGGCGGCGGTCGCCGGCGAGCACGACCAGCGCCAGGGCGGCGAGCCAGGCGAGCGCCGTGTAGACGTGGATGTCCTTCAGCAGCGGCCGCCGGCCGACCAGCTGCGCCAGGCTCGGCAGGTAGAGGCAGAGCCCGGACCCGAACAGGACGAAGAAGGCACTCGCGTGCACCCAGTGCAGCGCACGCTCGGTGCGGCTGAACCGCGGCAGTCGGCGGCCGCTAAGAGCTGTAGCCATTCGACCGCCCCACCCAGGCGTTCTGGTCGTAGCCGTGCTGCTCCCAGTAGCCGCGCGGCTGCTTGGCGACGAACTCCATCTTCGTCAGCCACTTGACGCCCTTGTAGCCGTACATCTCCGGCAGGATCACGCGCGCGGGGGACCCGTGCGGCCGCGAGAGCGGCTGCCCGCCGAGCTGGAGCGCGAGCATCGCGTCCGGCAGCCGCAGCTGATCCATCGTCATGGAGTCCTCGTACGGCTGCTCCAGCGAGACGAAGCGAACCGCAGTCGCCGACCGCAGCGGCTGCACGAGATCGAAGAGCTGCTGGAAGCGGATCCCGCCCCAGTGGACGTTCTTGACCGTCCAGCCCGTAACGCAGTGGAAGGTCGAGACCTGCTCGGCCTTCGGCAGCGCTGTCAGCTCGTCGTAGGTCAGCGTGCGCGGGTGCTTGACGAGCCCGCCGATCTCGAGGCGCCAGCTCGAGGGATCGAAAATCGGCATCGAGCCGGAGATCGTGTAGATCCGCCAGCCGCCGACCGGGAAGAGGTTGCCGACGAGCTGGCTGCCCGCCGAAGTCACCGGGGACAGAAACCGCGAGACCGGCCCGGCCCAGAGCAGCGACGAGGCGCCACCCGCCACGAGCAACAGGAAACCGCCGCGCCCGTAGTGATGTTCTGAGGAAGGCGGCGAGTCGGGCATACGACCATCTTGCCTGGAGGGGCCGCTTGCAAAGAAAGGGGCGGCCGTAGCGGCCGCCCCTTTCACATTCGCGCGTCCCGTCCGTCTCTGCGGCCCAGGCGTCCGGTTCGCGCTGTCTGATATTGGGCGGTCGGCTCGAGTCGGGCGCCCCCCTGATGGGGGTTTCCTGAAGACAACGTGAAGCGGGGCCCGCCGCCAGGCCCCGCTTCTGTTCTCCCGTGAGAGAGCCGCAGTTAAATCCTCGAGCCCCCGCCGCAAAGGAGGGCCCTCGGTGTGACTACCGAGGTCGCCCCCGCCGCATCGGGGCGTCTCTCGGTTGCAAACCCACTATCGGGCAGGGGGCCTCGCTTGACCAATCACCCTTCTGCGGTTGACTGCCGTGCTTCACTCCCAAACGGCTTGAACAAGCGGTGTGCCGGGTGTTCCGGACGCCCGAAACGCGGTTGTCAGTGGTGCCCGAGCACCGGATGCGGCACGTAGGGTTCCTCGAGACGCGCGATCTCGTCGGGTGAGAGCTCCAACTCGGCCGCAGCCAGCGCGTCCTCGAGGTGTTCGGGCTTCGTCGCACCGACGATCGGCGCCGTTACGCCAGGCTTGTGCAGGAGCCAGGCTAGAGCAACCTGCACAGCCGGGACGCCGCGTTCACCGGCGACCTCTTCGAGCCGATCGACGACGTCGAAGTCCTCCTTGCGACCGTACCACTCGTCCTGGAGCGGATCAGTTTCCGAGCGCCGCGTCCGCCGCTCGCCTGCCCTCGTGCGGGTGCCGGCGAGGAAGCCCCGCGCGAGCGGGCTCCACGGGATGACCGCAATGCCCTGGTCCAGGCATTGCGGGATCATCTCCCGCTCCTCCTCGCGGTAGATCAGGTTGTAGTGGTTCTGCATCGAGACGAACGGCGTCCATCCGTGGCGCTCAGCGATCCGCTGGGCCTGTGCGAACTGCCAGGCGTACATGCTGCTCGCTCCGATGTAGCGCGCCTTGCCGGACTTTACGACGTCGTGCA
>VAXH01000048.1 GCA_005883955.1 Actinomycetota bacterium | reverse complement strand
ATCGTATGGCGCGACAGCCTTCAGGTCGGAAAGCGCCCGCTTTGCGCCTGCCTCGACGAGCTCGCGCGCGCGCTTGGGCGTCAGAAGCCGCGCCGTCCTCGCCCCGAGCCCTTCCTTCACTTCGACCGTGGTCAGCCCCTCGCCCAGCAGCCCCTTCGCTTCGCGCCCTGACGCCCGATCGCCGGTCACGAGCAGGACGGGGCAGCCCCAGGTGCCGCAGAGCGCGGCGTTGATACCCGTCTCGCCGACCCGCGTCCCGTTGAACCAAAGGTTCTGCCAGTCGACGCCCGAGACGGTGTGGTTGAGGACGCCGTCGGCGGTTCCGGCCATCGCGTGCATGCCGACGAAAAGCGCGGCGTCGCAGCCGGACTCGAGGAAGGCCGTGTAGCCCGTCCACTCGTCCTGGACGACGAACTCGCAGTCCGGATCGAGATCTTCGGCGATCAGGGAGTTCCAGCTGTACCCCTCGCCGGCGCCGTGGCAGTCCATGACGACGATCTCGGTCGCCCCGCCCGCCTTCGCGCCACGGACCGCGGCATTGATCTCCTCGGTGTAGAGCTGGCGGCCCTCCCCGAACTGCGGCTTGCCCGCGCCCGTCTGGTCCGGGTGGACGATGCCGGAAATACCCTCCATGTCGCTGATGATGTGGACGCGCACGCCGGTAGCGTTTCACACGGATGGAGACCGGGCTGCTGGGAAAGCGCGTGCTCGTCACCGGCGCCTCGGGCGGGATCGGGTCGGCCTGCGCCCGTGCTTTCGCCGCCGAGGGCGCTGATGTCGTCATCCACTACCACCGTGGGCGTGACCGAGCGGAGGCGCTGGCGGACGAGGTCGGCGGCGCATCGGTCGCGGGCGCCGACCTGACCGACGAGGCCGAGGTCGACGAGCTCTTTGCGGCCGCCGGGCCGCTCGACGTCTGCGCCGCCGTCGCAGGCATCTGGCCGCGCGAGGACGTGCCGATCCGGGAGCTGCCGCTCGAGCGCTGGCGCGAGACTTTGGACGCGAATCTGACCGCGAGCTTCCTGACCGCCCGCGGCTTCCTCCGCGGCGTCGCCGAGCGGGGCCACGGCTCGCTCGTGCTCGTCGGCTCGACAGCGGGGATCTTCGGCGAGGCCGGACACGCCGACTACGCCGCCGCCAAGTCCGCCGTCGTCTACGGGTTACTGCTGAGCCTCAAGAACGAGGTCGTCCGCGTCGCGCCTCGTGCCCGCGTGAACGCTGTCTGCCCCGGCTGGACGTACTCGCCGATGACCCGGGGCGAGGTCGACGACGAAGTGCTCGACCGCGTCACCGCGACGATGGCGCTGCGCAAGATCGCCGAGCCCGAAGACGTCGCGCGCCAGGTCGTCGTCCTCGCCTCCGACAAACTCTCCGGCCATGTGACCGGCCAGGTGGTCGTCGTCGCGGGCGGCATGGAGGGGCGCCTGCTCCACAGCTAAAGAAGACATGTCTCCGTGCCTGGCACCGGGACACGCCTGGAGCGGGCAGCCCGCGGGGCGCGCCACCGGCGCTTCCAGCACGTGGCGAAGCCATCAAGTGTCCGCTAGAGCCGTGTCCTCATGCCTGGCACCGAGACACGGCCGGAACGGACCGGCCGGCGCCAAAAAAGGAGGCGGCGACCCGAGGGCCGCCGCCGTGAGCTCCAACGCAGCCGCAGGATGATTGCCGTCAGTCCCCGACTGGAGGAGGTCGTTCGCTCTCTATCGGCGCGGCGGGAGCTCGGCTTGACTGTTTTGGTCCAAAACTTCAGACGGGGCCGCCGCCCGGCCCCGTCTGAGTCTCCCGTGAGAGAGCCGCAGTAGATATCTCCGATGGCCCACGCCGCATCGGGGCCTCCGGGGACTATGTATTCCGGAGCGCCCCCGCCGCATCGGGGCGCCTCTCGGAATGTGTCCTGAGTATCGCCGTGGCCCGCCACTTGATCTATCACCCATCCTCGGTTGACTACCGTGGTTCACTTCCGCCATGCCCGACCGCTTCGAAAAAAGGCTTGAACATGGGCCTCCGGTCGTCACCGACGGCGGCATGGGCGTGCTCGTCTCGAGCGCCGTCCCGGGGTTGCGCTGTCCGGAGGAGGCGAACATCCGCGCGCCGGAAAGCGTTGTCTCCCTGCACGCGAGCTTCATCAACGCCGGCGCGGAACTGATCGAGACCAACACCTTTGGCGCCAATCGCCACAAGCTGCGCTCCCAATTCCTTGCAGACGAGGTCGAAGCGATCAACGAGACGGGCGTCAAGCTCGCACGCGAGGCACGTGAGATCTCCGGTCGCGACGTCTACGTGGCCGGCTCGATCGGGCCGCTCGGAGAACTCGGCGGCCTCGCGGCTGACGAGCGGGGCCCTGTCTTCGCCGAGCAGGCCTCCCTGCTCGAGGGCCGAGGAGTCGACCTCTTCATGGTCGAGACCTTCTTCGACCTCGACGAACTAACAGCCGCGATCGAGGCGGTACAGGGGGTTTCGAGCCTGCCGATCGTCGCCATGCTCACCTTCGACGAGGACGCCGAGACCTTCGGCGGCGTCTCGGCCCGCGACGCGGTCGACCGGCTCAGCGCCTACGAGCTGGCAGCCGTCGGCGCGAATCACGGCGCCGGGCTGCACGCCGCGCTCGCAGCGCTCGAGGCGATGGGCGACGGGCGCCCTCTCGCCGCCCTGCCGAACGTCGGCCTCGCCAGCCTCTCGGGCGGGCGTGTGATCTACCCGCACGCGACGCCGGAGTACTTCGCCGAGTTCGCAGCACAAGCGCGCGCACTCGGGGCGCGGGTGATCGGCGGCTGCTGCGGGACGACGCCGACGGAGATCGCAGCAATCGCGCGTGCCGTCGAGGAGGAGCGGAAGCCCACCGCGCCGTTCGCCGCGGCCGAGCGCGAGCTCGTCGTCGCCGCGCACGAGCGGCCCGAAGAGACGGAGCTGGCCCAAAAGCTCCGCGCAGGCGAATGGATCACGTGCGTCGAGCTCGACCCGCCCAAGGGCGGCACCTACGAGTCGATGCTCGCCGTGACCAAGACGCTGAAGGATTCAGGCGAGGTCGGCTTCGTCGACATCAACGACAACCCGATGGCCCGCGCCCGCGCGAACGCGCTGATGGCCGCAATCGCGATCGAACGTACATGCGCGATCGAGACGATCCCGCATGTAACACCCAGAGACACCTCGGTGATGGGCCTGCAGTCGCAGCTGCTCGCGGCTCACGCCGAGGGCGTCCGCAACGTCCTCGCCGTCACCGGAGATCCACCGCACGTCGGCGACTACCCGGGCTCGCGCGGCGTCTACGAGGTGGATTCGATCGGACTCGCGAAAGTGGTCACGCGCCTGAACGCCGGCGAGGACTTCAACGGGAAGGCGATCGACGCGCCGACGTCGTTCTTCCTCGGCGTCGCGGTCAACCCATCGGCCGACGACCTCGAGACCGAGCTCGACCGCTTTCGCCAGAAGGTCGAAGCGGGCGCGCAGTTCGCGATGACTCAGGCGCTCTTCGACGTCGCCTACCTCGACCGCTTCGAGGAGCTCGTCGGCGGCTGGCCGATCCCGATCCTTGTCGGCATCTTCATGGTGCGCTCTCACCAGCTAGCCGTCCGGCTCCACAACGAGGTACCAGGCATCGTCGTCCCCGAGGACGTGCAGAACCGGCTGCGTGACGCCGGCCCCCGTGCGGCCGAAGAAGGGCTGGCGCTAGCGCGCGAGCTCTACGAGCAAGCACGCGAGAAAGCGGCCGGCGTCTACGTGATCCCGCCGTTCAAGCAGCCTGAAGCTGCCCTGGAATTGCTGGGAATTGAATAGCCGCGCGGTCGTTCGACTAACCAAGCGTCGAAAACGGCGTCAGACCCCGAAATTCCGAAGGGAGGCCGATGGGCACGTTTGCCGATTACGGAGCGATGCGGTTCGCGCTGATGGAAATGCGCTCGAGCCTCGATCCGAAGGCTCCCGCGGTTCGCCCGACCGCCTGGGAGCGGTTCCAGACCCACATTCGGAAGTTCTTCTAAGGCGCGCAGGCCCCGGTCGAAACGGGGCCTTTCGCGTTCGCGAGCTCGGTCCTGACCACGGCGGAGGCGACCCCGAAGCCGCCGCTCCCGCCCACTCGCGCCGCAAAGACCGTCGTCTCGACGGCGCCATTGCCGTCGACGGCCGGGCCACCGGAGTTGCCGTGGCGTAGCGTGCCGCGCACGGTCGTCACTTCGCGGTTGACGGGCCCGCGCCCGTATGCGTCGGGCATTAGTGCGAAAGTCGTCGCGCCGATTCGAGCCGGAGCGGCGTCGAACGGACCGTCCTCGGGGTAGCCGAGCACGGCGACCGAGGCGCCGGGCCGCGCGTCGACGAGCGGCAGCGGCCGGCGTCCCAACCCCGGGACCTGGAGAACGGCGATGTCGTTCGTGGGGTCGAAGCCGATCACGCGCGCCGAGAGCTTGGCGCTCGATCCGAACGGATACACCGCCGTGTCGTGCTCGCCGGCGACGACGTGCGCCGCTGTCACGACGGTTCCCTGAGCCGCGACCCACCCCGAGCCCTCGATGCCCAGTCCGCAAGCCGTGCCGACGATGCGAACGACGCTCGGTGCCGCTGCTCGAACGCCCGGCACGCGGAGGACTTGCGGGTTTGGCGGCGGGACCTGGGCGAGTGGGCCGCCAAGTGTGGGGAAGGGGTCGAACCGCGCAAGCGCGTGCAGCAGCGTCGAAGGCGGCAGGACGCTGTTCAAGTGGCGAAGGACGAGCGAACGCTGAACTTCCCGTCTCAGGTATGTCTGCCCCGGAAGCTGGAGCGCGACCACGCCGAGAACCCAGACCAGGAAAAGGCCCGTGGCGGCGCCGAGGCCGAAGCCGCCGGCCGTGTCGATTGAACGCAGCGGCGGAATCCTGAGCACCTCGCTCCTGAGCGAGAGCCCGAGTCGAAGGCCGAGCGCCTGAAAAAGGATCACGAGCAGGAGCCCTCCGCCCAACGCGATCAGCGGCGCGTACCGCGAGTGACTGCCCGATGTCAGCGCGGTGGCCGCGAGTCGCCCGCCGACGATCACACCGGCCACGAACCCGAGGAGGGAGACTGCCCCCGCGACGAACCCCTGCTGGGCGCCACGGAAAGCCAGCAGCGCAGCGAATCCGAGCACGACCCAGTCCAGCCCGGTCACGAGCCCTCTAGGCTAGTGGCTTATGAAAGGCGACGCGCTCCAGGAATTCATCGACCGCTACAACGACGCCTGGAATGCCCACGACGTCGAGGCGATCGTCGCCATGCACACCGGCGACTCGGTCTTCGAGAACCACGTCACCGGCGACGTCAACGTCGGCCGCGAGCAGATCGGCTCCGCGATCCGAGGCATCTTCTCCGTCTTCCCCGACCTGAACTTCGAGAGCCGCCGCCAGTACATCCGCGACGACCTCGTCGTCCAGGAGTGGACCGCCCGCGGCACGCACGA
>VAXH01000124.1 GCA_005883955.1 Actinomycetota bacterium | reverse complement strand
TTCCGCGCGCTCCCGTCGGGCGCGACAGCGACACTCGTGATCGCGCGCGCCGATATGGTGCCGAGCCACCTGGCAGTCATCATCCCGACCGTCGCGAAAGCACTCAATGCCGCGATGGCGGTCGCCGGAGTCGAGGACGTGAACGTGTACCAGGACGTGAACAACGCCGGTCAGTTCGTGATCAAGCTTGAGGCCGACGTGTCGTCGAGCTCGGGGCGCAGCACGACCACGATCCATCCGCCCTATGGCTGGATCTACGGTGCCCAGTTTGCTAAGGCCGTGGACGCCGCGCGCTCGAACCTCGACGCGATCGAAGGCCTGTAGTGCCACCCGCGATCGCCTACGGCGGCGCCTTCATTTTCCTGGTCGCCGCGTTTATCGTCGCCTGGGGGCTACTTACCGTCTACCGGCTCTCGCTCAAGCCACTGCTACTCGGGCTCGCCTCATTGTTCTCCTTCAGCGTCGGCGGCCTCGGCTTCTCGCTCGGCCGACCACTTGCGGCAATCGGCGACGCGCTCAAGTCGTTAGCTGAGTCAATCGACCACGGACTCGCTGAGGCGGTACTCGCGTCTGAACACGGGATCGTCTGGCTCTGGCACGCGCTCGCGAAACAGGCCGAATGGCTCGGCAACCTACTCGGCGACCTGGCCGAAACGTTCGAGGCGAAGTTCCGTGCCTGGTACCTCGCCTTTCCACCGCTCGCCGCGATTTGGCTAGCGGTCAGGGCGGTGCGCGAACTGCCGGCGCTCTGGCAGGCCGTCCACGGGGCGAAGGCGAGCGTGACCAACGTCACCGAGAAGGTCTACCGGCAGGGCGCCCACATCACCAACGTAACCAAGACCTACGTGACGCGAGTGGCGCATGAGGCTGTCGCCGCAACCACCGGGGCCATAACGGCGCCGCTGCCCTGGGTGCGGGGTCGCTTCGGCGACCTAGAGGGCGAACTAGCCGGCCTGCGGCAGCGGATCCGCCGACTTGAGAAGCCGCTGCTCGGCGCGGGCGTGATCGCGGTCATCGGCGCGGCTCTCGCACGACTCGGCATCGGCTGGGCACGCTGCCCGAGCGTGGGCAAGATCGGCAAACGTGCGTGCGGCATCAATCCCGACCTACTCGAATCGCTGCTCGCCGACACGCTGCTGATCGCGGGCACGCTTTCCCTGGTCGAGTTCGCACATGAGATGGTCGCTGTGACCGACACAGCGGTAAGGCCGATTCAGCGGTTCTGGCGCGCCGGTTAGGCGCCTCCGTGGCGATCTTCTCTAAGTTCTTTGGCCGCACGGTTAGCGAAGCGGCAGGCGTCGCCGCAGGGCTCGCCGTCGCCTCGCCGCTACGCCCCGTCGTGCAGCTCGTGGAGAACGAGACATGGGCGATCCACCCGGATAGGCCGGTCAACGTCGAAACCGCCGCCGCCGTCGTCGCCGAGGACGTGGAGAAGGACGCCTGGGGCGTGCAGCAAGCGAGCTGGACAGGCTTTGATGAGCCGACATTCCGCGCCGTGCTCGGCGAGGTGCTGAACGCGCCAGGCCTGGGCGAGTTGTACGCGATGTGGCGTCGCGGACTGATCTCTGACGCCGACTTCACGCACGGGCTCCGCAAGGCGAAGCTCGAGCCGCGCTGGGATACAGCACTCAAGGGTCAGCACGACGTACTGCTCTCCTCCGAGGAGCTCGCCGCGATGCAGCAGCAGGGCTTCGTGGACGCCGGGCGGGCCAACTCGGAGGGCGGGCTACAGGGCGTCACGCCGGACCGGCAACAGCTCCGCTTCGAGGTGTCCGGCCTGCCGCCCGGTCACGCCGAGGCGCAGCATCTACTCAACCGCGGTCTGATCGACGAGGCGACCTTCGCGGAGATGATCCGCGAGGGCCACACGAAGACGAAGTACACGGGTGTGCTCGAGCAGGCGCGCGTTGCGGTGCTCTCCGCGCTCGACTTCGTACAAGGCCACCTGCGGAACTGGATCAGTGAATCGGAGATGGTCGCAGGAGGCGCACTCACCGGGCACACAGCCGAGCAGATGGATTTCCTATTCAAGATTCACGGCCGGCCGATCTCCTGGCATCAGACCTGGATCGGCTTGCAGCGCGGCGGTACGCTCGACGGCCCAACCGGCGACATTCACCCCGCGTTTCTCGCCGCGCTTCAACGCTCAGATACGCTCACCCAAGGCGGCGACCTGACGGCGTCGCAGACGGAGGAGATTCTCAAATTCGAGGGCTGGGAGCCGACGCTGCGGGCGACGGTTGCCGCGAAGTGGGCCGAGACGAGCCCCACAAAGCAGGATCCGGCCGTCAAGAGCGCGGAGACGAAGTTTCTGACCGCACTGCACAAAGCGTTCGTCGGTGGAGCAATCACGGACGCCCAGGGCGTAACCGAGCTCGCACTCACGTCGCTCAGCGCCGCCGCGCAGGCCGGGGTACTCGGCTACTGGCGCAAGGAAAAAGCGCTCGAGGCGATCCCGCCGCCGCCTTCCGCTTGACGAGCGCCGCCCGGAGTCGTATCGTCCCCCCGTGTACCGTCTCGTTCTCGACGGCGGGAGCGGCCAGGCAAATTCCAACGCCCAAGGCCGCTTCCGCCGTCGCCCCGCAACCGGCCCGCTGCAAGAGTGGCGGCGGCAGTGGGGCCGGGAGTGGGGCGCGATCAACCGGGAACTAGCGAAGGCCGTACGGGCCGGGGGGAGGCAGCAAGGTGAGTAACGAGACGATGCAGGCGATTTACGACGCGGCGAAGCGGTTCACCGAAGACGTGGAGAACCTAGGCGGTCTACGGAGCGCCATCGAGGCCCACGACGCCGCCGAAGGCGCCAGCGCAACCCCCGAGCCGGCGACTGAGGGAACGACCGCAGGCGGCGTCACAGACGTAACAGTGACAGAGGCCCCCGAAGGGACGACGGTCACACCGTGAACGAGACGCTGCCCGACCCCGATCCCGTCGCCGAGCCCGAGCCCGAGAACCCGGACGCCGAGCCCGACGAGGACGAAGACGACGAGCTCGAGCCCGAGCAGGAGCCGCGCGAGCCGTCCGAGCCGAGCAGCGAAACCGTGCTCGCCGAGCGCCACAAGGCGCTAGCGAGTGAGACGCGCCGACACGAGACACGGCTGCGCACGATCTACGGCGCCGACTTCGAGTCGCTCGCCGTCTGCCCGCTCTGCCTCGCCGACGGCTGGATCGTGCCGGCGCCGCCGGGCGCGATGCCGCCCGAGCAGTGGGAAGCGGTGCAGCTCGCCGCCGGCCAAGCGCCGGACGCGAACTACCTCGAGGCCGACTACGCCGAAACGTGCCCGACCTGTGACGGCTGGGGCCAGGTGCTTTCCGGCTCGAAGACCGACACGCAGCGCCTCATTCCCTGCCGTCCCTGCGAGGGCAAGGGTTGGAAGGCGAAGATGGGCGAGCCGCAGCCGGCGCCGACGTTCGCGCTGCCTGTGCCGCCGCCGCCGAACGGCGCCGTCTCGATCGACTGGACACGGCCGAAGGACAACTGGGGCCGGCCGGAAGGTCACCCGCATTTCGGTATGGAACCCTCGCTCGTGGGTATCAGCTAGCCATGACCGACGTACAGGCATGGATTCTCGTTGTCGCCGTCGTCGTGATCGCGCTCGTACACCTCTGGGGCGCTCCGCGCGGCCCACGCGGCTAGCTCTGTCCAGCGCTCACAGAGACGTGCTCGCGCCCACGGCTTCGA
>VAXH01000085.1 GCA_005883955.1 Actinomycetota bacterium | reverse complement strand
CCTGTCTGGTTCAACGTTGGCTTTGAAGAGAAGCCGCAGTGCAGCGCATGCCAGCCGTACCACGCGCTGGTGTCGACGCCCGAAGGAATGATTCCGATCGGTGAGCTCGTCGACGGCGATCAGGTCGGTCGCGAGGTTTACGACGCGAGCGGTGTTACACGTGTCGTGGCTGTGGCACACAACGGACAGAAGCCCGTCTATCGCGTCCAACTAAAGAACGGGAGCTTCGTCGAAGCGACGCCTGATCACGTCGTGAAGGCAGTCGCCGAACGCCGGACTCAGCCTCAGTGGCTGCGCGTCGACGAGCTAAAGCCCGGCATGCGGCTCCACCTTCATCCGCATCGCGCCAAGGTGCGTGAAAGCGCTTTGGTCTTGGCTGGTGGCGGGTCAAGCGAGGAATCTTCCGACTTCGCAATTGATGGCCAGAATCGCGTGGCTGCCGCAGAGGCTGCGCTCGCAGGCTGGTTGCAGGCCGATGGCTTCGTCGGTCAGTACGAAGAGGGAACGAATCGGTCACTGACGATCGAGTTCCAGGTCGCCACTGATGAGGAGTACGACTGGGTCGTCGAGAACCTCGATCTAGCCCTGCCTCACATTCATCGCCACGTCCGTGACGTGGAGACGGAAGACGAGTCGCTCTCGTGCCGCCGCATCCGACTTTACGGCGAGGATCTTCGCGAGTTTGTCGAGGATTGGGAGCTCCTAAACCGACGGACGGATATCCGGGTTCCGTCCAGGCTCTGGACTGCCCCACACGACGAGATCGCTGCCTATCTTCGGAGCGTCTTCCAGGCCGACGGTTACGTAACTGTCCAGAGGTCGGAGGGTTCAGAGCGCGGCCGCATCGCATTCGGAGTCATCAGCGAGAAGTGGACCGAGGACATCCAACTTCTGCTCAACGTGCTCGGCATTTACTCACGCCGCCTTCGCAAGCAGGAGAAGCGTGATGATCGTCTCGACCTCCACGAGGTTCAGATCAGCATCGGGTCCGAGCGCGCTCGATTCGCCGAGCTCGTCGGATTCATCAGCGACGCCAAGCAGGCGAAGCTCTTCGAGTCGCTCTCGCTGCGCGGGCTGAAGCAATGCAGCGACCTACGCGAGGAAGAGATCGTCGCGATTGAGGACCTCGGCGTCCAAGATGTCTACGACATTCAGACGGAGTCCGGCGAGTACCTCTCTAACAACGTCGCCGTCCACAACTGTTTCATCCTGTCGATCGACGACTCGATGGAGTCGATCCTCGACTGGATCCGCCGCGAGGGCGTCATCTTCCGCGGCGGCTCGGGCTCCGGCGTCAACCTCTCCAAGCTTCGCTCGTCGAAGGAGCAGCTCTCCAAGGGCGGCTACGCGAGCGGGCCGGTTTCCTTCATGCGCGGCGCCGATGCCTCCGCCGGCACGATCAAATCCGGCGGCAAGACGCGGCGCGCGGCGAAGATGGTCGTGCTCGATGTCGACCATCCCGACATCGAGGAGTTCGTCTGGTGCAAGGCGCGCGAGGAGCAGAAGGCCCGCGTCCTCGAGCAGGCCGGCTACGACATGTCGCTCGACTCGCCCGACTGGGCGTCGATCCAGTACCAGAACGCGAACAACTCAGTGCGTGTCACCGACGCGTTCATGGAGGCCGTGGAGGCCGGCGCCGAGTGGAACCTGACCGCGCGCACTGACGGCACCGTCGTCGAGACCGTCGACGCGAAGAAGCTGATGCGCGACATCGCCGAGGCGGCATGGCAGTCGGCCGACCCCGGCGTCCAGTACGACACGACGATCAACAAGTGGCACACGCTGCCGAACACCTCGCGGATCAACGCGTCCAACCCGTGCTCGGAGTACATGTCCATTGACGACAGTGCTTGCAACCTGGCCTCGTTGAACCTGATGAAGTTCCGCCGCGAGGACGGTGAGCTCGACGTCGAGGCCTTCGAGCACGCGGTCGACACCGTCTTCCTCGCGCAGGAGATCGCGGTCGGCTACTCCTCGTACCCGACGCCCGAGATCGAGCGGAACGCCAAGGCCTACCGCCAGCTCGGCCTCGGCTACGCGAACCTCGGCGCGCTGCTGATGTCGCGCGGCCTACCCTACGACTCCGACGAAGGTCGCGCCTACGCGGCCGCGATCACGGCGCTGATGACCGGCCGTGCCTATCGCAAGTCGGCCGAGATCGCGGCGCGGATGGGCCCGTTCGCCGGTCACCAGCCGAACGCAGCGCCGATGCTAGGCGTCATGTCGATGCACCGCGCGGCGGTCGGGAACATCGAGCACACGGAATCGGTGCCTGCCGACCTGCTCGGCGCCTGCCGCAAGGCCTGGGACGACGTCCTTGACCTGGGCGAGGTGCACGGCTACCGCAACGCGCAGGCGACCGTTTTGGCCCCAACCGGAACGATCAGCTTCATGATGGATTGCGACACGACCGGGGTCGAGCCCGACTTCTCGCTCGTCAAGTCGAAGAAGCTCGTCGGCGGCGGCGAGATCACCATCGTCAACAAGACCGTGCCGATGGCGCTCGACAAGCTCGGCTACGCACCGGACGAGGTGAAGGAGATCGAGGCCTTTATCGACGAGCGCAACACGATCGTCGGCGCGCCGTATGTGAAGAGCGAGCACTACCCGGTGTTCGACTGCGCGATCGGCGACCGCGCGATCCACTACACGGGCCACGTGAAGATGATGGGCGCCGTCCAGCCCTTCATCTCCGGGGCGATCTCGAAGACGGTCAACCTGCCGGAGACCGCGACGGTCGACGAGGTGGCGCAGCTCTACAGCGAGAGCTGGAAGCTCGGCGTCAAGGCGATCGCGATCTACCGCGACAACTGCAAGGTCGCCCAGCCGCTGTCGGGTAAGGCCGACGCCTCGCAGACGCTGCCGGTCGGAGCGCCTGCGGTGTCCGCGCCGCCCGTGCCGCTGACTCAGCGCCGCCGCCTGCCCGAGGAGCGCACCGAGGTCGGCCGCAAGTTCCGCGTCGGCGACCACGAGGGCTACATCCACGTCGGGTTGTACGACGACGGAACGCCCGGCGACATCTTCGTCGACATCGCGAAGGAGGGCACAGCGCTCGCAGGCCTGATGAACTGCTTCATGATCGCCGTCTCGATCGGCCTCCAGTACGGCGTGCCGCTCGAGGTCTGGGTCTCGAAGTTCGCCCACATGCGCTTCGAGCCGAGCGGGATGACGAACGACGCCGACATCCGGATCGCGAAGTCGATCCCCGACTACGTGTTCAGGTGGATGGGCAAGAAGTTCCTGGACGTCGAGCAGCAGGAAGAGGTCGGCATCCTGAGCCCCGAGGTGCGAGCGCGGCTAGCCGCCTCGTACGCCGGCGGCGAGGATAAGCCGGCTGAGCCCGCTGTCGGTGAGGCCGCCCCGCCAGGCCAGACCGCCCTGTTCAACAACTGGGAAGACGCCGTCGAGTGCGCCAAGTGCGGCGGCCGGATGGTACGAACCGGGAGTTGCTACACGTGCCGCGACTGCGGGACTAACACGGGCTGCAGCTAAGAGCGTTCTTTGGCGACCCTCCGAATTTGGCAGCCGGAGGGTCGCCAGCGACCAACCTTGGCGCGCTGACTGTGATCTTCCTCAACTCGAGTCGAGAACCTCCGCGCCCTCGTCGGGCGGCGCGCCGTACACGTAGACGACCAAATCCTCGTCGCCGTGGTTCGCCGTCTGCAGCGGCGTCCCGCCCTCGACGTGGATGACGCCGCCGGCGGTGGCGTCCACGCGCTCGGGCGGGTCGCCGACGTACATCGACAGCGTTCCCGAGAGCACTACGAACGTCTCCTCCTGCTCCTCGTGCCGGTGGCGCCGGCCGGCCGCGCCGGGCTCGTAGCGCCAGATGTTCCCGCGCGTGCGCGCGAAGCCGAGCGGTTCGCTCAGCTCGGCGACGTGGCGCGCCGGCTCGTCGGGCTCGTGCGGGCGGGTGATCCAATCGAGCTCGTCGGGACGGACGACGCGAAATCCCACTACACGGCGGAGTCGAAGAACTCGGCGCCGCCCGTCTCCGGCGGGGCGCCGTACGCGTACATGACGACCTCTTCGTCGCCGTGGTTCGCCGACTGCAGCACCGTCCCCGACTCGACGTGGACGACTCCGCCGGTGGGAACGTCGACGCGCTCCGGTGGGTCGCCGAGATACATCGTCAGCGTCCCGGAAAGGACGACGAACGTCTCCTCTTGAATCGTGTCCCGATGCCGCCGGCCCTTCGAGCCGGGCGGATACCGCCACATGCTCCCGCGCGTGTGCGCGAACCCAAGGACGTCGCTCAGGCGCGCGACGTAGCGCGCAACCCCGCCCGCCTCGGGCTCGCGCTCGACCCATTCGAGCTCGTCGGGAGCGATGACACGGAAGCCCACGGAAAAAGGAGCCTAGATCGTTTCCTCGGCAGCAGTGAGAACCTCGGCAACGACCGCCGCCACATCCTCGTCGGTCGTCCGATGATTGACGATGCAGGCGCGCAGGCAGAAGTTGCCGCGGATGGTCGCATTCGAGATCGCGACCCGGCCGCGTTCGGTCACGCGCCGCAGGATCTCCGCGTTTCGGCGATCCAGCGTCTCCGCCTCGCCGCCCGTCCACCGGAAGCAGACCGCGCTGAGCTCGACCGGCGCCACCCGCTCGAGCGTCGGCTCGGCATCTATCAGCTCGGCGAGCATTTGCGCCTGCCTCAGGTTTTCTCCGATTGCCTCCCGGAACGCCTCCAGCCCGTGGAAGCGCAGCGACAACCAGAGCTTGAGCGCGCGGAAGCGCCGCGAGAGCTCGATCGACTCTTCGAAGAAGGCGAAGCCCTCGATCGGGTCCTCGCTCAGGGTCCTCGCATAGTCGCCGGTGTAGGAGAAGGTCTTCCGAGCGAGCTCTACATCTCGATAGAGGAGCAGGCTGCAGTCGATCGGTTGGTACAGCCACTTGTGGGGGTCGAGCGAGATCGAATCCGCCAGCACCAGGCCCTCGAGCTTCGCGGGCTCCGCGAGAGCAGCCAAGACGCCGTAAGCACCATCGACGTGAAGCCAGAGATCGTTGGCCCGCGCCACCTCCGCCAGCAGCGGGAGGGGATCGATCGAGCCGGTCGTGATCGTGCCGGCGGACCCGACAATCGCGATCCCGCGCTTGCCGGCGTTGCGATCGCGGGTGATAGCCGCCTCGAGCGCCTCGAGATCGATCCGGAAATCCTCGTCGACCTGAATGAGCCGGAGGTTCGCCCTGCCGATCCCGAGCAGCGCGAGCGCCTTCGGGATCGACATGTGCACTTCGGCCGACGCGTAGACGACACACGCCTGGGCGCCGTCATCGTTTGCGGGTGCGCGGGCCTCCCGCGCCATCGCGAGCGCCATCAGGTTCGCGAGAGAGCCGCCGCCGCAGAGGCTGCCACTGAACCCGTTGCACCCGATCGCCTCGGCGAGCCAGCGCACGACCGTCCGCTCGACGGTGACAGCGCTGGGCGCCGAACGCCAGGCGGTGACGTTCTGGTTGAGCACGGACGCATAGAGGTCGCCGAGCGCTGCGATCGGCTCCCCGGAGCCGACGACGTACGGGAAGAGCCGACCTGTGTTGGCGCGAGCGTGCTCGGCGACCGCCTCGAGATCGTCCAACACCGCCTCCCCCACACCATGTTCGGGAAGGTCGTCCTCGAAGGCAGCGGTCGTCCCTGCTCCTGAGGTCGGTGGAACGGTTGGCCTCTCGTCGAGTGCCGCCAAAAACGCTGTGGCGGCTGCAGCGACCCGCTCTGCGAACGCCCCGAACCGTTGCGAGGAGACCGTCAGCGGTGGCACGCTGCAAGTCTCGCTGACACCGATGATTTTCGCCGCGACCCCCGGTCTGAGCTCACGACACCACCACCGAAGGGAGACAGCATGTCCAGCAAGCTCCACATCACCGAAGTCGGCCGCGTGGTCATCCCGACGACCGACCCGGATCGCTCGCTCCAGTTCTACGTCGACACGCTCGGCTTCGAGAAGCGCGTGGACGAGACCTTCGCCGCCGGTCAGATGCGCTGGATCGAGGTCGCACCGAAGGGCGCTCCGACCGCCATCGCGCTGGCGCCGCCGATGGAGGGCAACCCGACATCGGTCGACAGCGGGATCATCATCTCGACCGACGACATCGAGGCCGACCACGCCGCCCTGAAGGAGGCCGGCGTCGACGTCGACCCGGAGATCGCGCGCTGGGGCCCGCCTGTGCCGCCGATGTTCAGGCTCCGTGACCCGAACGGGAACGCGCTGTCGATCGTCGAGCCGCTGCCGGCCTAGTCGCGAAACACGCCGGGGCCCGCTGGAAAGGCGGGTCCCGGTACGGATTGCCGGGTTTGCCTTTGGGGCAGCGCGGTTAGCGAAGGGCGTGGCGGTTCGCACGCAGACCGGCCGGTCGCGCGGGCGCACATCCTCACGTGCGCAGGCCGGCTTCCTGCCGGCTCTGATCGTCTGGTCCGGTTGGTTCGTCCTGCTCGCCGGCGCGAACCTGGCGACGCCGCTCTACGCGGTCTATGCGGCGAAGTTCGGCTTCTCCAGCCTCGTGCTCACTTCGATCTTCGCCACATACGCGATCGTGCTCGTGCCGGCCTTGATCCTCTTCGGCCGGCTCTCGGACCGCTTCGGCCGGCGGCCGGTGATCCTGGCGGGGCTCGGCGTCGCGTTCGCGGGGCTCGTCGTCTTCGCGTTCGCGGGCAGCGCGGTCTGGCTCTACGGCGCTCGTGCCTTGCAAGGGCTCGCGGTCGGGATGATCAGCGGCGCCGCGACCGCGGCGCTCGTCGAGCTCGACCCGCATGACGACCGTCGCCGCGCGGCGATGTTCGCCGGCCTGGCGCAGGCCGGCGGAAGCGCCGCCGGGCCGCTCCTGGCCGGCGTGCTCGCGGAGTGGGCGCCAGACCCGCTGCGGCTGCCGTTCATCGTCGGCCTTGCTCTGACGGTCGTCGCCGCTGTGGCGACGATGATGCTCTCGGAACCGCCGGGCCGCGCGCGCGAGCCGTGGCGGATCCAGCGCCCTCGCGTTCCCCGCGAGATCCTCGGCGCCTTTGCCCGCGTCAGCGTCACCGCCGCCACTGTCTGGGCGACGGTCGCGCTCTACCTCTCGATCGTGCCCTCGTACGCGCACGGCTTCCTTCATACGCAGAATCTCGCGCTGCTGGCCGCGATCTCGGCGATCGCCTTGCTCGCGTCCTTCGCCACCCAGGTGGTCGCGCAGCGCCGCCGGCCCTCGCCGCAGCTAAGCCAAGCAACCGGGCTAGGGCTGCTGGCCGCCGGACTGCTCGCGCTCGTGGTCGCGTCGCCGCTCGGCTCGCTGGCCCTCCTCGTGGCCGGCGCACTCGCCGCCGGCGCAGGTCACGGCCTCGGCTTCCTGAACGCACAGGAGGAGCTGAACGACCTCGCACCGGCCGAGCGGCGCGGCGAGGTGACCGCAGCCTTCATCGCCTGCATCTACTTCCTGGTCGCCACCTCCGTCATCGCCACCGGCCTGCTCGACCTGCGCTTCTCGCTCTCGGTCTCGGTCGGAGCCGTCTCGCTGGTGCTCGTGGCCTTCGCCCTTACGGGCGCGGGCTGGCAGCTGCGGGCGCGCTGAACTCCATCGTCTCTATCCGAGCGCCTGCTCGAGGATGTCGAGCCCGCGCTCCAGTTCCTCGTCGGTCGCCGTGAGCGGAGGCAGTAGGCGGATGACATTGCCGTAGAGGCCGCAGGACAAAATCAAGAGGCCATTCTCGCGCGCCTTCGTGGTTACGGCCTTCGTCACGTCACCCGAGCGCTCGGCTAACTCGATCGCGAGCATGGGACCGAGGCCCCTGACCTCGCCGATCGCGCTGTGCTGCTCGGCGATCCGCTCGAGCCGGCCGCGGATCAGGCGGCCGACCGTCTCCGCACGCTCGCGGAAGCCCGGCTCGGCCAGTGCGTCGAGCACGACGCAGGCCGCTGCGCACGCGACGGGGTTGCCGCCGAACGTGCCACCGAGACCGCCGGGATGCACCGAGTCCATCAGCTCGGAGCGGCCGGTCACCGCCGCCAAAGGCAATCCGCCACCGAGCGTCTTGCCAGAGACGATCAGGTCGGGCTCGACGTTCAGTTGCTCGATCGCCCACGGCGGCCCCGTCCGGCCGCAGCCGGACTGCACCTCGTCGGCAACGTAGAGGATCCCGTGCCGCTCGCAGATCAGCTTCAGCGCCTGGACGAAGTCGGCGGGCATCGGAATGAAGCCGCCCTCGCCCTGGACGGTCTCCAGCACGACACAGGCGACCGCCCCGGGGTCGACGTCCTGCGCGAAGAGCAGCTCGAGGCCGGTGATCGCGTCCGAGACGGTGACGCCGCGGTACGGATACGGTGCGGGCGCGCGGTAGATGTCCGGCGCGAGCGGCCCGAAGCCCTGCTTGTAGACGAGCTTCGAGGTCATCGCCATTGTCAGGTTCGTGCGGCCGTGGAAGGCGCGGTCGAAGACGACGACGCCGGGCCGGCCGGTCGCCGTGCGCGCGATCTTGACCGCGTTCTCGACCGCCTCCGCGCCGGAGTTGACCAGCAGCGACTTCGTCTCGGTGTGGCCCGGCCAGAGCTCGTCGAGGCGCCGGCAGACCTCCACATACGGCTCGTACATCCCGACCATGAAGCACTGGTGCAGGTAGCGGTCGACCTGCTCGTGGACGGCCTGGACGATCGCTTCAGGGTTGTGGCCGAGGTTCTGGCAGGCGATTCCGCCCGCGAAGTCGAGGTATTCCCGCCCGTCGGCGTCCCAGATCGTCGCGCCTTCGGCTCGGCTGACGGTCATGTCCGTCGTCGCGACGCCTCGCGTCACGTACCGCTCGCGCCCGGTGCGGACGGCCGCCGCGTCCTGGACCTGCTTCGTCGCCATCGCCGCAACCTTAGTCCAGGCGGCCAGTAGGCAGACGGGGCAACAGCCGAAGACCTCTCAATAATCGAGGCCGATCCGACCCCTCGATCCGACCCTCTACAAGAAGGAGCAGGAATGAACTCGATGGCATCGCCACGCTCGAGCGCCGGGCTCGCCCGCTGGGCCTCGCTGGGCGGGATCCTCTACGTCGTCCTCTTCATCGTCGGCGTCATTCTCATGTTCTCCGGCGAGCCGGACTCGGACGCCTCGCCGGCGAAGGTGATCGCCTACTACTCCAAGTCGAGTCATCGTGACAAGATCAACATCGGCTGGGTCGTCGCGGGCCTTGGCGTTTTCTTCTTCGTCTGGTTCCTGAGCAGCTTGCGCCGCGCTGTCCGCCGCTGGGAAGGGGAGGACGGTTTCCTCACCGCGCTGGCGACGATCGGCGGCGCGATCTACGCGACGCTCGCGTTCGCGGCTCTCGCAGTGAACACCGGGATCAGAACGATGAGCGACGACACCTACCACCACACGGTCTACCCCGGGCTGATCCACGCCGCGGACGACACGAGCTACGTCATGCACGCGACCGGCGGCGCCGGCGCCTCGGCGATGATCATCGCCGCCACGCTGGCCGCCATGCGCGCGGCGGTCGTGCCCAAGTGGGCCGGCTGGCTCGGTGTCGCCGCCGGAATCCTCGCGCTCTTCTCGATCATCTTCTTCCCGCAGGCTGCGATCGCGCTCTGGATCCTGATCGTCAGCGGCCTCCTGTTCGCCCGCGGCCGCGATGCACAGAGCCAGACTGTGACGACCGGCTAACCGGATCCCCTTGGGCACGCACGAGGGCACCTTTGCATCCGAACCGGTCGCTGCCGGCTAGGTCCAGCTAGGAACGAGCGCGGCCTGATGCCGCGCTCGTTCCTCGGTCAGAACCTTTCAATAACCTGAAAACGCCCCGGCTCTTCCATCAGCACGCGCTCGCTCTCATGGTCGGCGTGGCCGAGTCTGACCACGCGGCGATTCGGCACTCTCCGAACGAAGTTGCGCTCGTCGGCCGTGATCGAGACGAGCTCGCGACAGCTCGGATCTGAGCATTCGCAGGCGAAAGCCTGGCGCCCGGGCTCCCGATCCATATCTGCTCCCACAACTCCTCGCTCCCGTGAGCGGTAGAACAAGCCCCGGCGAATCGTCGCTACACGGTCAAACGCGCCCGCGCGGCCGAACATGCAGAGGTCGTCGGTCCCGAGTCAGGCTACGCCTCTGCGGCGCCACGGACAAGGGGCGCTGTTCGATGAGTTCCGCGTAGCGCGAGAGTCTGAATCACGACCAACGAAAAACAGGAGGCGGATGATGGGAGAGCTGGTCGTAACGGAGTTCATCACTCTCGACGGCGTGATCGAGGATCCAGGCGGAAGCGAGACGTTTGACCGCGGCGGCTGGGCCTTTCAGTTCGAGCGCGGCGAGGATGGCGACAAGTTCAAGCTCGACGAGACGCTCAACGCGGAGGTGATGCTGCTTGGGCGGGTGACGTACGAGGGCTTCGCGGCCGCGTGGCCGTCGAGGACCGACGAGGTCGGTTTTGCCGACAAGATGAACACGATGCCGAAGTACGTCGTCTCGTCGACGCTGCAAGACCTCTCCTGGGAGAACACGACCCGGATCGAAGGCGATGTCGCCGAGGAGCTCGCGAAGCTGAAGGAACAGGTGGCGGGGGACATCCTGGTCCACGGCAGCGCCACGCTTGTCCAATCGCTGATCGAGCACGATCTCGTCGACGAGCTTCGGCTGATGGTGTTTCCGACGGCGCTCGGGACCGGCAAGCGGCTCTTCGGCGACTCTGAATCGCCGAAGGCGTTCAGGCTCGTCGAGTCGCGTCCGGTCGGCAACGACGGCGTCGTCATCCTCAGGTACGAGCAGGCCACGCCGTAAAGCTGCTCCTGGAAGTGGGGCAGCAAGTTTGCCGCTGCTTCTAAAGGTTTTTCCCTTTAAAGACGATGTTTTCGGTCATGACTGCTGCTCGTGCGTCCGTTGGCGCCCGGACCGAGTTCGGCTCGTCTTCGCGCTGGATCGATCGGTGGCTCGCGGCCTGCCGTGATCTCGCCGAGCTCGAACGCTCGAATCCGATGACGGACGCGGTAGTCGACGAGATCGACGGCCGGATGATCCGGATCGGCGGCCAGTGGCTCGCCGACTTCGCCTCCTGCAACTACCTCGGCTTCGATCTCGAGCGCGAGATCATCGACTCCGTTGCTCCCGCGCTCGACCGCTGGGGCACGCATCCGAGCTGGTCGCGCTTGCTCGGCAGCCCCGTCCTCTACGAGCAAATCGAAGAGCTCTTGACGGAGCTCGTCGGAGCCGAGGACGTACTCGTCTTGCCGACGATCACCTTGATCCACATGTCGGTGATTCCGGTGCTCGCCGGCGACGGGACGATCTACGTCGACAGGCGCGCACACAAGACGATCTACGAGGGCGCTCAATTCGCAGCCGCGCACGGCGCGACGGTCAAGCGCTTCCGCCACGACGACCTGGACGATCTCGAGCGGCTCCTGAAGGAGAACGGGAATTCACCGCGCTTGATCTGCGTCGACGGAGTCAACAGCATGACCGGAAACGCGGCCGACATCGAAGCGATGGCGCGTCTCGCTCGAGCCCACGACGCTCTGCTCTACGTCGACGACGCGCATGGATTCGGCGTCATCGGCGAACGAAGCTCGACCGAGCCCAGCCCCTACGGCTTGCGCGGGAACGGCATCGTCAAGCACGTCGGCGAGTCCTACGACCATGTGCTCTTCGTCGCGGGGCTCTCGAAGGCCTATTCCTCCCTCGCGGCTTTCCTTGCCTGCCCGAGCGAGCTCAAGCGCCTCCTCAAGACTGCGGCGCCGCCTTACCTGTACTCCGGGCCTTCTCCGATTGCATCCCTTGCGACGACGCTCGCGGGCCTGCACGTGAACGAGCAACGCGGGGACGCGATCCGCGCCGGCCTATGGGAGAAGACGGCGACCGTGCTCGAGTGCCTCGACCGGCTCGGGGCGCACACGCCGAACAACTCCGGGTTTCCGATCATCGAGATCCCACTCGGTCACGGCGAGGACATCGACGCGGTCGGGAGATTCCTCTTCGAGAACGGCATCTACGTCACCCTGGCCGCCTATCCGCTCGTGCCGAGAAACGAGGTCGGCTTCCGGATTCAGATCACGGCGGCGAACACGCAAGCCGAGATCGAACGCCTCGTCGACGTTCTCGGGAAGCTCGCGAACGGGTTCGATCTTCAGCCGTCGACGCAGGCGGAGCGCGCCGCGTGAACCTTCGCGAGACCTGCGGCAACTGGCGCAAACACGCGTGGGCGTGGTACCTCGGGGCCGGCGGAGCGCTTGCCGCCGCCTACCTTTTCTTCCCGCCGCTCGCCGGCAACGGGCCGCTGATCAACTTCCTCGGCCTCTTGGGCGTGATCGGGATTGTCGCCGGCATCTTGATCCACAAGCCGAAGGCCCGGACGGCCTGGTGGCTGTTCGTCCTCGGCCAGTTCCTCTTTTTCAGCGGCGACCTCTACACCTACAGCTACCCGAAGCTGTTCCACACGGACGTCGGCTTCCCGTCGCTCGGCGACGGGCTCTATCTGACGGTCTACCCCGCCCTGATGGCCGGAATGCTTCTGCTCGTCAAGCGCCGGAACCCGCGCCGCGATCCTGCGGCCTTGATCGATGCCGCGATCCTGACGATCGGCGTCGGCCTGCTCTCGTGGGTGTTCCTGATCTCCCCGAACATCCATCTCTCGGGGCTTTCCTGGCTAGCCAAGAGCGTCTCGATCGCCTACCCGCTGGGCGACGTGCTTCTGCTCGCGGCCGCGATTCGCCTGGCGGTCGACGCAGGCAAGCGCGCGCCGGCGTTCTATCTGCTCGCCGGCAGCATCGTCTGCCTGCTCGCGACGGACTCGGGCTACAACCTCGCGCTGCTGAACGGCACCTACAACCACCAGCTCGTCTACGACGCCGGGTGGATCTTCTACTACCTGTTGTGGGGCGCTGCCGCGCTGCACCCATCGATGCGCGCGCTCGAAGAACCCGCGACTGACCTTCGGACCCGGCTGACCCCGCTGCGCCTCTCGCTGCTCGGCGGCGCCTGCCTGATTGCCCCCGCGATCCGCTTCGCGCAGGAGCTCGGCAACCCGGACGTCCTGGTGCTCATCATCGCCTCCGCGTTCCTCTTCCTGCTCGTGGTCGCGAGGATGGCGGGGCTCGTCCGCCAGGAGGGTCGAGTGGTGTCGCGCGAGCGCGCCCTGCGGGGCGCCGGGATCGATCTCGTCGCCGCGGCCAGTCACGACCAGGTCTGCGAAGCCGCAATCGCGGGCGTGCGCCGTCTGCTCGGCGACGATCCGTCCGTCCGGCTGGCACTCGTTGGCAACGATGAGGCCGAGGTCGTCGCCTCGTCCGGCGAGGGCAGCTGGCAACTCGACGACTCGACGGCCGACTGGCTAGCTGGGGCCCAGGTCGGGCCGCTGCACACTTCCTACGACGCTGTGCCCGCCTTCGTCCGGGCCGAGCTGAGGCTGTTCGCCGGCGACTCCGTTCTCGTCGTTCCTCTCTCGATCCGCTCCGAAGTGCGCGCGCTGCTTGTGGTCTGCTCGCCCACGAGTGTGCAACCGGCACTCGTCGACTCACTCGAGGCGCTCGGCGCGCAAATCTCGCTCGCCCTCGACGGCGCGTCGCTCGCCGCCGATTTGCATCGGCGTCAGAGCGAAGCTCGGTTCCGCTCCCTCGTCGCTCACTCCAGCGACTTGATCACCGTCCTCGATGCCGACGGCGTCGTGACCTATCAGAGCCCTTCGATCGAGCGCGTGCTCGGCTACAGCGCCGTCGACGTCGAGGGAAGCCGATTCGACCGGATTCTCAGCGAGGCCGACCGGCCTCGGCTCCAGCAGCTGATCGCAGGCAACGGATCCAGCGGCCCCGACGGCCACACCTTCGAGTGCTCGCTCGAGCATCTCGACGGCACCAGCTTGAAGTTCGAGGTGCAGCACACCGACCTCCGGCA
The DNA here is from genome assembly GCA_005883955.1 of Actinomycetota bacterium. Lineage (GTDB taxonomy): Bacteria > Actinomycetota > Thermoleophilia > Gaiellales > Gaiellaceae > 13-2-20CM-68-14. Next base: position 21,505 of record VAXH01000085.1, on the reverse strand, counting down.
CGACGAGCACGTCCGTGGCATCGTCCTCAACAGCCGCGATGTCAGCGAGCGGAAGGCCTTCGAGGAGCAGCTGGCTCACCAGGCATTCCACGACCCCGTGACCGGCCTCGCCAACAGAGCGCTGTTCTCGGACCGTGTCGAGCACGCCCTGATGCGGGCGCAGCGAGGGTTCCCCGACATCGCCGTGATGTTCATCGACCTCGACGACTTCAAGACCGTCAACGACAGCCTCGGCCACGCGGCTGGAGACCGCGTCCTCGAGGAGGTCGCTCGCCGGCTGCTGATCGCAGTGCGGCCGACTGACACCGTTGCCCGCTTCGGCGGCGACGAGTTCGCGGTTCTCCTCGAAGGCGTGACGGACTCGCCGGAGGCCGCAGATGCAGCCGCGCGGATTCTGCAGGCCCTGGAGATTCCGACCGAGATCGAGAACAAGCAGGTCTTCCCGCGCGCGAGCATCGGAATCTGCCTCGTCGACCGCGAGAACGCTGCGCCGGATGCAGCCGAGCTCCTCCGGAACGCGGACGTCGCCATGTACATGGCCAAGCGTGACAGCAAGGGGAGCTACCGAGTCTTCGAGCCGACGATGCACGAACGGGTCGTCGAGAGGCTCGAGCTGCGCTCGGAGCTACAACACGCGATCGACGCTGGCGAGCTCGAGTTGCACTACCAGCCGGTCGTGCGGCTCCAGGAGCACCAGATCCTCGGTGTCGAGGCGCTTCTACGCTGGAACCACCCGACCCGCGGCACGATCCCGCCGCTCCAGTTCATCCCGCTGGCGGAGGAGACAGGCCTGATCATCCCGATGGGTCGCTGGGTGCTGGAGACGGCGTGCCGCGAGGCAGTGCGCATCCAGCACGAGTTCCCGCGCGCCGAAGCGCTGGCGATGAGCGTCAATCTGTCGGTCCGGCAGCTGCAGTCGGATTCGATCGTGGCCGACGTACGCTGCGCGATCGAGCAGAGCGGCCTGGATCCAGCGGCCCTCGTCCTCGAGATCACCGAGTCCGTGATGATGGCCGACACCGATTTCGCCGTCCAGCGGCTCGAAGACCTGAAGGCGCTCGGGATCCGTCTCGCAATGGACGACTTCGGCACGGGCTACTCGTCGCTGAGCTACCTGAGCCGTTTCCCGGTGGACATCCTGAAGATGGATCGCTCCTTCGTCGGCTCGGGCGAGAACGTGGCGCTGACCTCCGCGATCATCGCGCTCGGCGCGAGCCTCGACCTTGATGTCGTCGCCGAGGGCATCGAGCTTCCCGAGCAGGAGGACTCGCTGCACAACCTCGGCTGCGAGATCGGACAAGGGTTCCTCTTCGCCCGCCCGATGGACTCCGGCGCCTTGTTCGACTTTCTCTCCGGGCGCCCGGAGTGGACGGACGCGGGCAGCAGGCCGGCGTCCAATGCAGCATAGTCACGAGGCGCTCGACCGCCCGGGCGGGCTTTCCGGCGGTCACCTCCTGACGCCGCTTCGGCACCGCGACTTCCGGGTGCTCTGGGCGGGAATGGCGATCTCACTCCTGGGCGACGGCATCTTCCTGATCGCGATCGCGTGGGAGAGCTACACGCTCTGGAACGCACCGGCCGCACTGTCGATCGTCGGCATCGGGATGGCCGTCCCAACGGTGCTCTTCCTACTCGCCGGCGGGATCGTGAGCGACCGTCACGACCGCCGCCTCGTGATGATGTGGGCGGACGGTGTTCGAGCCTTGGCAGTCGCAGTTCTCGCCGTCCTCGTGATCGCGAACTCGCTCCGTTTTTGGGAACTCGTGGCCTTGGTGGCGGTTTACGGCGTTGGCACGGCGTTCTTCACGCCCGCGTTCGAGGCCGTCGTGCCGGACCTGCTGCCGGCCGAGGACTTGCCCGCGGCGAACTCGCTCGACCAGTTTGTTCGGCCGATCGCGCTCCGGCTCGCAGGCCCGTTTCTCGGGGGCGCACTGGTCGCAGGCGGTGCAGGGCTCGCGTTCGGTGTCGACGCGGCGTCATTCGGAGCTTCCTTCATCGCAGTGGCCGCGATCCGGCCGCGTGTGCCGGCTCGCGACGAAACGAACGCGTCTGCGCTCGTAGCGGTCAAGGAGGGGCTCCGTTTCATCCGGAAGCGCGTCTGGCTCTGGGGCACGCTCGGGTCGGCCGCCATTGCGTACCTCGTCTTCCTCGGCCCAACTGAGGTGCTGCTTCCTTACATGGTCAAGAACGACCTCGGTGCGTCGTCCTTGACGCTCGGATTCGTCTTTGCAGCCGGCGGCCTCGGCGCAGTCGGCTCGGCGGTCTGGATGGGAAGCCGCGGCCAGCCGCGCCGACACATCTCCTCCATGTACGGGACCTGGACGCTCGCAACGCTCGCAGTCGCCGGCTACGGGCTCGCCACGGCCGCCTGGCAGCTGATGCTCGCCTGCATGCTCTTCAACGGCCTGGAAACGGCCGGCACGATCGTCTGGGCAACCGTCAAGCAGCGACATGTCCCGAGCGCCATGCTCGGGCGCGTGTCGAGTCTCGACTGGTTGATCTCGATCGGCCTGCTGCCGGTTTCCTTTGCGCTGACCGCTCCCGTCGCCGCAGCCATTGGGGTGCGCGCGACGCTTGTCGGCGCAGCAGTCGTCGGCGCGACGGTCACGCTCGGAGCGCTCTTCCTTCCCGGCATGCGGGAGATCGAGAAGGGCGACGAGGCGCAGCTTGCTCATCGGGTGGTTCCCGGGGCCGTGCGCCCGTCCAGCTCCGAGCTCTAGGCCTGCGCTGCGAGGGCCCGCCCGAGCGGCGGGCCCTCGAACGCAAGATTTGCTACTTCGCAGCGATGCCCTCGATCCCGGGCGGCAGGCCGGTGACGGTGCCGATCGGGACGAGTGTGCCGTCAGAGCCGACGCGGAACTCGTCTACCGTGCTCGTGAGCCCAGTCTCGGCGTAGAGGAAATGGCCGCTCGAGGCTAGGTCGATCGGGCCGCGATGCGTATTCGCCGCGACCGCGTTCGCCAGCACCGGCTGACCGCCGTCGTCGATCCGGAAGCTGCTGATTGTGTTGCTGCCGGTGTTCGAGACGAAGTAGAAGCCGCCGACTCGGTCGATCCAGCAGAGCGCGACCTGTCCGTCCGTCTGCGACCTGGGGTCGGCGAGCGTGCCGTCGCCCCCGACCTGGTAGGTCGTGACCGAGCTTGCCCCGGCCTCTCCGGCTACGAGCCGTCCGGCGCCGAAGGTGAACGCGAAGGGGACCGGTGTCGCCGACGGGTTCACCACCGGGGTGGCGGACAGCAGACCGTCGTTCGCGACTCCGAACACGTCGATCGAGCCGGTGCTCGCCTTGGTCGTCACGATCAGCTGGTGTCCGTCGGGCGTGAAGCCGATCTGACCCGGTGCGGACAGGAAGTTCGGCGGTTCGGTGTTCGCCAGTCCGAGCGAGCGAGCCGAGCCCGGGATCGACTCGAGCCCGTCCTTCGTGATCAGGAACCCTTGAACGATCCCGGTGCCACCGGAGTTGAGCACGTAGGCCAGGTCGTTATGGACGCCGACGCTGGCCGGAAACTGCCCGCCCGAGGGAAGCACGTCTTCCAGCGTCAGCTGGTCGCCCTCGACGCGAAAAGCGGAGACCGTGTCGCTGCCGGCATTGACCGCGATCAGCTGCTTGTGCTCGGCGTCGTAGGCGAGCGAGCTCTGCGAGGCGAGACGGTCCGACTCCGTCCCGGGAAGCGCTGCGCCGCCGTTGCCGCCGGTTGCGTAGGTTCCGGCAGGACTGAGCGTCCCGTCAGCCGCCTGATCGTAGACGGCGATCTGGTTGCCGGCGGGCTGGTTCGTCTGGACGAAGACGGCGCGCCTCCCCGTGTCCGCGGCGCCGGCGCTTGTCGCCTGAGCTCCGATCAGCCCGGCGGCGAGAACCGCGAGTAACGCGATGAGGCCTGAGCGATGCTTCATTCGATCCTCCTGTTCGGTGGGGACGGCCGCAAAGGCCGTGTCCGACCGGCGCCACGCTAGGGCGGAGAGGTCTCGAGCGCGCTTACGATTTTCGAAAACTCGGCGGGCCGATTTAAGGAACTCGTAACCAGAACGTGCGCCGCTACTGAAGCCGGCGCGGCAGACTGCCGGGATGACGACGGTGCTTGTTGTCGACGACGAGCCGATGGTCCGGGACGTCGTCACGCGCTACCTCGAGCGTGATGGGCATCGCGTCGTCACCGCCGGCGACGGCGACTCGGCGCGCGGAATGATCGAGCGGGAGGCGCCCAACCTCGTCCTGCTCGATGTAATGCTTCCGGGGGCGACCGACGGGCTTGCGCTGTGCCGGTGGATCCGGTCGACCTCGGAGCTGCCGGTGATCCTCCTGACCGCCCGGGTCGACGAAACCGATCGGATCGTCGGGCTCGAGCTCGGCGCCGACGACTATGTGACCAAGCCGTTCTCACCACGAGAACTCGCCACGCGCGTGAAGACCGTCCTGCGGCGAGCCCGGCCTAGCTCGCCCCCGCGCGAGCGGATCTCCATCGGCGGCCTCGTCGTCGATGCCGCAAGGCGCGAGGCGCGTCGGGAGGGCGAGGTGCTCAACCTGACCGCGAAGGAATTCGATCTGCTCTGGTTCCTGGCGTCGAACCCGAACCGCGTCTTCTCCCGCGACCAGCTGATGAGCCGCGTCTGGGGCTACGCCTCGGCGCTCGACACGGGAACGGTGACCGTCCACGTCCGGCGTCTGCGCGAGAAGCTTGAGGAAGACGCCTCTCAGCCGCAGCTGCTCGAAACCGTCTGGGGCGTCGGTTACCGCTTGCGGGCATGAGCACCGTCGCGCTCGTCCTCGCGCTGGCCGTCTTGGTGACCGGCCTCGCTGCGGCCGCGATCGTGCGGTTCCTGCCGACGTTGCGGGCCCAGCTGCTCGCGCTGGCGCTGCTGGCCGCTTGCTTGCCACTCGGGGTCGTGCTCGCGACGGGCCTGGTCATGTTCGGCATGCACGACGACGCGAAGATCATCTCGGTCGCGGTCGTCTCGACGCTCTGCGCACTCGGCGGAGCCTTGTTCCTCGGCAGGCGGATCCTCGAGCCGCTCGGACGTCTGCGCGTGACATCTGCACTACTGGCGTCGGGCGACCTGAGCGCGCGCGCTCCGGCCTCGGGGCCGCGCGAACTGTTGGAGCTCGGCGGATCGTTCAACGAGATGGCTGCGAGCGTCGAGCGCCTCTTCGACGCCCGGCGCGAACTCGTCGCGTGGGCAAGCCACGACCTCCGCACGCCACTCGCCTCGCTGCGGGCGATGGTCGAAGCGCTCGAGGACGGGCTGGCCACACCGGACGAGTATCTGCCCACGATCCGAGGGCAGACCGAGATCCTCTCGCGCCTCGTCGAGGATCTGTTCGAACTGGCGATGATCGACGCAGGGGCCCTGACGCTCGAACTGCAAGATGCGCCGCTCGGTCCGCTCGTCTCGGGGTGTCTCGGCGCAGTCGAAGCAGAGGCTCGGGCCCACAACGTCCGGCTCGAGGCGCGCGTCGATCCTGCCGATCCGGCCGTGCGGCTTGCGCCCGAGAAGATCGAGCGCGTGCTTCTGAACCTGCTTGCGAACGCCGTCCGCCACGCCCGTCCGGATGGAACAGTTGCGATCGTCGTCGAGCCTGACACCGACCATGTGCTCGTCGCTGTCGAGGACACAGGCGACGGCGTGGCGCCGGAGACGCGGCAACGGATGTTCGACCGCTTCTGGCGCGAGGCTTTACGCTCCCGCTCGCGTCGGGGGCGTCGTTACGAGCTTGAGCCGCTCGGCCTCGTGTTTCAGATGGTCGAGGCCGTCCTCGTCCACAAGCCCGTGCTGAGTCGATGACTCCGTCGAGGCTCACGAAGGTCCACAAAACGAGCTTCCTCATCCGTGAACTTCTACCGCGCGCGTCAGGCGGGGCGCAGCCGTTGCCCGTCGACGAACGCCGCGTGCACCGGGAAGTCGTCGATCCGCTCGGGCTCCGGCAGGCCGTGTCGCCGGCGAACCTCTCCGAACGTGCGGCCGACGAATCCTTCGAAGACCTCCCGCGACGGGCAGGTGTCGACGAGAACGATCCCGTCGGGAGCACTCAGACAAAGGTGCAGGCGCATGCTCGCCGCCGGTATCTCGGTAACCATCGACTCGTAGGCGCGCACCAGCTCGTCCGGATCTCCGCGGAACCGCCAGATCGACGCGTGCATCAGATCACCGCCCAGTGCGTTCGCACGTACGGCCGCGTGAAGCCGAGCCGGCCGAAGTACTCGTACGCAGGAGTATCCATCGCGTCGGAAGGCGCCTCGATGTCGGCGATGAACCTGCGCGCTCCGGCGACCAGGCCGTCCGCGACGATCCGGGAGCAGATCGCCGCATCTGGCTCGTAGTGGTCCGTCATCAAACCCGGGACAGGACCGTCCATCCCGAGCCAGGCGGTGCCGTCGAGGCCGATGTGCATCCCGCGCGCCGCCACTATTTCACCGTCCTCGCGCGCGACATACTCGAACCAGCCCGGCCGGCCGATCAGCTGCTGCAGCCAGGGCCCGGTGTCGAGCCCGTAGACCCGCTGGAGAAACTCGGCCCATTCGTCCTGGCTCGCGCGATCTACCGGCTCGACGACGAGCTCACGCTCCGAGAGCGCGGCGCCTGCACCCTGTGCAAGCGGGCTGCCGTCCCGCACGACCCGGTCCTGGGCGTCGTAGGGCTCCAGCCGGCGCTCTCGCAACCAGTCCTCGTACGCCGCGGGTCGGCAGTGAGGCAATGACTTCACCAGGAACATCGTGATCCCCTCCTCGCGCCACAAGGCGAGAATCTCGTCGAGCTGCTCCTCGGTCGCGGGGTCGAGGACGCCGAGCCCGATTGCACGGCTGAAGTAGCGCCGGCCTGTCACGGCCCAGCTAATCGCCAGCGTGCCCCCGACCGACCGGGTCTTCAGCCCGACCTCACGGGCCCAACCGGCCGGCGCGGCAGCGTAGAGGTCGGCCCAGGATCGCGCCTCTGCGGTCTCGATCGCAGCCGCGGTGGCCGGCGAGACCGGAGACGTATCGATGAGCTGCGGAATCGCAGCAGCCATTCTTTCCTCCTTAGACGTCATGTCTGGACACCGTGTCTGGAACCTAGCATTCGTCAGACATCTTGTCTAGACTTATCGTCTATGTCAGCGCAGGCCTACCGCAGCCGCACTCGCTCCCGGAGGTCCGACGCGACGCGCGCACGGATCACCTCCGCCGTTCGCGACCTCCTCTCCGAAGGAGCCTTCCACGAGGCGACGATGGAGCAGGTGGCGGAGCGCGCCGGGATCTCCCGCGCGACGCTCTACCAGCATTTCGGCTCTCGCCTCGACCTGGTCGACGCGATCTGCGAGACCTTCGGCGAGAACCCGGCGCTGCGCGAGCTGCGCGACCTCGTCGTCAATCCGGATCCAGAGGTTGCGCTCGATCAGACGATCGCGAACACGATCCGCTTCTGGGCAACGGAGGACTCGGTGCTGAGCCAGATCTACGGCGTCGCGGCGATCGATCCAGCCGCCCAGAGCCTGATCGACCGCCAGCGCGGCGACAGGCGCGGCGAGCTCGCACGGCTCGTCCGCAATCTCAGCGGCGCCGGCCGACTGGGACCGAGCACGCAGCGCGCCCTGGCCTTGCTGCTCGTGCTGACGAGCTACGAGACCTTCCGCGAGCTCAGCGGGGCCGGCCTTTCCGCGCGCCAGGCAACCGCGACGCTGCAAGAAACGGCTCGCGAACTGATCCTCGCCTGACCCGAACTCTCCGCGTACCATTCCGCGGGATGCAGGACTCGTCGCTCACGGTCAAGGCCGGTGCCGCCGAGCAGGAGCTCGAGCAGCACCGCGTCGAGCTGACCGCGTACTGCTACCGGATGCTCGGGTCGCCGTTCGAGGCCGAGGACGCCGTCCAGGAGACACTGCTCCGCGCCTGGCGAGGCCTCGGCCGCTTCGAGGGCCGGGCGGCGCTGCGCTCCTGGCTCTATCGGATCGCAACGAACGTCTGCTTCGACATGCTGAACGCCCGCGAGCGACGCGCCCGGCCGATGGATCTCGGCCCGGCACGTGAGCCGGTCGAGTCGAACCTGAACGCCCTGCCGGAGGTGACCTGGATCGAGCCGATTCCAGTGAGCGCCGTCGCGCCGGAAGGCGACCCGGCCGAGGTCGCCGTCGCTCACGAGACGATCCGCCTCGCGTTCGTGGCGGCGCTGCAGCACCTGCCGCCGCGCCAGCGCGCGGTGCTGATCCTCTGCGAAGTCCTGCGCTGGAAAGCGGCCGAGGTCGCGGAGTTGCTCGAGACCAGCGTCGCTTCGGTGAATAGCGCGCTCCAGCGGGCGCGTGCGACGCTCGAGCAAAGCGACGTCGATGCGGATCGCGCCCCACTCGACGACGCCGACCGCGAGCTGCTCGCACGCTACGTGCAGGCTTTCGAGGCCTACGACATCGAGGCCCTCACGTCGCTGATCCACGAGGACGCGACCCAGTCGATGCCGCCGTACGACCTCTGGCTGAGCGGCCGTCACGACATCTTCGAGTGGTGGCTCGGGCCCGGGATCGGCTGCCGCGGCTCGCGCGTGCTCCCGACGGTCGCGGCCAACGGCTCGCCGGCCTTCGGGCAGTACAAGCCGAGCGAATCCGGCAGCGGCTTCGACCCGTGGGCGCTGCAGGTGCTGGAGATCTCAGACGGCCGGATCGTCGAGCTGACCTTCTTCCTCGACACCGAGCGGGTCTTCCCCCTCTTCGGCCTGCCAGCCCGGCTCGACGCGTAAGACCGCGTCCAGGCCGGCGAATGCGATCAGGTCGACCAAATCGGGCGACGCGTGGAGAAACCGGAGAGTCCGACCGTGTCGCCGCCCGGCGAGCTGGAGACGCCCGAGCAGATCGATAGTCTCCGCATCGGCGCCGCTCAGTGAAGATAGACCGCCCAACGAAGCAAAAATCATCGCCTCGCCGCCGATGAATTCAGGCGCCGCGCAGGGTCTAAGCATTCGAAGTCGATCGAGAACAACCGAAAGGACTCAAATCAATGACGATCGCCGACAACCGCACCCGCTGGCTCGCGCTGTACGTGCTCTGCCTCGGCAGCCTCATGATCGTGCTCGACATGACGGTCGTGAACGTCGCGCTGCCGTCGATTCGGCAGGATCTCGGTTTCTCCGAGACCTCGCTCGCATGGGTCGTGAACGCATATCTGCTCACGTACGGCGGCTTCCTCCTGCTCGGCGGTCGGCTCGGCGACATCTTCGGTCACCGACGCCTCTTTCTCGCCGGGATCGTCCTCTTCACGCTGGCCTCGCTCGCCTGCGGGCTCTCCACGACTCAGTGGATGCTCGTCACGGCTAGAACCGTTCAAGGGCTCGGCGGCGCCGTCGCCTCTGCGGTCTCGCTCTCCTTGATGATGATGCTCTTCACGGAGCCGGCGGAGCGCGCGAAGGCGATGGGCATCTTCGGTTTCGTCGCCTCCGGCGGCGGCAGCATCGGCGTGCTGCTCGGCGGCGTTTTGACCGGCCTGATCAACTGGCACTGGATCTTCCTGGTCAACTTCCCCATCGGGATCCTGGTCACCGTGATGACGCTGAGGTTGCTCCCCGGCGAGCGCACCCCGGCTATGTCGGGCCGGCTCGACGTCGCGGGCGCGGTTACCGTGACGGCCTCGTTGATGCTCGCCGTCTATGCGATCGTCAATGGCAACCAGAACGGCTGGACGTCGGCCGAGACGCTCGGGCTGCTCGCAGTGGCCGTTCTTCTGCTGGCGCTCTTCGTCGGCATCGAGTCACGGGTTCGCTCGCCGCTCGTTCCGCTCCGGCTCTTCAAGCTGCGCAACATCAGGGTTTCCAACACCGTCGGCGTGCTCTGGGCCGCTGCGATGTTCACCGCATTCTTTATCTCGGCTCTCTACCTCCAGCTGGTCCTGCACTACAGCCCGCTACGGGTCGGCCTCTCGTTCCTGCCCGCGAACCTGATCATGGGCGCGTTCTCAATCGGCCTCTCCGCGAAGCTCGTCATGCGGTTCGGGATCAGGAAGCCGCTGGCGACTGGGCTCCTACTTGCAGCCGTCGGTCTGGCTCTATTCGTGCGCGCGCCGGTAGACGGATCGTTCGTCGTCGACGTGCTGCCGAGCATGATCCTGATCGGAATCGGCGCCGGCACCGCGTTCAACCCGGTCCTGCTCGCAGCGATGGGCGACGTCGAGCCGAGCGAGGCGGGGCTCGCCTCGGGCGTCGTCAACACCTCGTTCATGATGGGCGGCGCCCTTGGGCTCGCCGTCCTCGCAAGCATCGCCGCTTCGCGGACTCACAGCCTCCGTCTGGCCGGCGCCGGCGAGCTCAGCGCGCTCACGGGTGGCTACCACCTCGCCTTCCTCGTCGGGGCCGCCTTCGCGGCCGGGGCCGCTGTGCTCGGCGGGACGCTCCTCCGCGAGGCGCACCCGGCGGCCGCGCACGAAGCAGGTCACGGCGCGACCGCGGCCACCGAGACCTCGTGACGGGGAAAGTCGTCGCGGAGGTCTCGGTGTCGCTGGACGGCTACGTCGCCGGGCCGAACCCGACGCTCGAGCAGCCGTTGGGCAAGGGTGGCGACCAGTTACACGAGTGGGCCTTTGGGCTCAAGAGCTTTCGCGAGCCTCACGGCCTGCCCGGCGGAGAGACCGGCCCGGACGACGAGCTCGTCGCCGAATCGCTGCGGGCCACTGGCGCGATCGTGATGGGCCGGCGTATGTTCAGCGGCGGCGAGGGGCCCTGGGAGAACGACCACAACACTGACGGCTGGTGGGGAGACGAGCCGCCGTTCCACAAGCCCGTGTTCGTCCTCACCCACCACGCGCGCGAGCCGCTCGTGATGGAGGGAGGAACCACCTTCGTCTTCGTCACGAATGGCCTCGAGAGCGCGATCGAGGACGCGCGAGCCGCCGCAGCCGAGAAGGACGTCTTGGTCGCAGGCGGCGCGGACGCGATCGACCAGGCGATCAGCGCCGGCCTGGTCGACGAGCTCCTGCTCCACCTCGCTCCAGTCCTGTTGGGCGGCGGAGCCCGCCTGTTCGACGGCGTCGGCCCTGAGCTTCCCCGGTTCGAGGTCACGCACGTGCTCGAGTCGCCGCTTGTGACGCACCTTCGCTACCGCGTCGTCGGTGCGAAGAGGCGCGGCGGCCGGCCGGAGCCGACCGCTGCGCCGTAGCTCGGATCAGCCGGCCTGTTGTCGCTCGAACAGCTCGTCGAGACGGGAGTAGCTGTCGACAACGCCGCGCTCCATGCCGGACTGGAGCATGCCGTCGCGGTCTGCCTTGGAGTCGAAGCTGGACGTGACGACGAGTCTCGTGCGCTCGCCGTCGAGCTGCTCGAACTCGACCCGTTCAACCGACTCCTTGCCCGGCATTCCCTCCCACGAGAAGGTGCGGACGATGAGCTCCGGCTCCTCGACCTCATGGAACTCGCCGAAGAAGACAAACGCGTTGCCGTCGGAGTCGCGATGGGTGAACCGGTACGAGCCGCCGGGACGAAAATCGAACTCGTCAACCGTCATCGTCAGCTCGCGCGGCCCAAGCCATTCCGGCAGCAGCTCGCGGTCCGTGTACGCCTCCCAGACGAGACCGAGGGGCGCGTCGAAGGTCCGCTCGATGCGGATCTCGGCGTCGCTCGGCGTCGTGATCGACGTCTTGTGGCGCTCGTGCACCTTGTTGGTCATTTCGACGATCCTTTCTTTCGCTCGATGATTGCGTCGAGGCGGTCGAAGTGGTCGTCCCAGGTGCGGCGGTAGGCCTCCACCCAGTCGCTGACATCTTCGAGCCCCCGCGGGCCGAGGAAGCAATGCCGCGTCCGGCCGTGCTTCTCGGTCTTGACCAGTCCAGCTTCCTCCAGGATGCGCACGTGTTTCTTGAGGCCGGTCAGCGACATCCTGGTTGGTGCCGCCAACTCGCTGATCGTGGCGCTGCCACTGCCGAGCCGCTCGAGGATGGCTCGCCGGGTCGGGTCAGACAGCGCGGCAAACGTGCGATCAAGAGGAGGATGTTGAACCATTTGGTTCATTATAACGGATCACGGGCCGCGTAAGCTGACGCTGTGCCCGTGCGAGTAGTCGTCGTCTGGCGAGCGGGGCCGACCTGGACGAGCGGCGGCGTCCGCGAGCAGCCAGGCTGGGACGCGCACGCGGAGTTCATCGACACACTGGTCGCGAACGGGACGTTCGTGATGGGCGGCCCTTTCGCCGACAACTCGGGCTCGATGAGCCTGTTGGACGGCGTCAGCGTCGAAGAAGCCCGGCGGATCGTCGCCGACGATCCATTCGTCGAGAACGGCGTCTTCGAGCTCGATGACGTTCGCGAATGGGACGTCTTCGTCGACGAACTGTCGGCCCGTGCTTAGCGGCGCCCCTCGAGGGGCGGCCCGCCGCTCATTCCTCTGCGATCTCGAGCAGCTTCGTCACCGTCGTCCAGTTCCGTGCCGTGGCGGTGGCGCCCAGGCCCCGGCCGGCAAGGCGTGCCCACAGTTTCGAGCGCGCGACACCCTTCGGGTGCCAGGCGTAGATCTCACGTCCGCTGAACACGAGCTCCTCCGGCTCCTGGCGGGCCTCCTCCAACAATCGCTTGGCGGCCGCCGGAAGAGGTCCCGCGAGGAAGCTCACCTGGTAGCGCTTCGGATCGGTCGCGACGTGGCCGAGCGCGTTGCGCTCGACGACCCGGGCGAGTTCCGCCGGCGTGCGCACGACTACGTCGATCTCGAGCCCGAACTCGGCCTCGATCAGGCGTTCGCAGGCACGCGCGGTTTCTTCCGGCTTCGCCTTGCTCGAGAGCACGACATTCCCGCTCTGGAGATGCGTCCGCACGTCCTCGAAGCCGGCCTCCTCCAAGATCTCGCGCAGCCTCGCCATCGGGACTCGATTCCGAGGACCGATGTTGATCCCGCGCAGGAGGACGATCTGCGTCGTCAGCGGTTGACCGACGACATGTCCGGGTAGCGGTCTCCCGCCGCGGCGCCTTTCGGAAAGACCGCCTCGAGGTCTCGCAAGTCGTCGGCGGTCAGCACCACCTCGAGCGCCGCGACGTTCTCCTCGAGGTTCTTGACCCGCGTCGTGCCCGGGATCGGGACGATGTCCTCGCCCTGCGCCAGCACCCATGCAAGCGCGACCTGAGCGGCGGTGCAGTTCCTCGCGGCCGCGACCTCCTCGACCCGCTCGACAAGCTCCAGGTTCTTCTGGAAATTCTCGCCCTGGAAGCGTGGGTTGTGGCGACGGAAATCGCCCTCCTCGAGATCATCGACGGTGTGGAACCGCCCCGAAAGAAACCCGCGGCCGAGCGGGCTGTACGCGACGAGGCCGATGCCGAGCTCGCGAATCGCCGTCAGGATCGCGTCCTCGACGTCGCGGCTCCAGAGCGAGTACTCGGTCTGCAGGGCGGAAATCGGGTGGACCGCGTGCGCCCGGCGAATCGTTTCGGCACCAGCCTCCGACAGGCCGAGGTAGCGCACCTTCCCCTGCTCGACCAGCTCCGCCATGGCACCGACCGTCTCCTCTATCGGCGTGTCGGTGTCGACGCGGTGCTGGTAGTAGACGTCGATGTGGTCGGTGCCGACCCGCTCGAGCGATGCGTCGCAGGCCGCCAGCACGTACTCGCGGTCCCCGCGGATGCCAAGCCGTTCCCCCTGTTCGTTGCGGACGTTGCCGAACTTGGTCGCGAGCACGACCTCGTCGCGCCGGCCCTTGATCGCCCGGCCGACGAGTCGCTCGTTGGTGAAAGGGCCGTAGATGTCGGCCGTGTCGAGGAAGTTGACGCCGAGCTCGAGCGCGCGCTGGATCGTCGCGACCGCCTCGGCCTCGTCCGCCGTTCCGTAGAACTCGGACATTCCCATGCAGCCGAGGCCGAGCGCTGAGGTCTCGAGACCCTGCGTGCCGAGGCGACGTTTCTGCACGACCGGCAAACTTACCCGTCGGGCCCTGGGTGCCGGCGGATGGCGACTCGAGGGTCGCCGTCGCCTATTCCTCTCACTCTGCGGCGCCCTGTAGCTCGGCGGCGATGCGCCGGGCCCGATCCGACAGGCCCACGGCGCCCTTGGCGTCGTAGATCTCGATCGCTTGCTCGACTGCTTGCTCGGCCTCGGCCGTCTTGCCGGCCAGGTAGAGGACGTGGCCGAGATCTTCGTACGCCTCGCCCCTCGAGACGGCCATATCAACCGTGTCCGCGATCTCGCAGGCCTCGCGAGCGAGCCGCTCAGCATCGTCGAGGTTGCCGCGCCTTGCGAGCACCTTCGCTTGGACTCCGCGGACGATGATCTGAGTGAACGCGTCATCGCTGGCACCCAATTCGAGGCCTCGAGCGGCAGCCTCGAACGCGGCGTCGAGGTCCCCGAGCTCGTAGTAGGCCTGGCCCTGAAAACCAAGAGCCGACGACAGCCAGGACCGCTCGCCGGCCTGCTCGAGCATCTCACAGCCTCGCTTGCCGAGCTCGACGGCAGCGGCAGGATCACCGGCGAGCCTTTCCGTCTCAGGGGCCAGCATGGAAAGCATCAACGCGAGCGAGACGGACGCCCCACGCTCTTCGAGCTCCGCCTGGAGCTCTCTCGAACGGGAGCGGGCCTCATCGAAGCGACCCAACATCGCAAGCCCAAGCGTGCGATCGATCTGAAGAATCGGGGTACTGAGACCGGCGGCCACTTGCTCGTCGGACCAGGCCAGCACTTCCGCGAGCGGGGTCGAGCCATGAAAGCGCGTGGCGACGAGGTAAGGCTGCACCCAAGCCTGGAGATGCGGCCGTCCGAGGCGCTGCGCCAAGGCGGCGGCCTGGTCCATTGCCTCGCGTCCATCGTCCATGCGACCGGCCATGTGGGCGGCGGAGCCGCGGCCATAGTGCGCGACGTAGAGCGCGAGCGCGTTCTCGGCTTCCTCGAACTCGGGCAGGGCCTCGTCGATCGCGCGCTGGAGACGGTCGATGGCGCCCTCAGGGTGGACGAAGCCGGCAAACCTGGCCTCTTCGATTGCCGCGGCCCGCTCGGCGATCCGGTCGCCCGATGTCCTCGCTCGCTCGCGGAGCTCGCCTGCGGCTTCGTAGGCGACCTGCACCTGGCCGCTGAAGAAGATCGAGTTCAGCCGGTCGATCTCGAGTGGGAGGTTGATCTCGCCCTCAGGCACGAGCGCAAGCGCACGCTCGAGGAGGTTCAGGGCCGCCGCCGAGTCGTCTCGGAGCAGCGCCCGGTGGGCGGCCGCCTCGAGCCGCCTGCGGGCAGCGGCCATTAGCTCGAGATCCGATGCTGCTCCGAGCTCGGCTCGGTAGCGCCACGCCTGCTCGAGGTGGTAGCCGAGGATCTCGTCGAGCTCGACCAGCTCGACCCCCTGCTGCTCGAGCCAAGCCGCAAAGCTCTGATGGAGATCGGCCCGCTCGGCCTTCGGGAGCGCGTCGTAGGCGGCATCGCGGATCAGCAGATGGCGGAAGCGAAAGGCGTCGTCGCCGGCGAGCTCAGCTCGGTCCGGGCGAACGAGCTCCTTGCGGACGAGGCTCATCAGCTGCCGCGGCACCTCATGCTCCTCGGGCGCGAGCGCCTCCACGACACCGCGATGAAAGACGTTGCCCTCGACCGAGCCGCGCTCAAGGACGATCCGCTCGTGCGGGTCGAGCTGGTCGAGCCGCGCCGCCAGCAGTGCCTGGATCGTCGGGGGCACCGTGATCTCGCCGAGCTCGCCGTTTCCGCCCTGCAGCTCCGCGACCATCGCCACCATCTCCTCGACAAAGAGCGGGTTTCCCCCGGCTGCATCGAGGATGCGAGCGCGGAGCTTGTCCTCCACCTCGGCGGGCAGCAGACTCGCCAGCAGCTCGGCGGCCTCTTCGGTTCCGAGTGGCTCGAGCAGGACGTTGGTCGCGTTCAGCTTGCCGCCGCCCCAAGACTGGCGGCGGTCGAGCAGCTCCGGCCGGGCCATGCAGAGCAGCAGGATCGGCGCGTCGCGGCTGAAGTCGGCGATGTGCTCGACGAGGTCGAGGAAGGTCGGCTCGCCCCAGTGAATGTCGTCGAAGACGACGACGACCGGCTCCTCGGCCGCGCGGGTCTCCAGCAACTTACGGAAGGCCCAGGCGATCTCGTCGGGCGTGCTGGGCGCCTCGTCGTCACCCAGGATCGACGCGAGCCCCGGCTGCTGCGCGGGATCGGCCTTGAGCTGGATGGCAACCTCGGTGACCGGGAAGTAGCTGATCCCCTCGCCGTAGGAGAGGCAGCGACCCGAGACCACCGTCGCGCCGTCGAGGCTGCCGAGGAACTCCGTCACGAGCCGCGACTTGCCGACGCCCGCCGTGCCGAGAACGGTGAACAGCTGGCAAGTCTTGTCTACCGCAACGTTTGCGAAGGCCTCCTCCAGCAGATGCCGCTGGCGCGCGCGGCCGACCATTGGCCCGGTGTGGAGGCGAGCCGCCGTTTCCTGGTCGACCGCGACCAGCCGGTAGGCGGCAAGCGGCTCTGACTTGCCCTTTGCCTCGACCGGGCCCACCGCCTCCGCCTCGACCGCGCCGCGCACGAGCTGCAGCGTCTCCTCGCCGAGCAGGATCTCGCCGGGCTGGGCCGCTTGCTCGAGTCGAGCCGCGACGTTGACGGCGTCGCCGGTGGCGAGCCGTTCCTCGGTCCCGGTGACGACCTGGCCCGTGTTGACCCCGGTCCGTAGCTGCAGGCGGGTCTGGAACCTGCGCTCGAGATCCTCGTTCAGCGGGCCGAGCGCGCTGCGCAGGTCGGCAGCGGCGCGCACGGCGCGGAGCGCATCGTCCTCGTGGACGACCGGGACGCCGAAGACCGCCATGACGGCGTCCCCGATGAACTTCTCGACCGTGCCGCCGTGCCGCTCGATCGCCTCCTTCGCAGTCTCGAAGTAGCGGGCCATCACGTTGCGCAGGCTCTCGGGGTCGATCCGCTCGCCGAGCGCGGTCGAGCCGGTGACGTCGCAGAAGAGGACGGTCACCGTCTTGCGAGACTCGCGCGCGGGCGCGGCCGCGAGCGGGGCGCCGCACGCGTCGCAGAACCGGGCCTCGTCCCGGTTCTCGGCTCCGCAGCTTGGACAAGCCGCCACGGTATGAGTCTAGGCCGGGGCGGGACCTTTCTCTATCCCGACGGACCCGGCAGCGCGCCCACCTGCTGTAGGACACGCGCGACGTCCAGTCACTGTCGTTGAGGCTACCGCGAGGCGATTCGCTTGGCGACGTACCGGGCGTCGCGGCCGACGCCGCCCACGTTTTCCGAGGTGAACGCGTAGAGGAAATCCAGCCCGACGAAGTAGAGGCCGGGTTCCGACGTGACGCCGCGCTCGTGACGGAGCTCCCTCTGTTCGCCGAACACCGGGACGTCGATCCAGCTGAAGTCCTGGCGAAAGCCCGTGCACCAGATCACGTTCGCGACATCAAGCACGCGCTGGTCCTCGAGGGCCGGCAATCCGCCGGTGACCCCCACGGTCTTCGCCACCCGCTCGACGCCGGCGGCCACTAGGTCGTCCGTCTTCACCCGGATTCGCGGGGCGCCGTTCGCGAGCACGTGCGGCCGAACCTTCCGGCCGAGCGGCGTCTTGATCGTGAGCACATGGGAGGCGACGAACCAGAGGATCGGCAGCACGAATCGCGCGAGCCGGCTCTCGATTCGAATCGGCACTTGGCCCTTGTCCCGCCCGGAGAGCCACGTCTGGTGCGTCTTGGAGACCTCGATCGCGATATCGGCTCCCGAGTTCCCGGCACCGACGAGGAGGACGCCGCCCGGGCGGAGCTGCGAGGGGTCGCGGTACTCGCTCGAGTGCATCTGCACGATCCGCGGGTCGAGCTCGGCCGCGAAGCCGGGCACCGACGGCGTCCCGTAGAAGCCGGTCGCGACGACCACGCGGTCCGCCTCGAACCGGAGCTCGCCGCACTGGACGACGAAGCGGTCGCCGTCCTTCGTCAGCCGGTCGACGGTCATCCCGCTTCGCACCGGCAGTTCGAACCGTGCCGCGTAGGCCTCGAGGTAGTCGGCGGCCTCGCGGGCGGTGGGATAGGACCAGCCCGGGGCCGGGAACGGCCAGCCCGGCAGCCCGTCGTAGCGTGCCGGGGTGAAGAGGCGGAGCGAGTCCCAGGTGCGTGTGCGCCAAGAGCCGCCGATCCGCTCGTTCGCGTCGAGAATCACGAACGAACCGCCGCGCCGCTTCAGGTAATAGCCGACGGAGAGGCCGGCCTGGCCGCCGCCGATCACGATCGTCTCGAACGTCTCGACCGGCGGAGCGCCGCCGGGGCGACTGTCGATTGCTACTTCCTGGATCGCCATAACCGTTCCTCCTCGGATCGAATGACCTGTCCTTCGACCGTAGGGAGCAACGGCTCGGCCCGCATCGCGCGGATCCACCAACCTAGCCGCGCAGGCATGTGGTTAATTCAGACCAGGTCGTGCTCGAAGGCGAAAGCGCCGGCCGCCGTCCGAGACTGCACACCGAGCTTGGTGAAGATGTTCTGCACGTGCCGGGCGACGGTGTGCTCGCTGATCACGAGCGCCGCGGCGATCTCCTTGTTGCTTTTGCCGGTCGCGACGAGACGGAGCACCTCCAGCTCCCGCGCAGTCAGTCCGTGCGTGTCGCCGACGACTCCGGCGAGCATGTCGGCGGCCGCGACGTCCGGCGTCGCGCCCAGCTCCTCGAACGTGCTTCGGGCCGCCTCGAGCTCGAGCGCGAAGGCCTCTTCGTCGCCGAGTGCTCGGCAGGCCCGTCCAACCAACACTCGCGCCCGGGCGCCTTCGTACGGAGCCTCGAGCTCGTTCCAGGCCTGTGAAGCCCGGCGGAGGCTGACGAGCGCGGCCGCCGCGTCGCCGCCCGCAAGCTCGACCGCGCCCCGGGCGTGCGCGTGCAGCGCAAGCAGCATCTCGCTCTCGTAGCCGGCGGCGATCGCCTCCAGCTCGCCGGAGGCATCCCTTGCTTCGTCGAGCTCACCGGTCGCCAACAGGATCTCGACGGCGGCAGGCAGAAGCCCCGCCCGCCTCAGCGGGTCGGCGGTCTCGCCGAGGGCGCGACGAATCGCCGCAGTGGCCGCTGCCGAATTCCCCTGCGCTAGCCGCACAAGTGCCCAGCCGGGCTGCGGCTCAAGGCCGAGCCGGCTCGCCTGCCGGTAAGCATCCTCGGCCTCCTCGAACTCTCCGCGCAGGCGATGAACCTCGCCTCTGAGATAGCAGGCCTTGGCCGCAGCCCCTTGGTTCATCGCCTCTTCGAGGCGCCGGCCGGCGCGTTCGGCCTCCTCCAGTGCGTCCGGCCATGCCCCACGCAGCTGCATCAGCTGGGCGCGATGGACGAGGCAGCGGCCCGTGAACGCCAAGAGGTCGGGCTGGCTCTCACACCAGCGCGTCAGCGCCGCCGTCCACTCGCGTGCGCGGCGAAGCTCGTAGACCTGTTCGCACGTGAGGATCACTCCGCAGTAGACGATCCCGGTGACCATCGGCGACAGCGTCTCGGTCGTGACCGCCACCATCGCTTCGTCGAGCAGGCCGAGCCCCTCCCTGACGCGGCCGGCCCTGACGAGGATGTCGCCCTGAACGTGAATCGCGAGCGCAAACAGGTCAGGGTCGCCGAAGCGCTCGCCGACCTCGGCGGCCGCAGCAGCGGTGGCTGAAGCACCCTCCAAGTCGCCCTCCGCGTCGTGCTGAAAGACGACGGGCATCAACATGTAGCCCTGCTCGACGCACTCGCCGTGCTCTCGCTCGAGCAGACGTTGCGCGCGGCCGAGCCAGCCGCCGGCAGGCCCCATCTCCCCGCGGATCGCAAGCACCATGCCGATCCAGAACGCGCACCGCACCGCGCGATGGGCCTGGGCTCCCTCGGAATAGCCACGGTAAGCCCGCTCCAGAACGTGCATCCACTCGTTCTCGCGGCCGAGCATGTAGGCCGAGGTAGCGAGCAATTCGAGATCCTCGGCCGCGAGCGGCGCGAGCTGATCGGCCCGCGAAAGGGACTCGTAAGCCGTCGCCCAGGCGGAGTTCGAGTAGAGCTCGCGGCCGCGTTCGAGGTCGTCGCCGGTACGCAAGGCTCAAACGTAACGCGCATCGAGCCGCTCTTGGCGCTCGCGGAATTAGCGGATGCCGAAGCTTGTAAGCCCCTCCGGCTGCTCGTCGAAGACCTCGACGCGCTCGACCCCTGCGCCGCGCGGGCCTTCACGGCAGAGGCGAAGGAGCGACTCCACCGCTTCCGGCTCGCCTTCGAACACGGCCTCGAGCGTCCCGTCCGGCCGGTTCGTCGCCCAGCCGGCGACGCCGCGGATCTCCGCGGCCCGCGCGAGCGAGTACCGGAACCCGACACCTTGAACGTGGCCTTGCACGACGACGCGCCGACGCACCATCGCCTCGGAGGCTACGAAACTTTCACTCGACAACGTGCTCGCGACCGAGCGGTCAGACCGCGGGCACCGCGAGCTGAGACCAGACGGTTCCGTCTTCAGCGGGCGCGGGGCATGCCGGCTCCCTTGTGGAGGTACTCGCGACCACGCAGACGTCGGCAAACGCGTGGCCGACGACGACTGCCAGCCTGCGGTCGAACTCGCCTTCGGCATTGGGCGCGAGCGACCACTCGGCGAGCTCGCGGCGAACGTGATCCGACGTGATCCCAAACGCGCGAAGCGTGATCGACTTGGCGGGCCGCTGCGGCAGGTTCTTCGCCGTCAAGCGGATCAGAAGCCGCGGCGCTCTCACAAACGTCTCCCACGAGACCGCAAGCTGTGGCCGCTCCTGGGGACGCGGGATATGGACACGGACGCAGCCGGTCGTGTTGCCCCGTGCGTAGCACGCCTTCGGCTCGTCGCCGACCCAGGCTCGCGCGCCGAGGTCGTCGTAGTCGCCCGCCGGGAGCGGGATATCGACCGTGTAGCCGATCCTGCCGTCGCCGTCGGGCCCGAGCGAGGCGCCGTAGAGCGGCTCGCCGGCTTTCCAGGTCAGCCGGCCGGCGTCGTTCGGGGCCCGCACGAGCTGCTCGACCTCGACGACGATGTGGTCGCTCGAGCGAAGGCCTGCCCCACGAACAGTGACGGCCACCGTGTGACCCGCCTTCGGCGTCAGCGTAATGCTCGGCTGAGCCCTGTCACCCCACGTCTGGACGCCCGCGTAGACGCCGAAAAGCAAGCTTGCGACTACCAGCCCAAGCCCGGCATAGATCGCAACCTGCTCCTCGGTCGAGCCTTCACGGAAGGCAAAGGTGGCAACCGCGCCGGCGAAGATCGCAAGCACGGCAAGCCCGAAGGCGCCGTAGCTCGCGAGCGGATGGTCACGAGCCATGTGACCGACCAGGCCTCCTGTGATGGCGAGCCCGGTCAGGACTGCTCCGAGCGCCGGTATCGCGGCGAGCAGGAAGCCGGCGGCTCCCTTCACACCCTTGCCAACAGGCAGGAACCTCGACATGACGGCGGCCTCCCAGCTTTTCCGACGGCTTGAGCGGCGGAAACTACGCCTCAGTTGTCAGCGAGCCGAGAGTTCGTTGCAAAAGTTCCGTTAAGGCTCGATCTCCTTTTCGCAAACGGAATGCGAAGGGCCCTGCGGTCGTTCTAGCAAAAGGACGCGAGCGGCCTTATCTGCGCCTCTCCCCCTCGGCGAAGACGCCGCTCCGTCCATCCCGACGAACTGAAAGGAA
>VAXH01000125.1 GCA_005883955.1 Actinomycetota bacterium | reverse complement strand
AGCCGAAGTAGCGGATGAAGATGCTCGGCGCGACGGCGACGATCGCGAGGTAGAGCGACCCCGGCAGCGTCAGCCGCGTCAGCACGCGGTCGAGGTACTGCGCGGTCGGCGGGCCCGGCCTGATGCCCGGGATGTAGCCGCCGTACTTGCGCAGGTTGTCGGCCTGGTCGACCGGGTTGAACTGGACCGCGGTGTAGAAGTAGGTGAAGATCACGATCAGCGCGCCCTCGAGCAGCAGGTAGCTCGCGTTCCCGGGCAGGAAGTGCGAGTTGATGAAGCTCTGCGTCGTCGGGAAGAACTGCGCGATCGTCGGGGGGAACGCCATGATCGCCGCGGCGAAGATGACGGGCGGCCGACCATCCGTTTCGCGTACTGGAGCGGGATCCGCCGCTGGCCCTCCTGGATGAAGACGACGGCGACGATGATGCCGAGCGCGATCAGCGGGAAGAAGAGCTTCTCCATCGGCCCGCCGTTCACCCAGGCGCTGATGCCTGCGGGCGCGGTCGCGAGGATCGACGCGAAGATGAGGAGCGAGATCCCGTTCCCGACGCCGCGCTTCGTGATCAGCTCGCCCATCCACATGAGGACCGTCGTACCGGCGGTGAGCGTGAGGATGATGAGCACGAGCCGGCCGTTGTTGTGCGTGAGCGCGCCCGAGCGGCGGAAGAGGAACGCGTAGCCCGTCGACTGGGCGGCGGCGAGGCCCACGGTCAGGTACCGCGTGTACTGGTTGATCTTGGCCATGCCCGCCTCGCCCTCCTTCTGGAGCTGCTCGAGGGTCGGGATCACGACCGTGAGCAGCTGGAGGATGATCGAGGCGGTGACGTAGGGCATGATCCCGAGCGCGAAGATCGAGAAGCGGGAGAGGGCCGAGCCCGAGAAGAGGTTGAGCAGGCCGAGCACCGTCCCGCCCTTGCCGTTGAAGTACTGCTGGATCTGGGACGAGTTCACGCCCGGGGCGGGCAGCCACGAGCCGAGCCGGTAGATGGCCAGGATGAGCGCCGTGAAGAGGACGCGGCGGCGGAGCTCCGGGACACGCCACGCGTTGCTGAGCCAGCTGAACACCTAGCTCTTCTCCTCTCGGAGGAGCGCGACGGTGCCGCCGGCGCCTTCGATCTTCTGCCGCGCGGTCGCCGAGATCGCGTGCACGCGGATCGTCAGCTTCTTGGAGACCTCGCCCATCCCCAAGAGCTTCACGTCGATTTTCGTGTTCTTGATGATCCCCTTTTCCACCAGGCTCTCGGGGGTCACCTCGTCCCCGTCGCCAAACCGGTCCAGATCTCGGACGTTGACCGGAACGGTCGACGTCCGGAACGGACCGATCGGCATCGCGTCCTTGGAGGTCGAGCCGCGCTGCTTGGGGAGGCGCATGTAGACCGGCATCTGGCCGCCCTCGAAGCCGGGCCGCATCTTGTGCGAGCCCGAGCGCGCCTTCTGGCCCTTGATCCCACGCCCCGAGTAGCGGCCCTTGCCCGAGCCCATGCCGCGGCCGACGCGCTTGCGGTCTCGCCGGGCGGCGGCCGGCTTCAGGTTCGAGAGGTTCAGCTCGTCAGGCATCCGTGTCGCTCTCTCCTTCGACCCTCACGAGATGGCGGACCTTCCTGAGCATACCGGCGAGCGTCGGGCTCTCCGGATGCTCCGCGCTGCGGCCGATCTTGCCGAGGCCGAGCGCCCGCAGCGTGCCGTGATGCGCCGGCGACTGGCCGACTGCGCTACGCGTCTGCGTGATCTTCAGCTTCGCCACTCGTCTCCTCCACCGGCGTCGGCGTGGGCTCCTCGACGGTCGCCGGCGCAGGCTCCTCCGTCCGCCTCGGGACGGGCAGCACTTGCGAGATCGTCAGGCCGCGGATCCGCGCCACCTCCTCGGGGCGGCGGAGCTGCTTCAGCCCGTCGACGGTCGCCTTCGCCATGTTGATCGGGTTCGTCGTCCCGAGGCTCTTCGCGAGGATGTCGCGGATGCCGCCGAGCTCGAGGACGGCGCGCACGCCGCCGCCGGCGATGACGCCGGTTCCCTCGCTCGCGGGGCGCAGCATGACGCGCGCGGCGTCGAAGCGGCCGATCACCTCGTGCGTGATCGTCTGGCCGTGCTTCGGCACGGTGAAGAGGTTCTTCTTCGCGTCGTCCACGGCCTTCGTGATCGCGAGCGGAACCTCGCGCGCCTTGCCGTAGCCGACGGTTGATCTCCACCACGCGCTCTTTGAGCTCCCTGGATTCGGCGACATTCACGATCACTAGAACTTCAGCCCTCCTTCGCGCGCGCTCTCGGCGAGCGCCTTCACGCGTCCGTGGTAGAGGTAGCCGCCGCGGTCGAAGACGACCCGCTCGACGTCCGCCTTCTTCGCGTTCGCGGCGAGGAGCTTGCCGACCTCGGCCGCCTGCTCCGTCTTGTTTCCCTTGAACGACTTCTTCAGGTGCAGCCAGCTCGCCGCGGCGAGGGTGCGACCCTCGAGGTCGTCGACGAGCTGCGCCTCGATGCCCCGGTTCGACCGGAAGACGACGAGACGCGGCCGCTCGGCCGTGCCGCTCACCTTGCCGCGGACCCGCCGATGGCGGCGCGCACGGGCCTCGGGCTTCGTGAGCGTTGGCATTCCTACGCCCTCTTCCCGACCTTGCGGCGCACGTATTCGCCCTCGTAGCGGATGCCCTTGCCCTTGTAGGGCTCGGGCGGCCGGACCGCGCGCACCTCGGCCGCGGTCTGGCCCACCTGCTGCTTGTCGACGCCCTTGACGACGACCTGCGTCGGCGCCGGGACCTCGAAGCTGATGCCCGCCCGCGGCTCGACGACGACCGAGTGAGAGAAGCCGACGTTGAGCTCGAGCGACGTGCCGCGGAGCGCGGCGCGGTAGCCGACGCCCTGGATCTCGAGCCGCTTCTCGAAGCCCTTCGTCACGCCCTCGACCATGTTCGCGACGAGCGACCGCGTCAGGCCGTGCAGCGCACGGTCCTCGCCCCGGTCGGTCGGGCGCGTCACGACGAGCTCGCCGTCGTGCTGCTCGATCTGCATCCGAGCGGGGACCTGCTGTGTCAGCTCGCCGAGCGGCCCGTTCACCTGCACGCGGCCGGGCGAGAGCGCGACGTTAACGCTCGAAGGCAACTCGATTGGTCTTCTTCCGATTCGACTCAAATTCTTCTCTTTCTCCTCCTGGTGAAAATCGTCAGATTTTCACCAGACAAAACAGATGACTTCGCCGCCGATCCCCCGCTCGGCCGCCGTGCGGCTCGTGACGAGGCCGCTCGAGGTCGAGAGGATCGCCGTGCCCATCCCCCCGAGCACGCGCGGCAGGCGATCCTTCCGCGCGTAGACCCGGCGCCCCGGCTTCGACACCCTCCTGAGCCCCGTGATCACGCGCTCGCGGTTGCGCCCGAACTTGAGCTCGACGACGAGGGTATCGAAGCTCTCGCCCTTCCGGACGTGGAAGTCCCGGATGTAGCCCTCCTCCTTGAGGATGCGGGCGATCTCCTGCTTGAGCCGCGAGGTCGGCATCTCGACCCGCTCGTGCATCGCCCGAGCTCTTCGTCATGCCGGGGATGACGCCCTGGTGCGCGAGCTCCCGCAGGCAGATCCGGCAGAGGCCGAACTTGCGGAAGACGGCGCGCGGGCGCCCGCAGCGGTTGCAGCGGGTGTAGGCGCGCACCTTGAAGCGCTGCGGCCGGCGTTGCTTGACGACGAGTGACTTCTTGGCCATGCCTCTCCTTACTCTTCTCTGCTCTGGCCGGCGAACGGCAGGCCGAGGCCGCGCAAGAGCGCCAGCCCCTCCTCGTCGGTTCGCGCGGTGGTCGTGATCGCGACGTCGAGGCCGCGCACCTGCTGGATCGAGTCGTAGTCGATCTCGGGGAAGATGATCTGCTCGCGGATCCCGAGGGAGTAGTTCCCGCGGCCGTCGAAC
>VAXH01000084.1 GCA_005883955.1 Actinomycetota bacterium | reverse complement strand
GTTCGAGTTCCGGCCCGGCCCGGTCTTCACGAACCTCCTGCTCGTCGACGAGATCAACCGCGCCTCGCCGAAGACGCAGGCAGCGCTGCTGGAGTGCATGCAGGAAGACCAGGTCACGGTCGACGGCCACTCCTACGAGCTCGTGCGGCCGTTCATGGTGATCGCGACCCAGAACCCGGTCGAGTACGAGGGCACCTACCCGCTCCCGGAAGCGCAGCTCGACCGCTTCACGATGAGGCTTGCGATCGGCTATCCGCCGCTCGCCGGGGAGGCGCGGATGCTGACCGAGCAGACCGTCGACCCGCCGCTGGAGACCTTGGAGCCGGTCGCGACTGGCGGCGAGGTGCTGGAGCTGATGGAGCAGGCCCGCGGGATCTTCGTCGAGGAGAGCCTCAACCGGTACGTGGTCGCGCTGCTCCGCCAGACGCGCCAGGACGAACGCCTCTACGTGGGCGCAAGCCCTCGGGCCGGGATCGCGCTGCTGCGAGTCGCGAAGGCGCGGGCGCTCGCCGCGGGACGCGAGTTCGTCGAGCCCGACGACGTGAAGGCGATCGCCGAGCCCGTGCTCGCGCACCGGCTGATGCTGGCGCCGGAGGCCCGCTCGGCCGGCCTCACTGCCGGCGAGCTCGTCCGCGACGCGCTCGAGCACACACCCGTCCCGGTATGACGGCCCGGGGCCGCGCCCTGCTCGGCCTCGGTCTGCTGACCTACGTCGTCGCGCGCGCGTTCGGCTCGAAGCCGCTCTACCCGGTCGCGCTCGGGCTCCTGTTCGCACTGCTCCTCGCCTGGCTCTGGGTCAGGCTCGCGCAGGGGCCGATGCGTCTCCATCGCACGGTCGAGGCCGGCGGGCGGCTCGAGGGCGACGATATCGAGGTCGAGCTTCGGATCGAGCACACCGCGCACCTGCCGCCGCCGTCGCTCATGCTGGTCGAGAAGGTGTCCGGGCTGGGCGAGCGGCGGACCCCGCTCGAGTCAAGGCACGGGCGGTACACGCTTTCTGGAGTGCGCCGTGGGCGCTATCTCTTCCTCGACGTCCGCGCAGTGCTCGAGGACGCCTTTGGGCTTCAGCGGGCCGAGATTCGGCTTGCCGCTCCCTGGACGCTGCTCGTCTACCCGCGCCTCGTCGAGCTCGAGGGCCTCTTCTCCGAGGGCGGAACCTACGCCCGGGACGGGCGCCGCCTTCTCCTCCGTCGCCCGAGCGGGTTCGACCTACACAGCGTCCGCGATTACGAACAGGGCGAGTCTCTGCGCAAGGTGCACTGGCGCTCGACCGCCAAGCGCGGCGAGCTGATGGTCAAGGAGCTCGAAGACTCGCCGCGCGACGAGGTTGCGGTGCTGCTCGACGGCGAGGCGAGCGCCGTCGTGGGCGAGAGCTTCGACGTCCAGGTCCGCGCCGCGGGCTCGCTCCTGCTCGCACAGGCAAGGCGCGGACGTCGCTCGGTCCTGCTCGTCAACGGGGCCCACCCGACCGTCCAGCGTGTGCACTCGTACGAGACCGACTGGCCACAGGCCTATGACCTGCTCGCGGTGGCCGAGGCGGACGGACACGCTCCTGCGGCCGCCCTGCTCGGCGACGAGGGGAGCACTGTCGCCCGCGCGCTCGAGTTGACGGTCGTGACCGCGTCGCTGTCGCCGCTGCTCGTCGAGCGGCTGCTTCGGCGGACGCTCAGCCAGCGCCGCGCGGCGCTCGTTTTCGTCGATCCGGCGAGTTTCGGACCGAACGGTGCGCAGCCGGCTCCCCAGCCTGGGCTGCTTCGCCTGCAGGCAGGCGGCGTTTCAGTTGCCGTCATCCGCCGCGGAGACGACCTGGCTTCGAAGCTGGGAGCAGCGGCGCTCGGGAAGGCGGCGCATGGCTACTAGGACCGCGGTCTTGTGCGCGGGGCCGGCGGCCCTCTTGGCGTGGAACTGGCTGCGGCTCGGGCAACCGCGCGCCGGCGCCTCGACGGCGCTCTGGCTGATCGCGCTCGCGGTCGCGCCGGCGCTCCTGCCACGGCCACGCTGGCGGGCCGCGGCGTTCGTCCCGGCCATGGTGCTGGCGCTGCATAGCGCGCTCGGGATCTGGATCGTCCACCCAATCAGGCTGCTCGGCCGTTTCGGCGGCGGCTTCCTCGAGTTCTACGATGTCCGGCTGCCGTTCGCCGCCGCCTCCCACCCGCGGATGCAAGGCGTGATTCTCGTTGCTCTCTTTGCATTCTGCGGCGCCGTCGCGTTGGCCGTCGCCGGGCGCAGGCCGGTGCTCGCCTCCGCAACGGCGGTCGTGGCCGCAGGCTGGCCGGCGACGCTGCTGACGGGTCCCGACGATCTGTTGCGCGGAGTCGCCCTGCTCGCGGTCGTGCTCTCGCTCGTCGTTGGCCTCGGCGGACCCCTCCGGCCGCGGCGGCTCGCCGTTGCCGTGCTGGTCGGCGGCGCGGTCGTTCTGGCGGCCTTCGCGGCGTCCACTTCCTCGGCGGTCGCCAGCGGCCAGGTACTGCACTGGCAGGGCTGGGACTTCTACACGAAGCCCCCAAAGCCCGTGGGCGTGCAGTACGTCTGGAACTCGAATTTCGGCGGCCTCCATTTCCCCAAGAAGATCACGACCGTCCTGACGATCAAGGCTCCGAGCAAACCCACGTACTGGCGGGCGACGACGCTGGACGAGTTCGACGGAGGAAACTGGTACGAGAGCAACAGCCCGTCGGTGATGCCGATACGCATCAACGGCCGCGACGAGTTGCTTGCCGACCCCGAGCTGCCGCCGGCGGCGCAGGACCCGAGGCGGTGGGTCCGGCAGGACGTCACCGTGAACGCCCTGCGCGACAACCACCTGATCGGAGCCAGCCTGCCGGTGGCGTTCGGCCCGGGCTCGCAAGTCGTCAATTACTCCGACGGCGAGGTCGCACACTTGCAAGACAGCCCGCTGAGCCGCGGCGAGAAGTACACGGTCTGGAGCTATGAGGCGCAGCCGACGCCTCGGCAGCTCGCCGACCTGCCCGCGCGCTACCCGGAGCAGGTCAGGAAGACGGATCTCTACGTGGAAGCGCGCGTGACCGCGCCTCCGTTCGGCGCGCCGGACCGCGAGCGCCGAGTGGCAGAGATCTTCGCGACCTCCTACCGGGCCCGTCCCTACGAGGCGGTCTACAAGACGGCGAGACGGATCGTCGGCGATCCCTCGAATCCGTATGCGGCCGCGCTCGAGCTCGAGGCCTGGTTCCGGTCGGGAGCGTTCCACTACGACGAGACGCCGCCGCAAAGCTCGACGCTGCCGCCGCTCGTCGCCTTCGTCACCCAGACCCACCGTGGCTATTGCCAGCACTTTGCGGGAGCGATGGCGCTGATGCTGCGCTATCTGGGGATTCCAGCCCGGGTCGCAGCAGGTTTCACGAGCGGCGAGTATGACCGCAGCAAGCACGAGTGGACGGTGACCGATCACGACGCGCACACGTGGGTCGAGGCCTGGTTCCCGCGCTACGGCTGGCTGCCGTTCGATCCGACACCCGGCCGCGGCTCGCTGAACGGGACGTACACGGCCTCATCCCCCCACTTCGACCTGACGGACGGACTGTTCGCCGTTGCCCAGCACCTGAAGAGGCCCGGCGCGTTCGACCTGCGGACCCTGCGGGGTGCGCACGGCAACGCTGCGAGGCCCGGGACGTTGCCCAAGACACGGTCGAAGGTGGGCCCAACCGGCTCGAGGATCGGCTCACTGCTGCGCTTGCTCGCCCTCGTCGCCGCCGCCCTGGTCGTCCTCGTCGCGGCAGCGAAGCTCGGAATTCGCAAGCGCCGCTACCTCACGCGCGATCCGCGCAAGCTCGCCCGCGCCTGCGTGCGTGAGCTCTGTGACTTCGCCAGCGACCAGGGCGCGAAGCCCCCGCCGAGCGCGACGCTGGGCGAGCTCGCCCAGCTTGTCTACGCCGAGCTCGGGGTCTCGGCGGAAGCGTTTGTCTCGGCGGCCGCCGAGGCGCGCTTCGGGCCGGCCGGAGCATCCGGTGAGGCGGCCCGAGCCGCCCGGCATGAGCTGCGATCGCTCCGTCGCGACCTGCGCCGGGCGCTGACGCGCACCGAACGCGCGCTCGGCCTCGTCTCGCTCCGCTCGCTCGGCCTGACCGGGTAGGTGCCCCTCATGGACGCGATCGTGATGGCCGCCGGTAAGGGCCGGCGGCTCCGGCCGGTCACCGAGCGCTGGCCGAAGCCCATCCTGCCGGTCGACGGGCGGCCGGTCGTCGCCACGGTGCTCCGCGAGCTGCGCGGCGCCGGCTGCGACCGCGTCACCGTCGTCACCGGGCATTTGGCCCAGCAGGTCGAGGCCTTGCTCGGCGACGGCTCGGCCTTCGGGCTGGAGCTTCGCTACGCGCGCCAGGCGCGGCCCGACGGCTCGGCGGACGCGGTCTCCCACGGACTGGCGGCGGGAGCGGAGCCGCCGCTCCTCGTCGTGACCGCCGACACGGTCTTCCGGCGAGGCGACCTCGCGCGCTTCGCCGCCGCTTTCGCGGAAGCGGGAACGCCCGGCGCCGTCGCGATCAGGCGCGATCCGCCCCCGGGCCCGGGCCGTGCGCGCGTCGACGTCGAGACCGGATTGGCCACCCGGATCTCGGCCGTCGGCGAGAGCCCGTTTGCGCATGCATCGCTCTGGGGCCTCGGGCCGGAGCTGACGTCGTACCTCGAAGATCTCGGCGGGCCGCCATTCGAGTTGCTCGAGGCCTACCAGCGGGCGATCGTCGACGGTCTGCGAGTTTCAGCTTTCGAAGTCGGGCGGACCCGAGATTTGACGGATGCGCTTGACTTGGTAGAGGAGAACTTTCCGTATTTGAGCAGGAGCCAATAAGCCCTCGGCCGTCGGAGTACTGCGTCAATAACCTAGAAGACCGATGAGCGACACCTACAACCTCTTCCAGCAAGGGCGGGCCCACCTCCGGGAGGGAATGGCAGCGCAGGCCACCGTCTCGCTCGAGAAAGCGAAGCGCCGGGAGCCGGAGAAAGCCTCGATCCGAGAGGCGCTCGGGATTGCCTACTTCCGCATCCACCGCTACGAGGAGGCCGAGAGCGAGTTCCGGAAGCTGCTCGAGCTCGCGCCCGCGGACGACTACGGCCACTACGCGCTCGGCCGTTGCCTCGAGAAGCAGGGACGCCAGACCGAGGCGCAGGGCCACTACAAGCTCGCAAGCTCGCTGCGCCCTGCCAGCAAGCACTATTCATCGCGCATCCGCGACGTGGCCTAGCGGCCGTGCGCGCTGTCGTTCAGCGCGTTCTCCGAGCACGCGTAGTCGTCCGCGGCGAAACGGTCGGTGCGATCGGACCGGGCCTCTGCGTGCTCCTGGGGGTGGCGGCGGACGACGACAATGCCGACGCCGAGCGACTTGCGGAGAAGATCGCCCGGCTGCGGATCTTCGAGAACGACGCGGGCAAGTTCGATCTCAGCCTGCTCGACGTCGGCGGGGAGGCGCTCGTCGTCAGCCAGTTCACGCTCATCGCCGACACGTCGAAGGGCACCCGCCCGAGCTTCAGCGAAGCCGCGCCGCCCGAGGAGGCCGAGCCGCTCTACGACGCCGTGTGGGCCGCGCTGAGCAAGCTCGGAATCCGCGTCGACACGGGCGTGTTCGGTGCCCGGATGCAGCTCGAGCTCGTCAACGACGGCCCTGTGACGCTTGTTCTGTCTTAGACATATGTGTTTGACCTATACTGCTCCGGATGAGACATCGACATCCGCGCGGCGTTCGCAGCCGGCGCCAGACCAGGCCCGGGCACTGGCATGTGCGCGCGCGTGTCGAGCGCTTCGTCGAGCCCTCGCTCCTGCTGCTCCTGCGTGAGCGGCCGCTCCACGGCTACGAGCTGATCGAGCGGCTGCCTGAGGTGGCGGGGGAGGGGCGGGTCGACGTCGGCAACCTCTACCGGCTCCTCCGTGCGCTCGAGGCCGAGGGTCTCGTCAGCTCGGAGTGGAGCGCCGAGCTACCCGGCCCTGCCAAGCGCACCTACGAGTTGACGGACGAAGGCCGCCGCCTACTCGATCGTTGGGCAGAAGCCCTGCGCCAAGCGCAGGCCGATGTCCAGGGCTTTCTCGACCGCTACGACCAGGACGAGAGGAGGTGAACAAATGCACGGAAGAAGACATCACCGACACGGTGGCTGCCACCGCGGCCGCCGCTTCCCCGATGCGGAGACGCTGCTCCGCCGCCTGGAGGAATACCAGCGCGACCTGGAGCAGGAAACGGCCGACGTGGCCGACCTGATCCGCCGCCTCAAGGAGGGAAAGACGGAGACCGCGAGCGTCTAGAGCGAACCGGCCCCGCTATCTGTCAATGCGGGGCACTCGCTCATCAGATCGTGCACGCCCGCC
Organism: Actinomycetota bacterium; assembly: GCA_005883955.1. Classification (GTDB taxonomy): domain Bacteria; phylum Actinomycetota; class Thermoleophilia; order Gaiellales; family Gaiellaceae; genus 13-2-20CM-68-14. Next base: position 29,764 of record VAXH01000084.1, on the reverse strand, counting down.
ACCATCGCCGCAAGCGGCCGAGCAATCGGTTCGGGAATCACACGGCTGCCCAGGCGAACGCGTCTGCCCAGGCGTCGTAGAGCATGTGGCCCATGCCTTCGACGAGCTCGAACGTCGCGCTGGGCAGTTGCTCGGCGACGCGCCGGCCGTGCGCCTGGGGCGCGAGGACGTCGAGCTCGCCCTGCCAGATGCGCACCTCGGCGCCGACGTCAGCAAGGTCGAAGCCCCACGGTCGCGTGAACGCGAGATCGTCGTCCATCCACCCGGCCGCGCCCTGCCGGATTGCTTCTCGCCAGCTCGCCACCAGCATCTCGCGAACCTCTGGCCGCGCCATCGTCGCCTGGTCGGGCGGCGGCAGCTCGGCCGCCAACTCGTCGAGCAAGGCTTCCGGCCGCGTCCTCAGAGTCTCGATGTAAGGAGCGAGATAGGCCGCGATCGCGTCGGGGCCCGCCAGCGCGGCGTTGAACTCGTCGACGTTGCTCTGCGTCATCCCCGCGAGGAAGTCGAAACCGTCGTCGTTCGGCGCCGGTGTGACCATCACCACCGCCCGCGTGACGCGGCCGGGCAGGAGCGCGGCGCAGGCGAGCGCGTGGGGGCCGCCTCCCGAGACGCCCATCACCGCGAACCGATCGAAACCCAGCTCGTCCGCGAGCGCGGAGATGTCCGAGGCGACGGCGGCGACGTCGCGGCCTTCGAGCCGGTCGGAGAGGCCGTAACCGGCCCGGTCGTAGCTGACCGCACGGACGCCCTGATCCTCGTAGACGCGCGGGTCGGGATGGTGTCCCGCCCGGCTTCCGGGCGTCCCGTGATGGAAGACGAGCGGCGCTCCGTCCACGGGCCCGCGGTCCGCGTAGGCGAGCCTACGGCCGTCGGGCAGCTCGATCGTTCCCGCGCGGGTTTTGGCGGAGATCGCAGACACGACCCTTGCTATCCTGCCAGCACCACATTTCACCGGCTTGGCGAAATGGGCGCGCGGCGCCCTTTTTTTGTGAGTCCGGGTGCCAGACTTCACTCTGGCTCCGGTGTGCATGGAAGAACGGTAGGAGGGACTGATGGAAGGCGTACACACGAAGGAGCGGCAGCTCGAGCAGGAACTGACCGGGCGAATCGAGCAGCGGGTGCCGGGCACGGAAGTGCTCGCCGTCGAGCTGCTCGGCCCCGAACGCTTCTGCGTCTACATCGACCACCCGAAGGGCGTCGACCACGCCCTCTGCGAGCGCGTCACCCGCGAGCTCGACGACTACCGGCGCGAGTACGCGATCGACGTCTCCTCACCCGGGATCGAGCGCCCCCTGCGCAAGCCTGAGCACTTCGGCCGCTACGTCGGCCGGAAGGTCGCGGTGAGGACGGCCAAGGAGATTGAGGGCCGCAAGCGCTTTCGGGGCGAGGTTCTCGCTGTCGACGACCGACTTGTCAGCCTCGGCGCCGCTAGCGGCGAGGCTGTTCTCATCCCGTATGAGCAGATCGTGCGGGGCAACCTGATCGACGAGGGAAGCAAATGACCAGAGAGATCATCGAGTTCGTCCAGGAGCTCGAACGAGACAAGGGAATCGAGTCCGACACGCTGATCGAGGCGCTGGAGGACGCACTGCTCGCCGCCTACAAGAAGACGCCGGGCGCGTCACGCCATGCAGTCGTCGAGCTCGACCGCGAGGAGGGGGACTTCCGCGTCTTCTCGATCGAGCTGCCCCCCGACATCGAGGAGCGGCTGCTCGAGGAGGCGCGCGAGCGCGTGCTGACCGAGCTCGAGCAGGCCGAGGAGGAGACGGGCGAGCGCTCGCACGTGCTCGTTCAGGACGCGGACCTCGAGATCGACTGGTCCGACGTCCCCGAGCAGCAGGTGAAGCGAGCGGACGTAACGCCGGAGAACTTCGGCCGCATCGCCGCGCAGACCGCGAAGCAAGTGATCACCCAGCGGATCCGCGAGGCCGAGCGCCAGATGATGTACGAGGAGTACATCGACCGCGTCTCCGAGGTCGTCACCGGCATCGTCCAGCAGGCGGGCGACCGGAACAACGTGCTCGTCGATCTCGGCAAGGTCGAGGCGCTGCTGCCGCGCTCCGAGCAGGTCGACGGCGAGCGCTACGAGCAGGGCTCGCGGATCAAGGCCGTCATCACCGAGGTCCGCTCGGGCACGAAGGGTCCGCAGGTGATCGTCTCGCGGCGCGATCCGGAGCTGATAAAGACGCTGTTCGAGCTCGAAGTGCCGGAGATCGCCGACGGACTCGTCGAGATCCGCGGCGTTGCGCGCGAGCCTGGCTACCGCTCCAAGATCGCTGTCGAGTCGCACGCCCAGGGCGTCGACCCGGTCGGCGCCTGCGTCGGCCCGCGCGGCTCGCGCGTCCGCATGGTCGTCTCGGAGCTTCGCGGCGAGAAGATCGACATCATTCCGTGGAACCCGGAGCCGGCGCGCTTTGTCGCCAAGGCGCTCTCGCCGGCGCGCGTGCGCGAGGTCTACCTCGACGACGAGGGCAGGGAGGCGACGGTGGTCACGCCCGACGACCAGCTCGCGCTCGCGATCGGCAAGGAGGGTATGAACGCCCGTCTAGCCGCTCGCCTGACCGGCTGGAAGATCGACATCCAGTCCGACAGCGAGTTCGCCCAGGCCGAGGCCGAGGCCGCTTTCGGCGGCGGCGGCGAGGACGAGGAGTTCACCGGTCGCTGCGCAGCAATTCTCGCGAACGGCAAGCGCTGCCCGAACGCGGCGCTGCCCGGCTCCCGCTACTGCGGCGTCGCCGCCCACCAGGAGCTCGCCGAGCGCGAGTCCGAGTCGCCCGACGTGGAGCCGATCGTCAGCGAGGCGGAGCCGGACCTCGAGGCGCTCGCCGACGAGCTGCCGCCGGACGCCGAGGCTGTCGGGCCGGCAGCGCCGGAGCCCGGCGAGGAGCCGCTCGATTCCGAGGCCCCCGCCGACGCTGCCGCCACGCACGGGCCTCCCGCGACAGTGATCGCCGACGCCGAAGAGGAGGTCGACCTCGACGTCACGCACCCACAGATGTCACCGCCAGAGGAGGTCCCGGCCGGGATTCCGGTCGAGCCCGAGCACGAGGAGGGATCCAGCGCTGCGTGAGCACTGCAATTGCAAACGTGTGGTGTGAAGCGTCGGGCGTTGGTTCTGAGCGCTCGGGATCAGCGGCCGCCCGAGTGAATCGGGCGGCCTCTTCAGCGACTTCGCAAGCGAAGTCGCGTCGGACGTGCGCCGGCTGTGGACGCAAAGCCCCGCAGGCGGAGCTGATCCGCTTCGTCGCTCACGAGGGCGCTCTGGCACCCGGACGAAGAGCGTCGGGCCGGGGCGTCTACACCTGTCGCCGGCTGGCCTGCTTCGAGCGCGCGGCAGCGCGGTCCGCTTTCAACCGAGTCCTCCGACAGCGCGTGCACGTCGATCCGGCGCTCGCACGGCTCTACACTGACGCCGATGGCTAACGGCCCGAACAGACCAAACCGCCCGATCCGGCCCCGTCAGGGCGCCGTCACCGGCCGCCGCAAGCGTCGCGTGGTGATCGACAACGCCGCCAACAGGCCGCGCGAGACCGCGCGCCAGGCCCGCGAGCGCCAGGAAGCACGGCCGCCGAAGCAGCCGGTTGCGCCGCCGACCGGCCCAGTCAGCGTCCCTTCGGGCGTCACGGTCAAGGATCTCTCGGCGGCGATGGGCAAGACCGTCCCCGACATCATCAAGGTGATGATGGGCCTGGGGAAGATGGTCACCATCACCCAGTCGCTCAGCGACGAGGAGGTCGAGCTGATCGCCGCCGAGCTCGTTCCGGACCGGGAGCTGCAGATCAAGCATGCAGCCGAGGAAGAGCTCGAGCCGGAGGAGTACGAAGACGCGGTCGAGGACCTCGCCGACCGCCCGCCCGTCGTCACGATCATGGGCCATGTCGACCACGGCAAGACGACCCTGCTCGACGCGATTCGCGAGACAGCGGTCGTCGAGACCGAGGCCGGCGGGATCACGCAGCACATCGGCGCGTACCAGGTCGAGCACAACAGCCGCAAAATCACCTTCCTCGACACTCCCGGCCACGAGGCCTTTACGGCAATGCGCGCTCGCGGCGCGAAGGTCACCGACATCGCCGTGCTCGTCGTCGCAGCTGATGACGGCGTCATGCCGCAGACGCGCGAGTCGATCTCGCACGCGCGCGCGGCCGAGGTGCCGATCGTCGTCGCCGTCAACAAGATCGATCTGCCGGACGCCGATCCCAATCGCGTCCGCGGTGACCTTGCGGGCGAGGGCCTGCAGCCCGAGGACTGGGGCGGGGAGGTCCAGTTCGCCGACGTCTCCGCGAAGGCGAAGGAGAACCTCGACGAGCTGCTCGAGAAAGTGCTGCTCGTGGCGGATGCCGAGCTCGAGCTGAAGGCCAACCCGAAGGCCGAAGCGTCGGGCCCGATCATCGAGTCTCGGCTCGACGTCGGCCGCGGCCCGGTCGCGACGATGCTCGTCCAGCGCGGCACGCTCCGGGTCGGAGACCCAATCGTCGCCGGCGACGCCTGGGGCCGGGTGCGCGCCCTTTACAACTACCGCGGCGAGAAGGTTGAGGACGCAGGACCGGGCACCCCGGTCGAGATCCTCGGCTTCGATCATCCACCGCCGGCGGGCGAGTACTCACGAGTGGTCGAGAGCGAGCGCGCGGCGCGGCAGTTCGCTCAGGTCCGCGGCGAGCGGCTCCGGCGCGAGCAGCTGGCGACGCAGGCGGGCGGCGCAGTCTCGCTCGAGCGGCTGTTCGAGCAGCTGCAGGAGGGCGGCTCCCAGGATCTCAACCTCGTCCTCAAGGGGGACGTCGTCGGCTCGGTCGAGGCGGCGATCAGCGAGCTCCAGAAGATCCAGCACCCCGAGGTTCGCGTCAGCGTCATCCACCAGGGTGTCGGCGGCATCACCGAGAACGACGTCAACCTGGCCGTCGCCTCGAACGCGATGGTGGTCGGCTTCAACGTCCGGCCCTCCGCCGAGGCGCGCCAGCTCGCCGAGCGCGAGGGCGTCGAGATCCGCACCTACCGCGTCATCTACCAGCTGACCGAGGACATCGAGCAGGCGCTCGTCGGCATGCTCCGCCCGGTCACGACCGAGGAGACGATCGGCGAGGTCGAGGTTCGGGCACTGTTCCGCGTGTCGCGGCTCGGAACGATCGCCGGCTCCTACGTGACCGAGGGCATCGTCCGCCGCGGCGCGACGGTGCGGGTCGTCCGCGACGGCACCGTCATCCAGGAGACTTCGATCGCCCAGCTGAAGCGCTTCAAGGACGACGTCCGCGAGGTCGCGGAGGGCTTCGAGTGCGGGATCCTGCTCGAAGGCTTCAACGACGTGAAGGAAGGCGACGTCCTCGAGGTCTATGAGACGCGGCAGGTCGAACGCACCGACTTGTCGGAAGCGCCAACGGCGCCCGCGGCTACTTAGGCGGCCTGAAGAGCCAGAGTCCGCCGACCATGTCGGCCGCGGCCACGTACGTACGAGTGGGGTAGACGCCCCAGGTGTAGGTGCACGACGACCTCGCGCAGAACTCGTTCTCGGGATCGCGCGAGGGCGGCGGCAGGAATTGGGCCACGAATTTCGGATGCCGCGGGTTCGAGATGTCGACGACGAGCACCCCGAGCGCGTACCACGAGAAGTACGCGCGCTTGCCGATGATCTTCGGGTCGTGGACTCCGAGTGTGAAGCCCGACGCGCCACGGTTCCTCGCGGCCGTTACCAGGCGGGCCGGCGGCTTGAAGACGCTGAGCAGCCGCGGCTTACGGGGATTCGAGATGTTCCAGAAGGAGGGCCGGCCGCCGGTCGTCTCGTGGGTCTCGATCAGCAGACGGCCGTTCGGCGCGATCGCGGTCGAGTGCGCGAATCCCTGCGGATCGGCCGTGCGCCCCAGGTAGCGGGGGTGTGCCGGTTTCGAGATGTCAAGAAGCACCGTGCCGAGGTCCCAGTAGGAGAGGTAGGCGCGCGTGGCGCGGGCGTTGACGCGCACGGAGTGGACGAAGACGGCCCTCTTCCCGGCCTTCAGCGACTCGGGAGCGATCCACGAGCCGACCTCGGCAGGCTGCCGCGGATCGGTGACGTCGAAGATCCGGAAGCCCGGGCTCGGTGCATGGCCGGGGAACTCGGCTACCGGAATCGCCGTGTAGACGTAGGCGCGCCGGCCGACCGCCTGCAGCCAGATTTCGTGCGAGCCGCCGGGATCAGTCCGGACAAGCGAGAGCTCCTTCGGCGAGCGCGGGTTGGTGACGTCGTAGAGCCCGAAGCCCCGGTACGAGTTCGTTCCCGGGCAGTTCTGGAAGCTGACCGCGGCGAGCTCGCCAGTGAAGCTCGGTGTCGCCGCGTGCTGGACGATCGTCTTCTCCGTCCAGGTCCCTCGAACCGCGAGGTTCGACGCGCCGTCGGCAAAGGTGGCGACGTGCCGCGGACGGCTCGGCTTGCTCAGGTCGTAGACCCGGACGCCCTGCGAAGGGCAGTTCGAGCCGTGCCAGCTCGAGAGGTATGCAAAGCCGTTGTGCACGAACACGTCCCCGGTGTAGCCGCCGCCCGGATTGGCGTGGCCGAGCGGGCGAATCTGGTGCGCCCCGGCCGGCGCGAGGGCGAAGACGACCGCGCCGAGCGCGCCGAGCAGGGTCCGCATGTCTGGTTAGACGTCCAAAGCCGCAGGTTTGTCGCCGGCGGGTTGAATATGGCCATGGCCGCGGGCTATGTCGGGATTCTCTCGGTCGACCTCCACTTCCCGGACGCGGGCTCGCTGAAGGGCAAGCGCAAGTACGTCAAGTCGGCGAAGGCGCAGCTGCAACAGCGGTTCGGAGCGTCGGTCGCGGAGGTCGACCACCACGAGCTCTGGCAGCGCTCGCGGCTGACCCTCTCGTGTGTCGCGCGCGACCATGGCGAGCTACTGCGCCTGCTCGACGGGGCCGAGCGCTACCTCGCCGGCCAGGAGTTCGAGCTCGCCGGCGTCGAGCGCGAGATCGTCTCGCTCGACGACGGCCTTTGATCAGCGCCGCTGGAACCGGCGTCCCCGCGCCTTGCGTCCGCGCCCGGGACGCGCCCGCTTCAGCGTCTCGAGCTCGTTGAGCGACTCCCCGGCTCCGAGCACGACGCAGGTCAGGGGGGATTCCGCCCGCGCGACCTCGAGGCCGGTTTCGGAGCGCATCCGCGTGTCGATGCCGCGGAGCAGCGCACCACCGCCGGCGAGGACGATTCCCCGGTCGCTGATGTCGGCGGCGAGCTCGGGCGGGGTACCTTCGAGCGTGTCCTTGACTGCGGTGACGATCCGCTGGACCGGGGCTTCCAGGGCGTTGCGCAGCTCTTCCGACCCAAGCTCGAGCCTGCGCAGCATTCCGCTCTGCAGGTCGCGGCCCCCGACCGTGCACTCGAGCTCATCCTCGAGCTGCCAGGCCGAACCCGCGTCCAGCTTCGCCTGCTCCGCTGTCTCCTCGCCGATCAACAGCCCGTACCGCCCCTGCACGTGCTTGGCAACCGCCTCGTCCATCTCGTAACCGCCGACCTTGATCGACTCCGAGCTGACGATTCCGCCGAGCGAGATCACGGCGACCTCGGTCGTGCCGCCGCCGATGTCGACGATCATGCTTCCACGGGGCTCGGCCACCGGCAGGCCTGCACCGATCGCCGCGGCCATCGGCTCCTCGACCAGGTAGACGTCGCGAGCGCCCGCGGCGAGCGTCGCCTCCTGGACGGCCTCCCGCTCGACTTTCGTGATCCCACTCGGAACGCAGAGGACGACCTGCGCGAGCGGGAGCCGCCCGCCGCCGCCCTTGCGGATGAAGTGCCGGAGCATCTGCTCGGTCGTCTCGAAGTCCGCGATCACCCCGTGCCGTAGCGGCCGGATCGCGCGGATCGAGGCCGGTGTCCGTCCGATCATGCGGCTCGCGTCGGCACCGACGGCCTGCACCTCGCCGGTTCGATCGTCGACCGCCACGACCGAGGGCTCGAAGACGACGATCCCCTCGCCGCGGACGAAGACGAGAGAGTTCGCGGTGCCGAGATCGACAGCCAGCTCCCGCCCTGCGAATGAACGAAACAACGCCACTGGAGACCCCGGAGGACCCTAGCGCTAGACGGCGGCCTGCACGAGCGTGACCGTCCCGGCAAACAGGAGCACGAGCCCGACCGCTCGCAGCAACTGGCGCTCGTCGAGCCGGCCCGTGAGGCGGGCGCCGAGGAGCGCTCCCGGGACCGACGCGACTGCGCCGACCGCGAACGCGGCCCAGTCGATCCCGCCCGGGAGGTGCCCGACGACTCCGGCGGCACCGACGAAGACGCCGACGAGCAGGTTGGTGCCGACTGCCTGCACCGGTTCCTCGCCGACGAAGCGCAACAGAGCGGGCATCCGCAACGAGCCGAGGATGAGGCCGACGACGCCGCCGAGAAAGCCGATCACGGCGCCGCTCGCCACAGCGGCCGGGATGTTGAGCTGCTCTCGCCGCTGGATCGGCCGGCGAGGCCGGAGGAGGTCGACCCCAAATGCGATCAGCATGATGCCGATCACGACGAGCAGCGCAGTCCCCGGCAGCGCGCCCGAGACGAGCCCACCGAGGACGGCTCCCACGACCGAAGGCGGCGCCATCCACCAGAAGACGCGCCAGTGAATCCGCCCGGCTCGCACCTGCGTGACAGCGGCCGTGACCGCCGCGAGGCCGGAAACGCCGATGTTCGCGCCGGCTCCGGCGGCGGGACTCGAAGAGATGAGCAACAGGGCGGGCAGGCGGATGTTTCCCAGCACGAGCCCGACGAGCCCGCCTGCCAGCGCGGTCACGAAGCACCATGCCGCGATGGCGGCGAGCGCGAGCGCGTGCAGGGCCACGCGGGTTGAATACCAGTGATGAGTAATCGGATGCGACGCGTGAACGAGGCCGTCCGCCAGGTGCTGTCCGAGGCCGTCGGAGAGCTCAAGGACCCGAGAATCGGCTTCGTCACAGTCACCGGAGTCGAAACCTCGCCGGATCTCCGGCACGCGCGGGTCTTCGTCAGCGTCCTCGGCTCCGAGCAGAAGCAAAGGCAGAGCCTGGCCGGCCTCGAGGCGGCGCACGGCTTCCTGCAAGGCCGGCTGGGACGCGAGCTGCGGCTGAAGAGGACACCGCAGCTGGCGTTCGAATACGATCCGACCGTCGAGCGAGGGGTCCGCATGACGCAGCTGATTGATGAACTCGCCTCAAAAGACGAGTGACGTAGCGGCGGTCGCGGACGCGATTCGCTCGCACGACCGCTTTCTGCTGGTCACACACGAGAACCCTGACGGAGACGCGCTCGGGTCGATCCTGGCGCTGAAGCTCGCGCTCGACCAGCTCGGCAAGGACACCGTCATGTACCTCTACGGCGATGCGCCGCTGCCGGTCGAGTACTCGTTCATGCCGCTCGCCGAGCTCCGGCGCCTGCTGCCGGACGACTGGCGCGAGCGCGTCCTGATCGCCGTCGACTGTGCGAACGAGACCCGGATCGGGCCCGAGCCGGAACCGCTCGAAGGCGCGCCGCTCGTGCTCGATATCGATCACCACCACGACAACACCCGCTTTGGCCGGATCAACCTGATCGTTCCCAACGCCTCGTCGACGGGCGAGGTCCTGCGTGACGTCTTCGCGGAGCTCGGCGTCGAGCTGACGCCGGAGATCGCGGAGCCTCTCTACATCGCACTCGTCACGGACACCGGGCGGTTTCAGTACTCGAACACGACGGCGAAGGCCTTGCGCCTCGCCGCAGAGCTGGTCGAGGCGGGAGCGGATGTGCACAGGATCTTCCGGCGCGTGTACGAGACGGTTCAGTTCGCGAAGCTGAAGCTGCTCGCCCGCGCGCTCGAGCGAGCGCAGATCTACGACGGCGGCCGGCTGGTCGTCTCGTACCTGCTGCGGAGCGACTTCACCGACATCGGCGCGGCCGAGGCGTATTCCGAAGGGATCATCGACTACCTACGGGCGGTCGAGGGCGCGGACATGGCCGCTCTGATCCGTGAGCCGCGAGACGGGCCGGCGCGCCGCGTCAGCCTGCGCGCGAGCAACGACGAGCTCGACGTCTCAGCGATCGCACGCAATTGGGGGGGTGGGGGCCACCGCCAGGCGGCGGGCTTCTCGAGCGACGCTTCCATCGAGGAGATCACCGAGTCCATCCAGCGCGAGTTCCTCGCGAGTGCCCCAACGCGGACGTAATCCGAGCGGCCTGATCCTGGTCGACAAGCCGGCGGGGCCGTCCTCCTTTGCGATCGTCGCCGAGGTCCGGCGGCGGACGGGTGCCCGGACAGGCCACGCCGGGACGCTCGATCCGTTCGCGACAGGGCTGCTGCTTCTGTTGTCCGGTGCGGCAACTAAGCTGGCTTCGTGCTTCGTCGGGCTGGACAAGCGATACGTCACCGATGTCGACCTGAGTGGGCGGACTTCGACGGGCGATCCCGAGGGCGAGGTGGTCGAGCGCCTGGAGCCGCCCGACGCGGACGAGCTGGCGGCGCGGCTCGAGCCCCTCCGCGGCGAGATCGAGCTGCCGATCCCGGCCGCGTCTGCAGTCAAGATCGGCGGCGAGCGCGCCTACAGGTTGCACCGGCGCGGCATCGGGGTGGAGATGCCCGTTCGCCGGTCGCGCGTGGATGCGCTCGACGTCATCGCGTATAAGGACGGCGTCGCACGTCTCGACCTGCGGGTCAGCTCGGGCACGTATGTGAGGGCGATCGCGGAGGCGCTTGGCGGTCACTGCGCGACGCTGCGCCGCACGGAGGTGGGGCCATTCACGGTCGAGGAGGCCGATCCGGAGCGGATCGTGCCCCCTGACGAGGCGCTGGCGCGAATCGGGCTCGCTCCGGACGGTAGTCCGGGAGTTCTGGCGTGAACGTCGCCCGCGCTCCCGGCGAGCTCGAGGCCCGGCCGCGCGCCGTTGCGCTCGGCACCTTCGACGGCGTTCACGTGGGCCACCGGCGCGTGCTCGAGGCCGCGCTGTCGACACAGGCGGCGCTCGCGCCCACGGTGGTGACCTTCTGGCCGCATCCAAGGAACGTGCTCGGCAACGAGGTGCGGCTGCTGTCGACGCTCGAACGGCGGCTGGAGTTGCTCGCCGAGGCGGGCGTGGGGGAGACCCTGGTGGTCGAGTTCACCCAGGAGTTGGCGCGGATGGAACCGGCCGCCTTCGTCGACGAGCTGCTGCGGCCGATCGGGACCGAGCTAGTGGTTGCGGGCGCGGACTTCCGCTTCGGGCGGGGGCGCGGCGGCGACCTGGCGACCTTCGAGGAGTTGGGGCTTACCGTCGAGCGGGTCGGGCTCGTGCCCGGTGTGTCGTCGACGGCGATCCGGGAGCTGCTCGCAGCGGGCGAAATCAAGGGCGCGGCGCGGCTGCTCGGGCGGCCGCCGGAGGTCGAGGGCACCGTCGTCTCGGGCGATGCCCGTGGCGGGACGCTCGGCTATCCGACTGCCAACCTGCGCGTCGACCCGGATCTGCTCGTACCTGCGTACGGGATCTACGCCGGCTGGGCGGCCGAGCACCGCGCCGCGATCTCGATCGGCACGAACCCGCATTACGGCGGCAGCGAGCGCCGCGTCGAGGCTTTCCTGCTCGACTTCGCAGGCGATCTCTACGGGCATCGGCTGGTCGTCGAGCTCTGGAGCCGCCTGCGCGACGAACGGGCGTTCGCCAGCGAGCAGGAGCTCGTCGCGCAGATCACGCAGGACGTCGAGGCAACGCGCGCAGCGGAGCGGCCAATATAGGAAAATCGACAACGCAAGCTTTCGCAAAGTGCGGAATCTCTAGGTGCGTGGGCGACGGAGAGAGCCAGGAGGGGCCGAGGCTCGAAGTTCTGCACACCGTCCGCTGCCTCGGCTGCGGCGCCGTCTATTCGAAGCCGGCGCACGGGGGCACCTTCACGGCGAACCCGGGTTGCCCGGATTGCGGCTACGTCGGCTGGTTGACCACCTCGTCGGCTACGGCACTCGCGCTGCGGCACCACTTCGCCGTGGATCCCCCGCGGCGTCATTCGGCGTGACGAGGCTGACGCCGCCGAAGAAATGATGCTGGGCCGGCCAGACGCGCACTTCGAGGCCGTTCTGTTCGAGAGCGGCGACGGTCGCGTCCGAGAAGCCTGGCTCCAGTTGAACGCGGCCCTGGGAGGCGTGCAACCGCGGCCGCGCGACCGCCTCACCGGGCGGCAAGCCTTCGTCGAGCACGCCGGCGGCCACCTGGAGCAGCGCGCTGCGAAGCCTGGTTCCGCCCGCCGCTCCGATCGCAAGCTGCAGCGCGCCGTCTTCGAGGACGAGGCTCGGAGCCATCATGCTCTCCATCCGCTCACCGGGCTCGAGCGCGCCCCGGACGAGGTCGGCCTCGCCGAGCATGCTGTTCAGGTGCAGGTCGAGACCCGGCACGTAGTCGCCCGAGCCGAGTCCCAGGCTGGTGGTCAGAACGCAGGCGTTTCCCTTGGCATCGACGACCGTGATGTTGGTCGTGTCGCCGGCTCCGTTGGCCCGCTCGCTGTCGAGAATCTCCGCCAGGGCGACCGCGCGCTCGGCCTCGGCGAGCCCTTGCAGCCGTGGTAGGCGCGGCAGCGTCTCGGGCAGGTCCGAAAGCCCGCCCCGGGTGTAGAAGCGCGCATCGAGGTAGCCGACCTCGACGGGCTGGTTCCACTCGGCCCGGTAGCTGACGAGGTCCTCGTCGGTGACGAGACCGCGACGTTCGTCCATCAGCGTGAGCAGGGCCTCCGCGATCGAGCCCGAGTACGCCGATCTGACGCCTTCCTCAGATATGAGCTCGAGCGCGCGCGCGAGACCCGGCTGCTCGAGCCGGTCGCCGGCCTCGAGGAGGGCGCCGCCGGGAGCGTAGATTCGCGCGCCCTCGTTCATCGTCATCACCGGCGCCAGCATCGCCAGACACGAGGCCTGTGCCGGCGGCATCACGACTCCGGCGCGGGCGAGCCGTAGTGCCGGCTCGACGAGACGTGGCCAGTCGAGCTGGCCGTGCCGCCGCCAGAGCTCATCGAGGCCGGCCGGCACGCCGGGCACGCCGCACGACGCGATCCCGACCGCGTAGTGGACGAGCTCGGCACCGAAAGGGACGTCGAGCTCGAGCAGCTCGGCGTCTCGCCGTTCCGCGCCGAGTCCGGGCACTGCGACGAAGAAGTCGAGGTTCTCCATCCGCCCGGTCGCCACGTCGTAGTAGATCGCGTGCCCGCCGCCGAGCAGGCCCGTCATCACCGTCTCGCCGACACAGGAGGCAAGGGAGGCGGCGACCGCAGCGTCCGCGGCGCTTCCACCGGCCTGCAGGATCTCGACTCCCGCCTCGACCGTCGCGGGATGCCCTGCTGCGATCGCCGCGGTCACTCGATCCGCGTCGCCAGGTAGCCCATGCAGACGAAGCCGGGTCGCGGGAAGTCGAAGCGGTCGCCGCGCCACTCGCCCTCGACGATCTCGAACTCGCGCGCCCCGATCGGCCGCGCTCGCACGCTCGGATAGACGCTCGTCTCGCCGCTGAACGGGTCGACCTCCGTGAGCCCGACCCGCAGGTGTCCGTCCTCGGCGACGAACTCGAGCTCGATGCCCTGCCCTTGGTAACGGCCTTCGAACTCCGTCAGGTCTGCCAGGGCTCCTTCCGGACGCTCCAACTCGGCCAAGCCGAGATTGCGAATCACGTCCCTGATCGCCGCGTAGCCGCGGCTGGAGTTGGAAAGTGCCGCGACGGCGAGACGCTTGCTCGGGACGAACCGTAGAAGTGACTCGTAGCCGAGGACCGAGCCGGGATGCCCGACCGCCGGGCCGGAAGGCGTCTCCCACAAGAACCACCCGAGGCCGTAGCGGAAGCCGGGGCCGGCGCTGACCGGCCGCTGCATCTCGCTAACCGCCTCGGCCGTGAGCGGGCCGGGGCCGCCGAGGTGATGCTCCGCAAAGCGCAGCAGGTCGCCGATCGATGAAAACAGGCCGCCGCCGGAACGGCGCACGCGCGGGTACCGCTCCTCGGCGGGAGCGTGCTCGGCACCGCCCTTCTCGACCTGGTTGTGCCCGCGCGCTGGGAAGTCGGCCTCGAAGCCGGTGGATCGTAGGCCGAGTGGCTCGAGGACCCTGGTGCGCAGCGCCTCCTCGAAGGTCATTCCAAGCCCTCGAGCGATCGCCGCCGCGACGAACCAGAACCCCGCATTGCAGTAGGAGAAGAGCTCGCCGGCTCCGATTGGCAGACGCGCGGGTCGGCCTTCGGTCAGGCGCAAGAGCGCTTCGTCGTCGTCACCCACATCGTCGAGAGGTTCGGGCCACTCCGAGGCGAGCCCGCCCTGATGGCTGAGCAGCTGCCGAACCGTGGCTTCGATCGGAGCGCCTGGCGGGGGCTTGTCGAGCGCGAGCAGGCCCTCCTGAGCGAGCGTCATCGCGAGCGTCGCGGTGAATGGCTTCGTGATCGACGCGATCCGGAAAATCGTGTCCCGGGACACCCGGTCCGGCCGGCCGAGCTCCAGCACCCCATCTCCGACGCTCACGATCTCGCGGTCTTGGAGAAGGCCGACCGCCAGCCCAGGCACGCTCCATCGCTCCCGCGCCTCCGCGGCCCATTCCGCCAGCTGTTGCGCCGAAACCCGCTCCATCAGAGGGCTGCTACCCTACTGCGAGACCGCGGCCCCGGCCGTGCGCGTTCCTTGGCGCGCCGTGCGGAGACCGCGGAGACGCTTATCTAGGAGGAAGACAGTGCCTCTCACCAAGGAAGCAAAACAGGAGATCATCGGCCAGCACGGCCGCAGCGAGGCGGACACCGGCTCGCCCCAGGTGCAGATCGCGCTTTTGACCCGTCGTGTCAACGAGCTCACGGAGCACCTGAGAGCGCACCCGAAGGACCATTATTCGCGCCGCGGCCTGTTGAAGCTCGTCGGCCGGCGCCGGCGGCTCCTGCAGTACCTGCAAAAGCGCGACCTCGAGGGGTATCGCGCCCTGATCCAGGAGCTCGGCCTCAGGAGATAACCGAGCCGAATCGAGGGTGGAAGTTTGAGCGAGCGCGCCGCGAACGCGCTGACTCAAACCTCCACCTTCAAGAAAGAAGTGGAGGAACAATGAGTATTGCAACGCAGGGCCCGACCACACTCTCGGTGGAGATCGCGGGCCGCGAAATCACATTCGAGACCGGCAAGCTGGCCAAGCAGGCCGACGGCGCCGTCGTCGTCCGCCAAGGCGACACGATGGTGCTGGCGACCGCGCAAGGGAAAACCGAGGCCCGCGAAGGTGCGGACTTCTTCCCGCTGACGGTCGACGTCGAGGAGCGCATGTACGCCGCGGGGAAGATTCCCGGCGGCTTCTTCAAGCGCGAGGGGCGCCCGACCGAGCGTGCGATCCTGACCGCGCGGATGATCGACCGCCCGATCCGACCGCTCTGGCCGAAGGGCTTCAAGAACGAGGTGCACGTCGTCGCGACGACGCTTTCGGCCGACCTGATCTCGCCGCACGACATCCTCGCGATCAACGGCGCCTCGGCGGCCCTGATGATCTCCCCGCTGCCCTTCCTGGGACCGGTCGGCGCAGTCCGCATGGGCCTGATCGACGACGAGCTCGTCGTCAACCCGACGCTCGCAGAGGTCGAGCAGGGCGACAGCACGCTCGACCTGATCGTCGTCGGCACGAAGGACGCGCTGACGATGGTCGAGGCCGGCGCAGGAGAGATCCCCGAGGAGCTGCTGCTCGAGGCGCTGGAGCGGGCCCACGACGAGATCCGCAAGCTCTGCGAGCTCCAGGAAGACCTGCAGCGTCAGGTCGGCAAGGCGAAGTGGCTCGACAACGAGCTGACGGAGGAGCTCGAGCGCGAGCACGCCGACAAGATCCGCCGGCGGATCCGGTCGGAGGGCCTGCGCGAGGGCGCGACGGCGGTCGAGGAGATCGTCGAGGAGATCAATCCGCCGCTGACGATGGAATCGACCGAGGACGAGATCATCAAGCGGATGCAGGTCCGCGCCAGCCTGGCGCTGCTGCTCGAGCGCATCCGGCTCGAGGCCGTCGACGGCCCCGTCCGCGAGCAGTTCGAGGACGACCTGAAGGCGCTGACCGAGGCCGAGCAGGATCCGAAGGAGCTCAAGTCCGCGAAGCGGCACCTTCTCTTCGGCCGGATCGAGGAGCAGGTGCAGCTCCCGTTCCCGCCGGCGCCCGTGGCCGCCGAGGCCGACGAGCCGGCGGCGAAGGACTCGATCACCCGGCAGTACGTCAAGAAGGCCTCGGAGGCGATCTACAAGGAGCTCGTCCGGCGCAAGATCGCAGTCGAGAAGCGTCGCCCGGACGGGCGCGGCTCAGAGGACATCCGCGAGATCACCTGCGAGGTCGGCGTCGCGCCGCGCCCGCACGGCTCGGCGCTGTTCACGCGTGGCCAGACGCAGATCATGACGCTGCTCACGCTCGGCACGGCCAAGGAGGGACAGCGGATCGACGACCTGTCGCTCGAGACTGACCGGCGCTACATGCACCACTACAACTTCCCGCCCTACTCGGTCGGCGAGACCGGGTTCATGCGCGGGCCGAAGCGCCGTGACATCGGCCACGGTGCGCTGGCGCAGCGAGCGCTGGAGCCGATGATTCCCTCAGCGGAGGAGTTCCCGTACACGATCCGCCTCGTCTCCGAGACGCTGGAGTCGAACGGTTCCTCGTCGATGGGCTCGGTCTGTGGCTCGACGCTCGCGCTGATGGACGCCGGTGTGCCGATCAAGTCGCCTGTCTCCGGGATCGCGATGGGTCTCGTCAAAGAAGGCGACGACTACACGATCCTGACCGACATCCAGGGAGCCGAAGACCACCTCGGCGACATGGACTTCAAGGTCGCCGGCACGCGTGAGGGAATCACGGCGCTGCAGATGGACATCAAGATCACCGGCGTCACGCAGGAGATCCTCCGCAATGCGCTCGAGCAGGCGAAGCGGGCGCGGGAGTTCATCCTCGACAAGATGCTGGAGGCGATCCCCGAGCCCCGGAAGGAGCTCGCAGGCCACGCGCCGCGGATCTCCTCGGTCAAGATCGATCCGGAGAAGATCGGGATGGTGATCGGCAAGGGCGGCGAGACGATCCGCTCGCTCGAGGCCGACTACGACGTCCAGATCGACATCGAGGAGGACGGCAACGTCCTCATCTACGCGACCGAGGGCGACAAGGCCGAGGCGGCGATCACCGCGATCACGCAGCTGACCAAGTCGCCGGAGGTGGGGGACGAGTACACGGGCAAGGTCGTCAAGACGACCCAGTTCGGCGCCTTCGTCGAGCTGACGAAGGGCACCGACGGCCTGCTCCACGTCTCCAACGTCGGCCCCGGCCGGGTCGGTCATATCGAGGACGTGATGACCCGCGGCGACGTCGTGGACGTGATCGTCCAGGAGGTCGACAAGGACCGCGGCCGGATCGGCCTGAAACTGGTCGCCAAGCACGAGAACGGCGGCAAAGTCCAGCCCGAGGAGCTGATCGAGCGGGCCAAGAACGCCCCGCCGCGACCGCCCGAGGAGGAGCGGCCCCGCGGCGGCCGCGACCGCGGCCGCGGAGGCCGCGGGCGCGACCGCGAACGCCGGTAAAAGGGGTGAGCGGCGGCGCGTCCGAGGAGGCGCCGCCGCTTCCCGCTTCGCGGCAGGCTCTGCTCGTCGCTCCGGTTCGGCTCATCCTCGGCGCCGCGGGACTTGCCGCGGCGGCCTCGATCGGGCACTCATTCGGCACGGCGTTCGCCGAGGCGGGCGCCGGGGCCGGCTTGACGATCTTCACGCTGGTCTCGCCGGGTGGCCGGCATCGGCCCGAGCGGCTGCGTCCGCCGGCGGCGGTCCAGTCTCCTCGGCCCTGGTGGCGGGTCCTCGCGGCGGCAATGTTCCCGAGCACGTACGGCGTCGCCCTGCTGACGGGAATCGCACTCGCTTTCAACCGCGACCTGGCCGCGTTTCTCGCCGGCGTGATGCTCGGCATGGGCGCTATCGCGCTGGCGTACGCGCTCTCTCGGCTTAAGGTCCGGCCGTGACCCACGACGTGATCGTGGCCCTGGCGGTGCTCGGCGTCGCCGGGCAGATTCTCGGCGCGGGGTTCATGCTCGTCGGGGCGCTCGCGCTCGTGGGCATCCGAGCCCCGCTGCAGGCGCTGCGAAGCGGCGTCGAGGGCTACGAGCTGTGGCTGGCCTTCGTCGTTGCCGCGATCGCCACCGGCGGCAGCCTCTTCTTCTCCGAGATCGCGCATTTCGTTCCGTGCGAGCTCTGCTGGTACCAGCGGATCTGCATGTACCCGCTCTCGATCACGACGCTGCTCGCAGGTCTGTTCGACGACCCACGCGTGGCGCGCTACCTGCTGCCGCTGCCGGTCGTCGGTGGTGGGATCTCCGTCTACCACCTGCTGGTCGAGAACGGCGTCGCCGGCCAGAGCAAGACATGCCAGATCTCGGCGCCGGGCGGCTGCGCCGTCAAGTGGATCAACGAGTTCGGCTACGTGACGATCCCGACGCTCGCGCTGACGGCGTTCGCGCTTGCGTTTGCATTCCTCTTACTCGCGGCGTTCGAGCCACTGGCTACCGTTGGTACCGATGAGCGGTAAGCAGGCACGCCGGCGCAGGCAGCAGGCGGCCGCGCCGCCTCCGGTCGTGCGCAAAGGCGAGCGCCGCCGCGCGTCCACGAAGGTGCTGGTCGTCGCGGCGGTAATCGGGCTCGTGATCGTGGCCGTGGCGGTTGGGATCGCCGCACTCGCCTTCGGCGGCAAGAGCTCCTCCTTCTCGGGCACCGTTCCGACACGCGGCTCGCTCACGAACGCCCTGCCGGACGCCGACGCCGTCCAGCGCGAGTTCGCCGGGATTCCGCAGCACGGGCTCGTCCTCGGCTCGCCGAAGGCGCCCGTGACGATCGTCGAGTACATCGACCTGCAGTGCCCGGGCTGCCGCGCCTTCGAGACGGCCGTCTTGCCGACCATCGTTCCGGAGTTCGTCCGCAGCGGGAAGCTGAAGATCGAAGCGCGGCCGATCGCCTTCATCGGCCCGGATTCGATCCCCGCCCGCAAGGCGATGATCGCGGCTTC
Organism: Actinomycetota bacterium; assembly: GCA_005883955.1. GTDB lineage: Bacteria > Actinomycetota > Thermoleophilia > Gaiellales > Gaiellaceae > 13-2-20CM-68-14. The sequence continues at coordinate 10,840 of VAXH01000084.1, read as the reverse complement.
AGAGCAGAACCGTGCCTTCAACTTCGCGCAGATCGTCTACGCGAACCAGGGCACCGAGAACACGGGTTGGTTGAATCAGAACTTCATCGAGCGGGCAGCCGCGAGCGTCCCCGGGATGGACGTCCGAAAAGTGCTCGACGGCCAGAATTCGAGCTTCGTGACGAAGGCGACCAAGACGATCGACCGGCAAGCGACCTCGGACCGGGTCTCCGCGACGCCGACGCTGCTCCTCGGGAAGACCGGCTCGAAGCTCACCGCCGTCTCGTCGGCGGCCACATTCGACGCGGCGAAACTCGCGGCCGCGATCCGCAGTCTCGGCTAAACGAGCACGTCGGACTGATCCTGGGCGCCGTGGGCGCTCACGTCCCGCTCTTCACGAAGCACCAGCGCGACCGCCTGGGCACGGCTGCGAACGCCGAGCTTGCCGAGGATCCTCTGGATGTGCGTCGCCGCGGTCTTCGGACTGATCACGAGCTGGCGGGCGATCTCTTCCTGGGTGAGCCCCTCCGCGAGCAGGTCGAGAACCTCGTTCTCTCGCTGTGTCAACGACTCCAGGTGCCCGTTGGCGCTCGCCGCATGCCCATTCGAGCCATTCCGATCCAGGAGGCGGATGACGCGCGCGATCAACTCGCCAGGATCGACGGGTTTGACCAGGTAGTCGTCCGCGCCGATCAGCATGCCGCCGGCCCGGTCGAGCGGATCGGTGCGCTCGCCGGAGATGAAGACGATCGCGATCGAGTCGCCGTAGCGGTCGCGGAGCGCCCGACAGATCTCGTAGCCGTTCAGACCGGGCAACTGAACGTCGAGGAGGATGGCAGCGGGAGGCTCATCGGCGACCGCCGCCAAGACCTCGGCGCCGCTTGCGAGGCCCCTCGTGGCGTAGCCAATTCCCTCGAACAGCGCGCCTACGAACGACCGGAAACCTTGGTCGTCGTCGACGAGCAGGATCCCCCCGGCCGCATCGCTTTTCATCGCCCTCTCCCTCTCTTGTGGCCCAGTTCTAACGGAATTCGCGTACTCGTTCAAGAGACTGAGGGGGACGCTTTACAGTCATTTACGTAGGACAAAGATCCGGTAATTCCTGACTAGGAGCCAGGATGGGCCAGTCCTATCCTCCTGTGGATGGCCCTGTGGACAGCTGCGGCGTCCTTTGGGACCGGGTTCTGCGGTCAACTGGGAGGGGTGGCTATGAACGGACGAAGACGTCGGTCTGGCGGTATCGGGCCGGCGGTTGTTTGTGAGTCATGTCAGTGCAATCTGCGGAGGAGGACTAGGTAATGGCTACACGTGTCTTGGGGCCGACAGGTAGCCGGCGCAGGCGCCGGTTCCTGTTCGTGTCCCTTCTGTTGGTGGCCTGTACGGCGCTGTTTCTAGCCGGCGCCGCGCAGGCCGTCCACGAGGAGTCGCTCCAGCTCGACGGCGACGTCAGCACAAACTGTTACAACGCGCCGACACCCACCGTCACCTGCGCAAGCCTCCTCTATGACTGGGGAGCCAACACCGCCGGTGACAGCTCGACACAGACGGACACATCGCATTCTGTCTTCCTGACGGACCCCGCTCACGCGAACACGGTGGCGAACCCGTGCCTCGCTTCCGTGGCCGTCGAGACGACATGCGAGCAGACCACTCCCAACCCGGCGACGGTGCCCTCTAAGTTCCCGGCCGCGAGCTTCCAGCGGGACTTCTTGTCGGGCTCGGCCTGCACGCTGGACTCGACGTCGACGACGCCCTGTACGGGCGACAGCACGACGTATGCGACGGGCAGCAAGGACACGCTGGGCATCGGAATACCCGCCGGCGGCACCAGCGCTGGCTGGCAGTGCAACCACGACAACAACGTCAACAGCAAGGTCGACATCGACAACGCCTACGTGGCGCAGTACACCGGGACGACCACCGGCCATGTCGGCGACAAGATCTACTACTTCGGGTTGGAGAAGAACCAGAACAACGGCACCAACGACATCGGCATCTGGTTCCTCCACAACAACGCGGGTTGTTCCGCTACGAGCGGCCACTTGAACTGGAACGGTAGCCACCACGACGGCGACACCCTGGTCGTGTCCGAGTTCACGCAGGGCGGCGGCGTGAGCACGATCAAGGCCTTCCAGTGGGCTGCGAATACGCAGTTCCCGGGCGACAAGGGCTGCATCGACTCGAACGACAACCCCAATCCGAACTTGGTCGTCAACGGTACGAAGGGCTGCAACGGCCTGTCGATCGGCCAAGGCGGCGACTGCAAGTCCGCCGGCGCAGGCGACAACATCTGTGCGACCACCAACGCGAACTGCACATCGAACGCCAAGCCGTGCAGCAAGCCGTGGAACTCGACCGTCTCCACGCCGTGGCTCAGCTGGGACAAGACGCTCGGCGTGGGCAACAACAAGATCGTGTCACCCGACTTCATCGAGGGCGGGATCGACATCACGAAGATCTTCCAGGCGGCGGGTAACCCCGCGCCCAGCTGCTTCAATGTGATCGTTCCCGACACGCGGTCGTCGGCGTCGATTACCGCGACGCTCTTCGACTACGTCGTCAACAGGATCGGCGGATGCGGAGGCGGGCTCTCGACACAGGAGAACGCTGCTTCGTCGAGGGAGATCGGAGCAAACGGCACGATCTCGTCAGGCACCGACACGGCGAAGCTGCAGATCACCGGAACCGGGGTCTGGGGTGGAGACCTGACCTGGTACCTGTGCGGCCCCAACGTGAGCGGGTGTGACAACACGGGCTACGTCGTTACGACCAAGACCGTGGCCAGCACCAATAGCCAATGCGGTGGCGACCCGAATGGCGTCTGCACGTACACCTCCGACACGGCCACGTTAACGTCGGCCTTAGGGAACGGAGAGTACTGCTGGCATGCTCACTTCGCGCCGAATCCCGACTCGTTGGCGGCAGGCGTAGACCCGCAGGACGACAACGGAGACAATGAGTGCTTCTTCGTCACTCCGAAGACGCCAACGCTCACCACGGCGGCGGTCGAGCCTGTGGGCCTGCTGTCTCCGACCATGTGCGGCGGCCTTGCCGACCTCAACGGGGACTGCGGGGCCACGACGCCGAACGTTGATCCCACCCCGGACAACGCGTCCGTGTTCTACGGCAGCACGGACATCATCGGCGGCAAGCTCGACTGCAACGCTTGGGGCTCGACCGTGAATGCCGGCACGGCCGGTAATGGAAGCGCCGGCACCGGTGACACCTGCGATCTCCTCGCGTGGAACGGCACTTCGAATGTGACGATCCACGTCGTGGACGGTGTCTTCCAGGTCGCCGACGGAACGGCGCTTCCGGCGATCTTCCCGAACCCGTCGACACCGAGCGACCACACCATCGCAGGGGCCAGCTTCGCGTGGTCCACCGACGACGGAAGGGTCGACGCCAACGGCGACGGCTCGATCGACCCGAGTACGACCAGCAGCCAGGACTGCAGCATCAACGTCGTCAACTCCTACGACGTCCTCGGATCCGCTTGCCAGGGGTACGCCATCCCTCAGGGCAACGGGCTGGTCGACCTGAACGACGACGGAAAGATCACCCCGGCGGACTCGTGCACGAGCGGCTGCTTCCTCGGCCACAACGTGTCGTCCGGCTTTGTGGTGGCGGGCCCGGTGCCCATCGGCGGCACGATCGAAGACGTTGCGACGCTCAGCGGGACCGCTAACAACCCGGACCCGCTCAACACCGGGACCAATACGGCGTTTCCGACGATCAACGGCGGCACGAAGCCGGCGGACAGCCAGATCAGCTGGCTGCTGTACCCGCCGGGCACGGGCGGCGCTGCCGATTGCACGACGACGCCGGTCACGCCCACGGGATCGCCGATCACCGTGAGCGGCGACGGCACCTATGGTCCGGTGACCTACACGACGAACCACGCAGGCGACAAAGTGGGCAAGTACGAGTTCGCCGCCACCTACCCGGGCGAAGGGCCGAACACCAACGCTCCTTCGTCGCAGGTGGCCTGTGACCCGACGGGCGCAAACGGTGAGCAGGTCACGATCACCGGCCCGGCCACCAGCTCGTCGGCGCAGCGATGGTTGCCGAACGACCGGGTGGTCCTGAACTCGACGCCGGGCACGACCCTGCACGGCACGCTGACGGTGACCCTCTACAAGGGCTCCTTCTCTGGCACGGCCGGAAACTGCACGGCGGGTTCCGGCACGGCGGTCACGGACCGGTTCGGCGCGTCGATCGCGTACACGTTCAGTCCAAATGGTGCTGCGAGCGGCACCGCGTTCAACACGACCAACACGACGTTCTTCGTCGGTACCGACTCTGACGGCACCGCCGACGGCGCCGATGCAAGTTACTTCTGGCTGATCCACTACCACGACAACACCCTGACCAGCCCGAACGATCGCTGCGAGACGTCGACGATCTCGCACAACGACGGCTAGCGGAAAGGAGCAACCCGGTCTCGAACGACAGAGGCCCCGGCGAAAGCCGGGGCCTCTCTCTCATTCGAGTGAAATCCGAGCTGGCTGCTACGCGTCGACGTGGAAGCTGGTCGACGCAAGCACCTTGTACTTGTTGCTCGTGTCCATGCCGAGGTACGCCGTACAGTCGGCGGCTCCGCCGGCCCACATCCCGGAGCCGAGGACGAAGGTCTGGCCGCTGAGAGGCCCGAAGTAGGCATCCCAGCTGTTGAGGGCCAGCGCGTCGCCCTGGTAGCAGACGAGGTTCACGAACGGCTGGTTCGTGGCCGTCGTCGAGACGCTGAACGTGATCGTGTCGCCGTAGTGCGGGGTGCTCGTGGAGGTGGCCGTCAGCGGAGATCCGCTCGGGGATGCGGCCATGACGTAAGGGCCTGCGATCGACGACGATCCAGAGGGCTTGCCGGCGAACGCTGCACCCGCGAATGCGAGGACGGCGACGAGCGATACGGCAAGTACAGCCTTTGTCAACATCGGGGGTTCTCCTTTCGGTGCGGCTCCGAAGGGACGGCTAGAGCCTTCTGTCATGACGTCCTTCGTCGCCCCCGTGGCGGACACGTATCCCTGGTCGGAGTGATCGACCCCGCGTGTTAGTCGGAAAACCGTCTTACAAAGAAGAAAAGGGCGGCTTTCCGAGCCGCCCTTCCCACATCTCTCTGCGCTGCCGCGCCTATGCGTTTACGTGGAAGCCCGTGGAGGCGAGCTTCTGGAAGCCCTTCTTCGTGTCCATGCCGAGATACGCGGTGCAGTCGGCGGCTCCGCCACTCCACATTCCTGAGCCGAGCGTGAAGTTCCAGTTGTTGTCGATAGATCCGGCCCAGAAGCCCCGCCAGCTGTCCAGGGCGAGGGCGCCGTTCTGGTAGCACACCAGGTGGACGTACGGCTGGGTCGTTGCCGTCGTCGAGACGTTGAACGTCACGGTGTCGCCGAAGGAGACTCCGGGCGTGCCCGTGTCGGTGACCATGACTGGGTCGCTAATGCTGGAGCTGCTGGTCGTGCTCCCGCCGCCACCTCTCGGGCCGCCGCCCGCGGCCGCGAGCGCGGCGGGGACGAGAGCGAGGGCGAGGACGAAGGCGACGATCTGCGCTGCATGGGCGATGCGGCGGTTCATCGATTCGACTTCCTTTCGGTAGGGGGCGGCGAGTCGAAGTTGTGTCCCGGGGTGGCGTGACAAGCCACACCGAGACACCTTTCGGTGCGAGCGGACGCGACCCCGCGCCCGCATCGATCTGGTTTCCATGGGCATCGTCGGAACAGCCGTGTCGAATAACCCCCAAAAGGGGTACGACCAGCTTCTGACGGCGCCGGAACCCCCGTTCCGGACCGCGCCAGATGCCCCCCGACGTTCGTGTCTGGCCCACGAAGCGCGCGACATTAGCAGGCGCACCGGTCGGCGGCAGGGCGTTGGGTGCAAGTTTCCCGCTCTCAGCGACCAAGTCAGTGCAGAACCTGGGCGAGCACCGCCAGCGCGACTACCGCCGCGACGGCGACGAGCCCAGATCGCACAGTCTCGGCCAGCCGCCAAAGCGCGTAGCCGGCGACGGCCACCGGCAGGCTCGTCGCGTCTTGAGCTTCGTCGACGGTGCCGGCTGGACGCAAGACCGGTGCCCGAACTCTTGCGAGAAACGCGTCTGGATCGCGCTCCGGCAGCAGTTCGCGCGCACATTCGCGGACTTCGGGGCAGACGAGTGCGAGCTCAGAATGCAGCTCCCACGGCTTGACGTCCCCGTTCGCGGCCGGCTCAGGCTCGTCTACAGGCCTAGCGCCGGCCCAAGCGGCAGGCTCTCGCGGAACGGCGCGAAGGCGGGCCTTGAGTTGGAGCGAGCTTTCGACGGCGACGGCAGCCAAGTCCTAGGAGTTATCGGCGCGGGGCATCCCTCACTTGAGGGACTGACCGCGAGAGTACGATCCGCCCGTGCAGAAGTACGTCCTGAGCGAGCTCGATTCAGGCGAGCGCGTCATCTCCGAGCGGCTGGCGCATGTGCGCTCTGTCGCAATTGGCTTCTGGATCGGTGCCGGCTCCCGCGACGAGAAGGCCGACCGGGCCGGGGTTTCACACTTCATCGAGCACCTGCTCTTCAAGGGCACGGCCTCGTACTCGGCCCAGCAGATCGCCGAGATCTTCGACACGCTCGGCGGTGAGCTGAACGCGGCCACCTCGCGCGAGCACACAGTCGTCTACGCGCGTGTGCCGGACGACCAGCTGCAGACCGCGCTCGATGTGATGGGGGAGATGGTCTTCGCCCCTGGCTTCGCGGAGCTCGATGCCGAGCGCGAGGTCGTGCTCGAAGAGATCGCGATGTACGAGGACCAGCCGCAGGAGCTCGTCCACGATCTGATCCAGGAGGCGACGTTCGGCTCGCACCCGCTCGGTCGGCCCGTGATCGGCACGGCCGAGGTGATCTCGTCCCTCGGTCGCAGGGCGATCACCTCGTACCACAAGGCGATGTACTTCCCCGGCAACGTTGTCGTCGCGGCCGCGGGGAACGTCCAGCACGAGACCTTGCTCCGCCTGCTGAACCGCGCGCAGATGAAGGCACTCCACGCCCCCCAGCCGAAAGGCCCCCGCGTGCGCAGGCCGCTCGTCAAGGCGCCCGCGCCCGGCCTGCGCTTCCAGCGCAAGGACACCGAGCAGTACCACGTTTGCCTCGCCGCGCCGGGGATCTCGCGCTCGGACCGACGCCGCTTCGCCGCCTCCCTGCTCGACGGGATCCTCGGCGGCTCGGCCTCCTCACGCCTGTTCCAGGAGATCCGCGAGAAGCGCGGGATGGCCTACGCGGTCTACAGCTTTGCGTCGCAGTACACGGACACGGGCCAGATCGGCGTCTACATCGGCACGCGCGAGGAGAACCTGCGCGACTGCCTCGAGATCACCCGCGAGCAGATCGCCGACATCGCCGCCGGCAACCTGCGGCCGGACGAGTTAGAGCGCGCCAAGGAGAACATGAAAGGCCGGATCATGCTCTCGATGGAATCGACATCGAACCGGATGAGCCGACTGGGGAAGTCGCTGATCTCGGACACGGAACTGCTCTCGATCGATCGGATCATCGCGGAGATCGAGGCAGTCGAGGCCGAGGAGCTGGCCGATCTGGCGGGGGTCCTGCTGACGCCCGAGAAGCTGTCCGCTGCGGGCATCGGGCCAAGCGAGAAGCGCTTTCTGGCCGCAGTCGAGCGGGTGAACCCGGAGCTCGCGCGGGCGGCTTAGGATGAAGGTCGCCCTCTTCGGGCACCGGGGCAAGGTCGGGTCCGTTTTGGCGCCGGCACTCGAGGCGGCTGGGCACGATGTCCGCGGGATCGGGCCTGGGGAAGAGGCAGACCTCTCCGGGTTCGACGCGGCGGTCGACTTCACGCAGCCCGATGCGGCGGCGGGGAACGCGCGCGGAGCCCTGGAGCAGGGCGTCCCGGCGATCGTCGGCACGAGCGGGCTCGCCGGCGCCGAGCTCGAGCAGCTCGAGGCGCTGGCATTGGATCGCTCGCTGCAGCTGCTCGTCGTTCCGAACTTCGCGATCGGCGCCGTGCTAATGACGAGGTTCGCCGAGGCGGCTGCCGAGTACCTGCCACGGGCCGAGATCGTCGAGCTCCACCACGAGGGCAAGAAGGACGCGCCGTCCGGTACTGCCCGCGCCACGGCCGAGCGCCTGCCGGGCGAGCCGCCGATCCACTCGGTGCGGCTGCCGGGCCTGGTCGCTCACCAGGAGGTTCTACTCGGCGGCGAGGGCCAACTGCTGACCATCCGACACGACACCTTCTCCCGCGAGGCGTTCCTTCCCGGCGTCCTGCTCGCGCTCGATCGTCTGCACACACTCCCACCCGGCCTCACCATCGGTCTCGACCGACTGCTCGGCGAGTGAGCCCCTCCCAGCGCCGCTGCTACCTCGTCTACGCCCTCGCGCCGCAGGACGTGAGCGCGCGTCAGGCGAACGAGCTTCTGAACGAATACATCTCGGACCGGCAGCGCGGCATCGTCGTCTTCATGACCACTTCACCGGCGCGCCGCATGGGGGGCTGGCGGTCTTCGACGTCCCCGACGAAGAGGCCCGGGCGCTGCTCGAAGATCCGGGGCCGCTCGAGGGCTGGGACCTGCGCGTCCACGGCCTGACGTTCTCGCTGGCGGCGACCGGATTCGCAGCGCAGATGAAAATGACCGCGAAGGAGTACGCGGGCCGGGCGCTCGAGGAACTGGCGGCCGAGGAGCCGCAGGACCCGCGCTTCTGGTGGCGGCGCTGATGGCGGAGATCGCGCGCGTCGCCGAGGGCGACCTCATCGAACTGTTGCCGCTCATGCGCGCCTACTGCCACTTCTACGAGGTCGACCCGAGCGACGAAGCGCTGCTTGCTTTGTCGCGAGCGCTGATCGCCGATCCCGAGCGCGAGGGCGTCCAACTGCTGGCACGGAACGGAGGGCGCGCCGTCGGCTTCGCGACGATCTTCTGGAGCTGGGCGACGACGAGCGCGGAGCGGATCGGCGTCATGAACGACCTCTATGTCGCCCCGGAGGCGCGCGGCACGGGAGTCGCCGAGGCCTTGATCGCGGCCTGCCGCGCCGAATGCGCTGCGCACGGCGCGGGGAAACTTACCTGGCAGACCGCTACGGACAATGCCGCCGCGATGAAGGTCTACGATCGCGTCGGCGCGACCCGCGAGCAGTGGGTCGACTACTGGCTACCGGTCGATCGTCAGACCTAGAGCGCTTGGGGGATCTCGTGCCGTTGCCACCCCGATCCGACTTCCGTTAGTCGAGTTCCTTCGCGAACCTCCTGCCCGTCTCCTCGAACCCGAGCCTCCGGTAGAAGGCGTGCGCGTCCGTGCGGCGCTCCGCTGTCGTCAGGAAAAGCAGCACGCACCCGCGCCGCCGGGCCTCGCGCTCCGCGAGCACCATCAACTGCTCGCCGACTCCCTGGCGGCGCGCTGCCTCGTCGACGACGATCGCACTCACCTTCCCGATGTCGCCGTCGTACTCCAGCGAGCGCGAGACGTGAATCGCGACCAGGCCGACGACCGTCTCGTCGCGCTCGGCGACCCAGACGTCGTCGTGAGGCGAGGCCGTGAGGGCCTGCAGTCGACGTCCGACCACCTCGGGCGAAGCCGCATAGCCGAGTTGCTCGAGCAGCTCCGAGACCCGGGCCACGTCCTCGGCGCTCGCGGGGCGGCACTCCATGCAGGTCAATCTAAGCGGAGGAGTAACATCGAACCGTGCTCGGCGAGGTCCTGACCGCGACCGTCACACCTTTCGACGCCGACGGCGCCGTCGACTACGAGCGGTACCGCGAGCTCTGCGCCTACCTGGTCGACAACGGCTCCGACGGGGTCGTCGTCAGTGGGACGACCGGCGAGTCGCCGACCCTCTCCGACGATGAGCGCGTGGAGCTGCTGCGAGCCGCGACTGACTCGATCGGAGATCGAGCGACCGTGCTGGCCGGAACCGGCACGAACTCGACCGCCCACTCGATTCACCTGACCGAGCAGGCGCACGAGGCCGGCGCCCACGGCTTCCTCGTGGTGACCCCGTACTACAACAAGCCGCCGCCCCGCGGGATCGTCGAGCACTTCAAGGCGGTCGCCGAGTCGACCGACCGGCCGGTGATGGTCTACAACATTCCCTCCCGAGTCGTCGTCAACATCGAGCCCGAGACGATGGCCCGGCTCGCCGAGATCCCGAACGTGACCTCGGTCAAGCAGGCGAACGACGACCTCGAGCAGGCACGGCGGATCGTCGAGCTCGGCCTCGACCTCTACGCGGGCGACGACAACATCGTCTACCCGTTCCTCGAGGTGGGCGGCAAGGGCGGCGTCTGCGTGCACACGCATGTCGTCGGCCCGCAGGTGAAAGAGATGGTTCGGCGGTTCCGGGAAGGGGACCGGGAGGGGGCGAGGCAGATCGACGAGGAGCTTGGCCCCGCGTACGAGCTGCTCGCGGTGACGACGGGGCCGATTCAGATCAAGGCCGCGCTCAACCTGGTCGGCCACGACGTCGGCGGCCTCAGGCTGCCGCTCGTCGAGGCCAGCGACGACGAGAAGGCGCAGATCCGCGACTGCCTCGAGCGCCTCGGCATCGTCGAACCGGCGCGCGCGTAGTCGGCCTCTGGGCGACGGCCGCGGCCGCCGCCCAGGGAAAACGCCGGATTCTCCCCGTATGACCAGTCGCACCCGCGGCGCGCGGCTTGCTGGGGGAATAACCTGCGCCCTACATCAAGTGCGGAATATCTCGAACGGAGGGGGAGAACCGTGAAGAGAGTGCTGGTAATCGCCGCCGGGCTGCTGACGGCTGGCGCGGTAGCGGGCGTCTTTGCGATGACGAGCGGGGCGAGTCCGTCTTGGACGTTCGTCGGCACGAACGTCGTGGCGAGCTCGCCGGTCGAAGGCGGGGGCTACCCGGTCCCGCCGGGGTCGACCAAGCCG